>WQXU01000001.1 GCA_009781635.1 Treponema sp.
TCCATAATTTTAGTAGGTCTTGTTTTTATGCCCAATCTAGGCGGAGACTATGCACAATCATTAACGTACGCTATGCACAATTCATGCGTACTCTATGCTCGTTTTGGGGCGTAGTATTCAGGATTCAGAGAATGACATATCCTGCCTAACTGGCTCTTAATTTATATTATTGATAAAGGGCGGCTTGTACTTACTGCTTCCCGAACAGGAACACATTCTGATCTTTTTGATAAAAAGAAACGACAGAAATAGTAGCTTTGGCAGCATCTGCCACTTTATCTATAAAATGGATCTTCTAAAATTGTATTGTTCGTCTTCAAGCATAAGGTATATTGCATCTTTTATTATAGGAATAAAAATATTAATCAATCTGCCTTCAATGAAAAATCTTATAAACATTTTTATTATCCCAGGCGGATTCACCGTTTAGTGTCAGGCATTGGGGTTTATACAGTTTCTTTTAAAATAACTTTGCCTTTTTCATATAATACTTCGGGATCCAAATCTACCCCATTTGGCCATTCTATTGAATCGTATGATATCTTAACCATTCTAAAAAACTTTTCATCTTTTAATGTTCTGAATAATCCTGTATCCAGATACGGTTTTACATCAAACAATTTTTTTTCTTTATTTTCAAAAGTCAGCTCTAATATATAATTTGCTAATGGTTTCACTTTTTTTACAGATAAATACATTTTTACCGCCTATATTAATGGAGCAATTTTATATGGAAGTTCACCATTCTGTGACAACTCCCAATTAGCCAGGAGTTCGTCTTTATGTAAAATTATCCAAGCAGAAACCAGTTTTTCTTTATCCTGCGGCAACTTTCCTTTCAATCTATCTCCTGTTTTTATATTAAAAGTTGCTTTTTTATCCTGATATAAAGCATGAATATGAGGGGGATTATGATCTTTTTTTCCCAAATACATTCTTATCAATATGCCATAAAACATTGAAATTGTTGCCATTTGATTAATATATACTAGTTTTTATTATTTTTCAATGTTTCACGCTCCGTACCTAAGAGCACTCTGGTTGCTACCGACACCCCTACGCTATATTGTGTAGGGGATGTCACAAATAAAAAGGTTGAGCGGTGATAAACACCAATTGGGGGTTCCTGTTACGGAGCCCCTTTTTATTATCAATTAACAATGTAATCTACGTTAAAGCGGCATCAAGAATAGCTGCCCCTTGTTTCATTGCTGCTGCCCGCTCTTCCATGCTGTCAAAGTTGACAGGGCGAAATTCTGATAACTGTTTTTCTGTAAGTAATGGGCAATCAGGGTCATAAGTATAGGGGCGTTTAGCGGCCGCTTCTATTTCCACTTTTATTGCCGCTCTTCTCTCAGGGGTTAACTCTCTGCCAACCGTGTATCTCACTACTGCCATGATAAATCCTCCGTTCAAAAGGCTCAGCAACCCGAGCTGAAATTATACGAATAACTTCTCCACGCTCCGCATATACAACAAAAAGCACATCATCAACAAATCCCATAGTTTGCCAACGATCTTCATCAATGCTGGAATCGTCATCATGACGCTCCATGCGAAAGTGATCATAAAATGCAAGAGCCGCCGCATCAAAATAAACGCCGTGGTCTCTAACATTATCTTGCTCTTTTTCCAAGTCCCATTCAAACTCTAATTCAAACATAACATATAATCCCCAAAAAGTAAAATCTCAAATCGATATTATTACTTTTTACCTACATAATCGTATAGTCATTTTATTAAAGTTTGTCAATGAAAAATTAACAAAAACCTGAATTCTTATTCAGCTTCAATTTTAGCCCGCTAAAAAACGATAGAATTCCCGCATGGATATGCTTTTGGTAGAAGATAACGAAAACATACAAAAGATCAACAAAAGGATGCTGGAAAAATATGGCAAGTTTAATTTGCGCCTTGCCATGAATCTGGCTGAAGTTCAGGAACAAATAGCTCAAACTGCACCTGATGTTATAGTGCTTGATATTATGCTGCCTTTGCACCCCCACCGCTATATATCCTAGATTCCCGCCTTAAAAGTTAACCTACAAAGGGAAAAGGGAACAATGAGGAATTAAACAGCTAATGCAATGCGGAGAGCGGTATTCACTTCTTCCATTTTGGTATCGGAGAGCGAGCTGACAAAGTTGGTCAGCAGATGTTTTGGGATACTAGCCAGGTAATCAAGAGGGGAACCTTCGCCAATTTACAATTGGCTCGGTTGAGGTTCACAATAGATTGCGCTATCATGTTTGAGCCCTTCGTCAGAACCTACATCGACTTGAGTCGGAAGGTCTTCGTATTTAGTGTGTACTGGAGCGCAAATGACAGAGTTGAATTGGGTATCAATCAACACTTGCCGGGAAACAATCAGATAAACACGATAATCTTTTGGATCGTATTTATCTCCTTCGTGTACCCTGTAAAAGTCTCCGCGCTTCATATACTAACATCTTCCGGGTGGCAATTCTGCATTTCAAGTACATCTGCCATTTCAACTTTAAGCCGTTGCGCAATACGATTGATGGCTGCTTTTTCTTCCTCCGCAGTCATAAGCTTTTTTGTAGGGTTTGACTGGGTAAATGTAAGAATTACCGGCTGTTCTCTTGAAAACCCTTTTGGAATATCTACTGTCATCCTGCCGTCGGCAGGGAATGTGATTGTTTGTGTTGCTACCATGAGGTCAGTATAACGTGAAAATCAAAGAGAAACAAGGCACGTAGAGTTTCTATAAAAAACATAAAAAAACTGGATTATTTAATTCTTATTTGAGTTATATATGAATTTGAATCAATTTTTTAATACCATTTCCCTTTGTAGGTTAACTTTTAATGCGGGAATCTAGGATATATAGTGGTGGGATAATTTATGGGAGGCAAAAGCCTCAAACATTGGTTACTATAAAAATCCAATCGGGTAAGATGATAGTCACTTTTATCGTTGAACTTTTTTTAATAAAGTTGGGTAATACACTTGATTTCTTTATAAAAAACCTATAGTTTATATTTAAATACATAAACGCTATTATTATTTATCATATCAGCCTATAAATTTTATCTATCAGCAATAATTTTTATAAACTCGTTTCAAGGACAGCAAAGTGGCTGTAAAAAAAAACTATCAAATTCCGGAAATTATAGAAACAGAAGATGAAAAAAAATATTTCGTAAAGGAGCTTAAAAAAATATATTTCGATTGGGCCTTACATAATATTCGGGGAAAGTCATTTTTTAATAAATCCATTAACAAATCAATTTCAGTTTCCAGATATGGACTTGGAGAGTGGAAAACCAATACAAAATCAAAAGAACAGGCGCTTTCTATTAAAATCCTGGATCAATTACTGGAAAATGCGGTTTTTTGGAAAAACAAAATACACAATCCTCTTGATTCAAATATTATTGAAGTTCTTTATTTTAAGCAGGATTGCAAAATAAATTTTAATATGTATACAGCAATTATGACTGTAAAGGTTTATAAAGCACATAATCACCACAAATATTATCATCATTACCTTGATGATTTTACATTAACCTCTGTACAATAAAAAAACCATGCTCAAGCATACTGCACCCTACCTCGTAAGGTCAGGAATGCGCTTTTCTTGCATGGTTTCCAGGCAACCGCCTGTCTATAATATATAATATTATTTATATTTCGTCTACGCATTTTGCGATCACGCTTCTGCGCTTGTCTCCGCTATTTTATGTCTGAGGTGCTCCCCCATCCTCTAAACCCTATTCTCCGATCCCTACTCCCCAACCCTCGAACCCTATTCCTTAAACCCCACTCCCTTCCCTGGTAGCGGCAACCGCTTTTCAAAGACAATGCGTTGCTGGTTGTTATTCGTTAGCACGAGGTAAATAATATTGCCTCAGTTTAAGGGAAAACCAGCATCGTTCTTTTCAAACTTTACTTAGTATACCAGCTTCAGCATTTCTTTTTTCATAACCTCGTTAGGTGATAATTGTATTATTAATATATAATACATAATTAGAATATAAAGCGAATGAATTATTTTTGCCCCACTGCCATTGTTCTGTCCTAGCTTGGGAATTAGAGAAAAAAGAGGAAAAGATAAAAGAAGATATCGTAAAAGACTACAGCGCAATAAGCAAAATGATATAAAATAATAAGTATTTTTCATAAAAAAACTAAAATTTTATAATAAATTCATTTGAAAAATAAATAATAAACTATGATAATAACACAATGATCGTTATAACTGCTTTAACTGGCAAGAAACATTCATTAAACTCAACACAAAAAATGCCACAGATATTTTTGTGAGTAATCAACAATCAACTATTATGAATGCTTAATGTGTTAGGTAGTTAAAAACAACTCGTATGGGTTGTTAAGATAAAGAGTTTTTTGGAGGTTTTTATGAGATTTAGGTACGTCGTGATTTTTTCTATCTTGTCGTTTTTTTTATTGAGTCCTTTATTTGGACAAGCTGTTAATGTAAGAGATTTTAACGAAGCATTAACAAGCGGTAATGTTACATTAGAATCCGCTAATGGAACAGGATACATTTCAACTGTTACAGGACGATTGAGAAACAATACGAGAAACGAAATTCAAATTAATGTTTCTATAACTAATGGGCTTTATTTTGTAAATTCCGGAGCTGGTCAGAATATGATTGCAGTGGCTGTATATCTGGAGGGCAATAGATTTTATCGGTCGGGAACAATTAGATATATAATATTACCGGCGAATACTACAACAAATATTATTTTTGTTTCTTTATGCGCAGATCGGGAAAAAGATGCTCCAAAAACAAATGAATTGCTTATAAGAACAAATATGCCTTCTAATTTACAATCAATAGCTACAAGGTTAAGTAATTATTATGCTGCTAATTACGGCACGGCTGTAAACGAACCAATTCAACTTGCATTATGGCGAGAACAAAGAGAATCAATTTCTGATATTGCTGCAATTTACAATTTTACTGCAGAGGACTGGACAACCTCCTCTAATATTCTTGGATTGCCGCCGCCTCCAATAGATCCTATTCCTGCAGGTACATATTCTTATAGTTCCAGATATTCAGTCACAATTAACGGTAATAATTTTACAATGAATTGGGAAGACAGTATATACAGAGGAACCTATATAAGAATAGATAATGCAATAATTTTAAAAGCAACAAGTGGTGATTATAAAGGTGTATTTACAATAGTCAATAATGGTATACAAGACCGTGATGGCGACTTGTGGCGCAGGCGTTAACATTGGGACGCTTTGATAGCAGCTGGGACGTTCTGGGAGCAGCTGACACCCCTATGCTATATGGTGTAGGGGATGTTACAAATAAAAAGGGTGAACGGTGATAAACACCAATTGGGGGTTCCTGTTACGGGGAACCTTTTTTTTTTTGCGTGTGAGGAAGATGGATGAGATTACAAAGGAAGCAAAGTTACACGGGTTTTGTTTTGGTCGATAGTGACAATCGCACCGGCTTCAATTTTGTCGGAGAACATATTAATTGCGCTGATAACTATATTGTTTATCTTTCTGTGATTAAGAGTGCCTTCTTTCATTTGAACAACGCTTGGTTTTTTATTATGGTTAATTGCAAGAAATGTACCAAAATCGAGATCTTTATTAAAAATAACAAAATTATTTTCTGCAGCATAAGTAATAATGTTTATATCAGGATCATTCGGGGAGCCGATAGATGACCAGTGTACCGATTCAATATTGTTATCAGTTAAAAGTTTAACCCATTTTGGGGAGAGGTTCATGTCAACAAGAATTTTCATTCGGAAGAAATGGCGACCTCACGCCATTGACAGAGAGCTGCAGCGTATCGCAGAGCCTGCATTATGTCTTCCCTTTCAAGGTAGGGGTAGTCATCAAGCAGTTCATCAATTGTTTCGCCTGCTCCAATCTGCCCAACGATCATGCCGACAGTTACCCTCATGCCACGAATACACGGTTTACCTCCCATTATGGCAGGATTTTGCGTAATACAGTCAAGAGTATCAAAAGTGTCCCGGAAGCCAACCGGTCTTTCGGCAGTTTGTGTAGTCATAAGTCAAATATAGCACAAAAAGAAACAATTAACTACGAGCATTTTGCGATCACGCTTTGGATCTACCCCCACTCCCTAACCCCCACTCCCCAACCCCCGAACCAAAACCCCTACTCCCCCCTAACCCCTAACCCCTATTCCCCACTCCCCAACTCCCGAACCCAAACCCCTACTCCCCCCTAACCCCCATCCCCCACTCCCCACCCCCCGAACCCCCAAACCCTATTCCCCATCCCCCACCCCCCATGCTAACATGCCACCATGAATGTCTTAACAGCTTGCGAGCTTCGCAGCAAATACATCAATTTTTTTGTTTCCAAAAACCATGCGCAGATACAGGGTAAATCTCTCCTGCCTGAAAACGACCCTACAGTGCTTTTTACAACCGCGGGTATGCATCCATTGGTTCCCTATCTTTTAGGAGAGGAGCACCCGGCAGGCAAGAGGCTTGTAAACTTTCAAAAGTGTATCCGCACAGGAGATATAGACAGCGTGGGAGACAAAAGCCATCTTACCTTTTTTGAAATGCTTGGCAACTGGTCGTTAGGGGATTACTTTAAAGAAGAAGCCATTAAAATGAGTTTTGAGTTTTTAACATCCCCGCAATGGCTTAATATCCCGCTTGAAAAATTGGGAATAACTGTTTTTCAGGGCGAAGGAAATATTCCCAAAGATGATGAGTCTGCTGCAATCTGGAAAAGCTTAGGTATAAGCGAGAATCGCATTTCCTATCTTCCCCGCGAAGACAACTTTTGGGGCCCTGCCGGCGCTACAGGTCCCTGCGGTCCTGACTCGGAAATGTTTTATTACACAGGGGATGCTCCATGCAGCGCCGATTGTAAACCCGGCTGCTCCTGCAATAACTGGCTTGAAATCTGGAACGATGTTTTCATGCAGTACAATAAAAACGCAGATGGTGAATACGAAGCTCTCAAACGCAAGTGCGTCGATACAGGCATGGGTATAGAAAGAACCGTAACTGTGCTTAACGGAAAATCAAGCGTTTATGACACAGTTATTTTTCAGCCAATCATTGCCGCGATAGAAAATGCTTCGCTCTGCAAGTACACAGGAAGCGATAATATTGATACCGATCGTTCCATCAGAATTATTGCAGATCACATACGCTCTGCTGTTTTTATCCTCGGCGATCCAAAAGCTGTAAGTCCTTCCAATGTAGGGGCAGGTTATGTTCTTCGCCGCCTTATCCGCCGGGCTGTGCGGCACGGAAAAAAACTTTTAAAATCTTCATCGGGCGAAGGGATAAACCTTTCTGTAATTGCCCGTGTTGTAATTGATAATTTTAAGGAGACATATCCTGAGCTTGAGGAAAACATCTCTTTTATAATAAACGAACTGGATAAGGAAGAAGCGAAATTTATGGAAACCCTGCAAAAGGGAGAGCACGAATTTGAAAAACTTCTTCCCAATCTGCTTAAAGACCCAAGAAAAATCATGTCCGGCCGCCTTGCCTTCAAACTTTATGACACCTACGGTTTTCCCATCGAATTAACAGAAGAACTTGCATCTGAATCCGGCATGAGCGTAAACAAGGACGAGTTCGACGAGGCCTTTAAAAAACATCAGGAGCTTTCGCGCTCCCAGAGCGGACAGTCTTTTAAGGGAGGTCTTGGCGATCAGGGAGAAATGGCTGTTAAATACCACAGCGCAACCCACCTTTTACACAAGGCCTTAAAGATGATTCTGGGAGACAAGGCAGCGCAGAAGGGCAGCAATATCACGGCTGAACGCCTTCGCTTTGACTTTATTCTGGACAGAGCAATGACAGCGGATGAAATTAAAAAGACAGAGGATATTGTAAACGAGCAGATAAAAAAAGACCTTCCCATCTTTATGGAAACAATGAGCATAGAAGATGCAAAAGCAGCAGGGGCTATTGCCCTTTTCGGCGAAAAATATGAATCCATGGTAAAAGTCTATACAGTGGGTAATTCAAACGAAGATTTTTTTGCAAAGGAAGTCTGCGGCGGTCCTCATGCAGAACGCACAGGCGCTCTTGGGATATTCAAAATACAAAAAGAACAGTCATCATCGGCGGGAGTACGCAGGATAAGAGCTGTTTTAGAATAGTAACTAGCAACTAGCCTTTATTGTTTATTTTATGATAGATTAAAACAGAGGAAGAATTATGAAACGATTATTATTTGTTTTCTTGGGGCTGTTGATGTCATTGCCTGTCTTTTCACAGGCCGGTTTACAGCCCGCGGCGACAGTCAATCTTACAAGAACAGAAGCCATCACTGTGGGGCAGCTTCGCACCGAAGTTGAGCGCATGGAAAGAGGTACAGGCCGCACTTTAACTCATTCTGAACGCCTTCAGTTGCTGGATGTAATGATAAACGAACGCCTTGTCCTGCAGGCCGCAGAACGCGACAGGATCATGATAACAGATAACGAAGTAAATAACCAAATCCAGGATCTTCGCACCGGTATGGCCCAGCAGCTTGGCCGTCAGCCGACAGACGCGGAGTTCGCCCAGGCTGTCATGAATGAAAGCGGCCTTGATGTTCCGGCTTTCAGGGATCAATTTCGCAGGCAAATGATTGTTCAGAAATATCTTATTTCCAAAAAGGGGCATCTTATAGAAGCTGTGCGCATCCCTACGGAAGAAGAAATCGCCGCTGAGTATACTCTTTTAAGAAGTGATCTTGTCCGCCCGGATACAATCCGTTTTTCAATGATTCAGGTTCCCTACGGCCCTGATGCCGCTTCAAGAACAAGAGCCAGAACCCTTGCAGAATCTCTTGTAAGGGAAATTAATAATGATCCTTCAAAATTTGACGAAGTCGCTTCGCGCAGTGTTGCGCCTAACTCCGGTTTTCAGGCCGGGGACGCAGGATACCTTCCGCGAAATCAGGAAGCAAGGCAGGTTGTAGGACAGACCTTTATTGATACTGCTTTTAGTTTAAGGCAGGGACAGGTTTCCCGTATGATAGAAGGCGTACAGGGTTTTCAGATTATTAAAGTAACGGAAAATTACGCATCAAGGCAGCTTGATTTAACCGATATATTGCAGCTTGGCACAAGGTTTACGGTAAGAGACTACATAGGACAGCTTATGTTAAATCAAAGACAGCAAGCTGCATTGGCGCAGGCAAGCCAGGAACTTGTTACAGAATTAAGAGCAGGCAGAACATTCCAGGTTTTTGAAAATAACATAAGATGGTGACATGGCATCCAGGCGAAAGGGCCGCATTCTGGCATTTCAGGCTTTATATTTCTGGGAAGCATCCGGGAATGTCTCTGTAGAAGAACTTTCAAGTTTCGCCTGGCTTGACGAAGAAAAATTAAAATCCCTTGATGAAAGCATGGCTTCTTTTTCCCGCATCTTAATTGCAGGGTCTTTGGAAAACATAAAAGACATCGATAAAATGATAAAATCTCATCTTGAAAATTGGGATATCTCGCGGCTTAACCGCGTAGACCTTGCAATCCTGCGCATTTCTGTCTATACGCTGATGTATCAAAAAGAAATTTCACCCTCCATTGTAATAGATGAAGCAATCGGCATTTGCAGGGAATACGGCGCGGATGATTCATTTAAATTTATAAACGGCGTTCTTGACAGCATCCGCAAGACATTATCTTCCGGGTAGAGCCATGAAGTTTTTGCGCATAACATTAATTGCAGGTTTAATGCTTTTAATTTTATCTTCCGGTGTTTTAACTTTTTTTTATCTGCTTGAAAGAAGGGATTCTGCTGTAACAAGGCAGCAGGACAGTTTCAACCGTATAATGCGCGATTATGACGCTGGTTTTAATGATTTATTTTTTACAGAGAGGGAGTTTGATTATTTAAACAGCGAACTTGACAAACTGGAAAAAATGGCGATAAGCGTTGAATCCTGGCTTTCTGTTATAAAAAGACGCAGAACTCTTGCATCCCTTCACACTCCTTCTTCGGTTAATTACCGTAACACTGTAAAAAAGGCACTGGAAACATATCCTTCATCCATGAGCATTGCAGCCATTGCATCGGCTGCTCTTGTAAAAAATGCCGCAATAAACAATGAGAGCGAAAATCATCTTCGCGCCCTGCTTCCTGTCATGACAGATAACTCATATGATGCTCTGCGCCTTAGCCTTCATGTTTTAATGGGAGATTTAAACGAACCGCAAAGGGCCTCCTTATTGTCTTCAAATCTTTCCCGCCTTGTTCTGGATTATCCGGAAAACAATTCAAATAAAAATACAAGCCTTGATGCTGCAAATATCAATATTGCTATTATAAAAACGCTTCGCTCTGATTACACAGGAGCAGCCTCCGATATTCAAAATCTAATAAACAGGGACTCCCCTCCCATAGAAATCCTGCGTTTTGCGGCGGAGTATCAATATGATTTTGGAAACCTCCAGCGCAGCGCCGAAATTTTTTCATTTATAAATGACAGGGCATCAATGATTAGGCAGGCTGACGCTCTGTATCTTGCAGGATACACAGAAATTGCAAGGGCAATCTGGAGCATGCTTGCGGACTCTCAGGACTTTGAAGAAAATATGATAAATGCGGCAAGTCTTTATAACCTTGCCCTCACATCAATAGATACAGAAGAAAAAAGCGCATTCCTTGAAAGACTTGTGAATATGGAAAACGAGTCTGAAAATTCAGCATCTTTAAACGCAATTAAATTCGGCCTTATACTCTACAGCCGACTTCTTGATTATGAATCTGCGCTTTTTCTGCTTCAGAATAATGCAAGCTTTCCTGCAAAGGATTTTCCGTATATCGATTTGGAAATCTGTAAACGCCATATTCAAAGTTTAATTCTGGGAAGGCAAATTGCAGAGACATGGCTTCTTCTTGACAGGCATGAAAAAAATGAGGATTTATACAAGTGGGCAGCCTGGCATTTCTTCTTTCAAAGGGATTTTACAGAAACAAAAATTTTACTAGATCGCATGGAAGCAATGCAGTTTGATTCACGCTGGTTTGAGATATACAGGGTAATTCAATTAATGATCGAAGGGGAACTTGACAGGGCACAAGATATATTAAGAGCAGTCCCAAAAGAGGATGCATCCTGGGTAACACATGCAAATTTGGGATTAATCCTTGAAAGCAGAAGAACCCCTGTCCGCGCTATTGACCAGTACGAACATGCGATTGCCCTTTTAATGCATGATTCAGGCTTTAAAACGGCAGCCAGATTGCAAACCCGCATCGCAAGGTGTTTTATTTCCATTAATCGTCCAATCGAAGCAAGGGATGCGCTTTTAAACGCCCTGGAATTAGACCCTGAAAACCAGAATGCCCGCTTTGAGCTTGACAGATTTTTTTGATTTTTGTATATTACTGTCAATAATAATAAAATAGCAAGGAGATAAATATGAAAGTAAAGCCCCTGGCAGACCGTGTCATGGTTAAACTCGAGAAAAATGAGGCTAAAACAGCCGGAGGAATCATTATTCCCGATACAGCGCAGGAAAAAACACAAATTGGTACTGTTGTAGCAGTTGGACCGGGCACTGAAAAAATCACAATTACAGTGAAAAACGGCGACAGAATAATGTATGACAAATATGCAGGAACACAGATAAAAGTTGATGGTGAAGAACACCTGATTCTGAAAATGGCTGACGTTATTGCTATTGTTGAATAAATACAAATATTTATTAATATTTTTAACTCTTGCCGTCCTCATCCTGTCATCATGTTCAAGGCTGGGGTATGGGGTACTGCTGTGGTCTGTTGATGATCCTCCGGTTGATTCCGGTACTGTCCTGCCTGTTTACATAAGGTCCAATATCGAAAAAATCTGGGTAGTGGGCCTTCCTGAACCGGTCAGGGCAAACAGGGATTATAAAATGGAAATCCCTCTTACCCAGCTTGAATTTATAGGAAGCAGGAGAAAGGCAGAAAGGTGGGCCTCTGATTTCAACGAGTATGCCCTTACCTATGCTGAAAATTTGCAGGACGGACTTCCCATCCGCGAAAATCCCGATAATAATTCAAGGCGCGTATACCGTCTGCGCCTTGGAGAAATAATTAAAGTCTTAAGCATGGCAGTAGGTATTCCTCCCATAAGCGCAACAGGCGATCCGCTTCCCGGCTCATGGTACAGGGTAATGACACATGACGGCGTCATAGGTTTTTGCTTTTCCTACAGGTTAAAAATATTTAATCAGAATGAAAGCTCTGTGCAATCCGCATCCGATGCAACCGCGCATCTGCCTGATCCCGAGCTTGAAATGGTTTTATCAAAAACATGGTATACAGAATCATATTTACAGATGCTAAATGCAAGGCGCTTTAATATTGAAGAGATGGAAAAAAAATACCGTTTTGATCCTGGTTATGAAACCGGTTTTGCAAGAATTATACTGCCCGATTTTGAAAGGCAGTTTTCATATGAACGAATAAGCCCCGCAGGAGAAAGCGCCTGGCATTTTGAAGGAGATGCATCGAACCTTCAAATGATACTTCGTAACAATACAATTCTTGCAGTTCAGTTTAATGAAGCAACAGGTACAACGCGGACTTTTAATTTTGTCTCCCTGCCTTCCGATATTGACGATATTGTCCTTCAGGAGAATGCGCGCAGAGAAAATCTTTTTATGGCAATTTACGATCAGGGGCCTGTATTTACAAGCAATAATTTCGGAACAATAACGCTTCTTCAAACAGGCGATTTTACATGGACAGGGTATGAGCTTCTTGTCCCTCAGGTTATTCCCGGGGAAACAAAAGGAACAGGGCAAATCAAAATGGATCTGTATATTTCCCCGTCTTACGAAGATCGTTTTAACGGAGCTTTCACAATGCAGTTTAATGATATAAGAGCAAATAATACCATATGGTTTATGTACGGTATTGATGATCAGGGGCTGCGTCTTGAAATTGTACCGGATTTCGGCATTGAAGGCGTAACCGTTATGCGAAGAGCCTCATCTCCTGTAGTCTTATACTTTTTCAGAGATTCACCCCAGTAACAATGTCTTTTGTGCAATTTTCCAAAGTCAATCTTGCTTTCGCAGACAGAGACATACTTAAAAATGTGTCTCTTCGCCTTGCATCAGGTTCACGTTCCTGCCTTACAGGCGCAAACGGCAGCGGCAAATCGACACTAATGAAAATAATCGCAGGCAAAATGAACTGGGACAGCGGGGAACGCGCGGTTCAAAAGGATACTCGCATCTGTTATCTGCCGCAGTCAGGCATTGTACACCGCGGAAAAACACTGCGGCAGGAAGTTGAAACAGCATATGCCTTTGTACATAACCTGCTGGAATGCCTTGAAAAAAAAGGATCATTACTTGAAAAGTCAGAAGAAGACGGAGCATCTTTAAAAGTTTTAATCGAAGAGCATCACAGTCTGCAGGAGCAAATTGAAAACACAGGCTATTACAGAAGGGAAGCTGAAATTTCTTCTGTGCTTTACGGCCTTGGTTTTTCCTCAGGTGATACTGAACGCAATACAGGAGAGTTTTCCGGCGGCTGGCAGATGCGTATAGCTCTTGCAAAAGCGCTTCTGGAAAAACCTGACATCCTGCTGCTTGATGAGCCGACAAATTATCTTGACATAGAAGCAAGATCGTGGCTTGAAGACTATTTAAATAAATTCCAGGGCGGCTATCTTCTGGTTTCGCATGATAAATATTTTCTTGATGTCTGCGTTAATGAAGTTTATGAACTTTTTAACGGCAATTTAAAGCGTTATGCGGGAAATTACAGTTCTTACAAAGAAACGCGCCAGGTTGAACTTGAAAGCCTTATAAAAAAATATGCCGAACAAAATGAAGAAATTGAAAAAACGCAAGCTCTTATCCGCAGGTTCAGATACAAGGCAAGCAAGGCTTCCTTTGCCCAGGAACTTGTAAAACGCCTTGAAAAAATGGAACGCATAGAAATACCGGCAAGCTTTAAAAAGATAAATATAAATTTCCCTCCTGCGCCGCATTGCGGCAATATAGCCCTGACTCTTAATTGCATTACAAAAAGCTATGGAAATCATCATGTTTTAAATGCACTGGATCTCTGTCTTGATGCAGGAGAAAGACTTGTTGTCGCAGGCCCGAACGGAGCGGGAAAATCTACCCTTCTGCGTATTATTGCAGGAGAAGACAGTGATTTTAAGGGGGATGTAAAATTTGGTACAGGCGTTAAAATGGGTTATTTTTCTCAGGATGCGGCGGAAGCAATGCAATCTTCAAAAACTGTACTTGATTTTATTGAAGAAGATGCGCCTTTATCTTTAATTCCCAAAATTCGGGATATGCTCGGCGCATTTTTATTTTCCGGGGACGATGTTTACAAAAGCGTCAGTGTGCTTTCCGGAGGTGAAAAAAGCCGCCTTGCTCTTTTAAAAATGCTTTTAAGACCTGTTAATCTTCTTGTTCTTGACGAGCCGACAAATCATCTTGACCTTTATTCCAAAGACATACTATTGGATGCGCTTAATAAATTTACAGGCACCATTATATTTGTCTCGCATGATCGCGCCTTCATGGAAGAACTTTCGACAAAAACATTTGAGTTAAGTATATCTGCTGTGTCTTATAAACTCTTTTACGGTAATTATGCCTATTATCTTGAAAGCGTAAAACCTGACGATTTACAGGAAAATAAAACGCATTGCCTTAAAAAGAGCAAACCTGCTTGTTCTCAGGATGCAAAGGAAATAAATAACGAACAAAGAAGGGTTTTAGACAAGCAGAAACAGGCTGCCTCGAGAAAACTGGAAAGACAGGAAGAAGCCATACTAAAAAAACTTGAAGAACTTGAAACCAAAAAAAATGAACTTGAAAATGAACTTGCAGATCCTTTAGTTTATTCCAATGCGCAAAGAGCAAGAGATATAAAAAGGCAGCTTGATCTTTATTCATTGCATATAAGCGAACAAACTCAGTATTGGGAAAGCATTGCCCTGCAGCTGGAAGAACTTAAGAATTGAAAAGCCCTAGCCCTTAATCAAAAAAAACTGATATAATAAACCTATGAACATATTAATTATTGGCGGCGCCGGATATATAGGCAGCCATGTTACAAGAGAATTTCTTGATAACGGACACAATTGCACTGTTTACGATAATCTTTCAAGCGGACTTCGTGAAAATCTTTTTAAAGATGCGAAATTCATTTATGGCGATATCCATGACTACCCGTCTCTTCTTGAAGCAATGAAAACATTTTCTTTTGACGCTGTTATTCACCTTGCGGCATTTAAAGCGGCAGGAGAATCAATGTTAAATCCGGAAAAATATTCGCATAACAATATTGCAGGCACTTTAAATATATTAAACGCTTCCTGCGCTGCCGGCATTAAAAATATTGTCTTTTCTTCCAGCGCCGCCGTTTACGGGGAGCCTAAATATTTGCCCATAGATGAAAAACATCCTGTTAACCCGGAAAACTATTACGGTTTTACAAAGCTTGAAATCGAACGCTTTCTTGACTGGTACGACAAACTTAAAAACATACGCTATGCAAGCCTGCGTTATTTTAACGCCGCAGGTTACGATGTTAAAGGACGCATAAAAGGACTTGAACAGAATCCTGCAAACCTTCTTCCTGTCATAATGGAAACCGCAAGCGGCCTAAGAAATGAAATGCAGGTTTTCGGAGATGATTACAATACAAAAGACGGTACATGCATCCGCGATTATGTCCATGTAAGTGATCTTGCTAAGGGCCATGCAATGGCTCTTGACTATATAATAAAAAACAATAAAAGCCTAATTGTTAATATGGGCAGCGAACAGGGTTTCTCTGTCAAAGATGTGCTTGAAACTGCGCGTAAATTGACAGGGCAGAAGATACCTGCAAAAATAACAGGAAGGCGAAGCGGGGATCCGGAAAAACTTACTGCTTCCTGCAGTCTTGCCTTTGAAACACTGGGATGGAAGGCAAGTCATTCAGATTTGGAAACACTTGTAAAAACAAGCTGGGATGTTTATAGAAAAGACAGAGGCTGATAACAAGGGATTTTATGAAAGATAAATTATTTGCATGGATTGAAAAATCCTCTTGTATTGCAGTTGAACTTGAAACAGAGCTTACAAAGTATCCGGCTATATCGCCTGAATCCGCCGGAGAGGGAGAACTTGACAAGTGCATCTTCCTTGAGAACTGGCTTAAATCTCATGGTATAACACAGCTTGAAAGATACGATGTGCCGGATGAAAATGCAAAGGGTAGTGTGCGCCCCAATTTAATCGCAACAATTAAGGGCAGCGCAGATGAAAATGAAGGATGCCTTTGGATTATCAGCCATATTGATGTTGTTCCTCCCGGAGATGAAAAATTATGGGATAATAACCCCTGGACTGTTGTAAAAAAGGATGATCCCAATCTTGGCACAATACTTGTCGGGCGCGGGGTTGAAGACAATCAGCAGGGCCTAGTCTCTTCCGTTCTTGCGGCGATGGCCTTTACTAAGCAGGGATTAGTTCCCTATCGTACTGTAAAGTTACTGTTTGCTTCTGATGAAGAAGTGGGTTCTGTTTACGGAATGGAATGGCTTGTAAAAAACAAGGGCGATTTATTTAAAAAAAATGATATGGTACTTGTTCCTGACGGAGGAGATCCAAAGGGAGAAAACATCGAGATTGCAGAAAAAAATATTCTGTGGCTTAAGATTACTACAAGCGGAAAGCAGTCTCACGGCTCAAGACCTGATTTAGGCGCAAATGCATTTCTTGCAGGTTCTGATTTGGCGCTTAAGCTGCACTGCGGCCTGTCTGATAAATTCTGCAAACGGGATCCAATGTTCAATCCGGACTACTCTACTTTTCAACCGACAAAAAAAGAAGCCAATGTCCCGAACATAAACACAATCCCGTCAGAGGATATTTTTTACATGGATATGCGCATCCTTCCGGAATACTCTGTCAAAAGCGTTTTATCCGAAGTTGACAGAATAAAAAAAGAAATTGAAATTAATTACAATGTAAAAATTGAATATACGCCTGTTCAATTACTGGAATCAAAACCTACCGCTGCCCAAGCGCCGGTAGTAAAATTGTTAAGCAGAGCCATAAGACAGGTGTACGATGTAAACCCCCGCCTGATTGGCATTGGCGGCGGTACAATGGCAGCATATCTTCGCAATGCCGGAATAGACTGCGCAGTCTGGACAAAAACGCAGTCATCGCTTCACCAGCCAAACGAGTTTGTCCTTCTTGACAATATTACCGGTGATGCGAAAGTAATGACCTTATTAATGATTAATGAATAGCAAACTGGATCATGAATTAATAATTTCTGCCTTATGCGAAGGCGGCTCTGTAGCCCGGAAGCTTCCGTCATATGAGCCAAGACAGGCGCAGCTTGATTTGCTTTCCCTTATAATAAAGGGATTTAACGAAGACTCCCTTGTTATGGCGGAAGCGGGAACTGGCGTAGGAAAGTCTTTTGCCTATCTTCTTCCCGCCATGCATTTTGCCCTTTCAAATAATGAAAAGGTTGTAATTTCCACAGCTACTATCACACTGCAGCAGCAGTTATACGAAAAAGATATACCTCTTGTTTCCTCATGTATGGGAGATAAAAAAATAAAATCCGTTATCATGAAAGGCAGGGGTAATTATATATGCCTTCGAAGGCTTGATGATTCATTGCGCGAACCCTCCCTTTTTGATTCTGATAACAAAAAACTTAATCAAATTGCAAAATGGGCGCATACGACAAAAACAGGCGCAAGAAGCGAGATTGTTTTTAAAATACCGGAAGCTGCATGGGCATCTGTCTGCTCTGAATCTGATCTATGTCTTGGAAATCACTGCCTTTTTAGGGAGCAATGTTTTATACTCACCCTGCGCAAAGAGGCAAATAACGCCCATATTATTGTTGTAAATCATCATCTTTTATTTGCCGATCTTGCAGCCCGTTACCAGGGCGCAGGTTATGAAAGCGCTGTAATCCTGCCCCCGTTTTCAAGGCTTGTTATAGATGAAGCGCATACAATAGAAAACGCGGCAACTTCATTTTTCTCGTCGGAATTCGGACGCACCGGCATAATCCGCCAGCTTGGAAGGCTGTATCACAAGCGCAGGGCAAACCGTCACGGACTGTTATTAAGATTGTGCGCCATGCTGCCTTCAGGCGATGAGCAGCTGGACAGTATGGCGGATTATATCCAAAAAATACGCACTTGCGCAGAAGAACTTGATGAAAGCGCAGTAAGGCTCTGCAGCCAAGAAGGCATATTAAGGCTCTGTCCTGCTTCTGATGAATCATTTTTAAACAGGGAACTTTTCCCTTATTTAAAAACTTTGCGCAAAAATATATTAAGCCTTACGGATTTAATCCGCGATATTACAGAAAACCTTGATGAAGGAAAAGCAACTGATCCTGTTGTCTGGGAAACAAAGTCGATAGTAAGACGGCTGGAAAGCGCGGCGCAAATGTGTGATATTTTCTGCAAATATAAAAAACACGAAAACGAAATCCTGTGGATAGAAAAAAAACGCCTGAAGGATTCAACCGCTGTGCGCGCAAATGACGCAGTCAATGAACATTACAATATGCGTAATGAGCTCTCTTCTTTTGCAATTTTTACAAAAACACCTCTTGATTTGGCGCCCATACTAAGGGAAAGTGTCTTCTCCTGCAACAAGACTGTTATCTGCGTATCTGCAACCCTGGCTGTTAATGATGATTTTTCATTTTGGGCAGGCCAGAGCGGCATTACAGGCCTTAATAACCGCCTCCTTCTTTCCGGCTGTTTTCCGTCTCCATTCCCGTATAAAAACGCTGTCCTCCTTGCAAGCCCAAATGATGCGCCTCTCCCGGATGAAATTGAATACCAGGATTTCGTCAATTTTGCCGCCTGCCGGCTTGCGGCAATTGCAGGAGGCTCGGCTTTAATTCTGTTTACTTCCTATCAGTCCCTGACAAGCGCCTATAATTCCGCAAAGGACGAATTAAGCTCTCTTGGCATCCGCTGCCTAAAACAGGGAGATGACGATAGAAGCCGCCTTTTACAGAGCTTTTTGTCCGACAAATCCTCATGCCTTTTTGCAACAGATTCATTCTGGGAAGGAATTGACGCTCCCGGGGATACTCTGCGGCTTGTTATTATCTGCAGGCTGCCCTTCCGCACCCCCGGCGATCCTGTCTTTGAAGCCCGCCGTGAAGCTATACAAAAAAATGGTAAAAATCCTTTTTTGGAGCTCTCCCTTCCGCAGGCTGTAATGAAGTTCAAGCAGGGGTTCGGAAGATTAATGAGAAGAAGCGCAGACAGCGGCGTTGTTGCAGTTCTTGACGGACGCCTGCATAAAAAATCCTACGGGCAATTGTTTTTACACTCTGTTCCGGAAACTAAATGCAGTTTTAAAAATATAAACAATATTCTGCTTGATATGGAAAATTTTCTGTACTAATGATATAATCAAGCTTGGGCGTTTCTTTCGGATATATGTTTTTCTTTTATCCAAAGGCGCTAAAAAATGAGTGCTATTTTTTATTAAGGCGGTTTTAATTTATGTCAGATATAACAGATACAATTGAACCTGAAGAATTGTCGTCAGAAAGCGAAAACGGCGAGAAATTCCTTGTATTTTCAATTTTAGGAAAATCATACGCTTTCCCTTCCCGTTTAATCGGAGAAATTGCCCTTTATGACATGGTATATCCCCTGCCTTTAATGCCCCCCTATGTGCTTGGCGTTGTAAATAGGTACTCTGTTCCATATGCGTTATTCGACATTGGCATTTTGTTTCATAACAAACAAAGCCCGCGCAGCAAGGTATTAATATTCAAGGATGAGGTTGATCATATTGCCTTTCTTATCGATGATGTGTCCGGCATTGCCGATATAAATCCGGATGAACTTTTTATTATGGAAAGAAGCGCAGGCTCAGGGGATCTTACTGATGCTGTTGCCGCTTCCTTTAACTGGAACGGTAATGATGTTTTTATACTTGATGTTCACAGTATATTATCCCGTGTTTCCGGGGAAACGGTATAATAATGAGAGTTTTTCTTTGTTCATATAACGGGTTTATGCTTGCAATTCCAATGGAGCTTGTTTCTTCCGTCTTTCTTTATACCGGCAGTGAAGAAAAGACAGTCAGCTATGATTCGCAAAAAAACAATACGCATATTTTACTTCCCGTGCTGTTTAATTGTCCTTCCCTAAAAACACATCATGGTATTGTTCTTAAAGACTCATACTCCGGTGATAATGCAGCAGAAAATAAAATCATTTTACTTTCAACTGAGATTGAAAGCGAAAAAGAGATCCCTTCCGATATATTCTACCCTGTTCCGAAAGCTCTTGGCGCATTGCGTTTTTCATCTATATTTAAAGGAATTGTTTTTGACAAGCAAACAGGCAGTCTTGTACTTCTGCTTAATCCTGAACAGCTGATTCAAAGCATAAAAAAGGAACTAATAACATGATTAGAACATTAATTGTAGACGACAGCCCGCTGGTTCGTTCAATTTTAAGAAATTTTCTTGAAAGCGAAGGCTCATTCGAAATTATTGATGAGGCTGAGAACGGCCATGACGGTGTAAATAAGGCTGCGCAATTAAAGCCGGATTTAATTACAATGGATATCGACATGCCCCTGCTTAACGGACTTGAAGCTATCGTAGAGATAAGGAAATTTTCTTCTTGCGGCATTGTCGTAATAAGCACTCACGACACTGCAAAGATGGCCTATGACGCTACAGTGAAAGGAGCGCATGAGTTCTTTGCAAAAAATATTTTTACTTCTGATATGACAGATCGTCAAAGAAGTGACATTTTCAATACATTAAAACAGATAACAAAAATTAAAAAGTCTGTCTCTCGAAGCAGTGAAACTGTAATTCAGTCTTCTGCAGCGCCCAGAAAAATAAACTGCATAGTAATTGCATCTTCTACAGGCGGTCCGATGGCCCTCTGCAATTTATGTTCAGGACTTCCCGCTGATTTTCCTGTTCCAATATTGCTTGTTCAGCATAATACTTCAGGATTCGACAGGGGTTTTGTACAATGGCTTGACGGATATTCTCAACTTAAGGTGCAGCTTATCGAAGAAGGGATTTATCCGTCCAAAGGGAGCATTTATGTAGCACCTACAGACAAGCATGTAATAATCGGTTTAAACGGTTTGGCTTATGATGACAGCGAACCTGTTAACAATCAGAAACCTGCCGCTGACATTTTATTTAAAAGCGCCGCAAAACATTTCGGCAGCTGTCTTGTTAGTGTTGTTCTTACCGGTATGGGAAGCGACGGCGCAGAGGGAACACGCCATGTAAAAAATTCCGGCGGCATTACAATAGCGCAGGATGAGGCTTCCTCCATGATTTACGGCATGCCCCTCGCCGCATTTGAAACAGGCTGTGTTGATATGGTACTTCCTTTAAATGACATTGCCCATCGCCTTGTATCATTAACAGGAGGCCATACATAAGAATGTTTGATAAAGCATCTTCAGATAATAAGTCAGATGTTCCTGCAGATATACTGAGCTGTCCTGCTTTATTATTTTTATATTACAGGGTAGAACAAATACTCGGCATAAAAGCAGGAATCGATGCTTTAAAAACACTCAATAGCTATCTTGAAAAAAATTGCGGCTCATCATTTATTGAAAATCCGGCCGCTTATGAAAATCTGCTTTCATCCCGTGAACAAATTTATGATATCTCCGGATTTCTTACCATAAATGAAACGTATTTTTTCAGGGAAGGCGCGCATTTTAACCTTCTTGTAAACCTTTTGCCCGGGTTTGCAGATCTTGGACGTCCTGTACAATTATGCTGCGCCGCTGTTTCCATAGGATGCGAAGCCTACAGTATTGCCATGCTTCTTGATTATCATCAGAAAAAAGAAGGAGGCTTTGATTTTTTTATCGATGCTTTTGACATAAGCTCTTCTGCGATAGACACCGCAAAAAACGGACGTTACACTGCCAACACGCTTCGCAATGACGGCTCTTCTTGGAAACATATCCTTGACTCTTATCTTGTCAGCGACAACGGCGAATACTTTGTACCGCAAAGCATCAAAAGAAAGGTAAAGTTTTTTTCGCATAACATCATGCGCGGGCTTGATAAACAATATGACATAATATTTTTTAGAAACTCTCTTATATATTTTACATCCAGAAACAGGCTTTTTGTCATTAATAATCTTGCAGAATCGCTGATTAATAACGGTCTTTTATTTTTGGGCGTCTCCGAAACATCATCTGTTAAACATCCGCTTTTAACAAACAGATATTTATCTGATGCTTTTTATTTTCAAAAAACAGGTTTTCCAAATGCAATCGATGTTTCTTCCGATGCTGATTTTTCTAATCAAATCCTTAACATGACTCATACTCCTGCTGCAAAAAAGAATAATCCCCCGGCGTCTCAGGAAAAAAATGAAAAAACAGTTAAAAAAACTTCTCCAAAACAGGATGATACTCCTGTAAAGTACGATGAAATATCAAATATATTGCATACAAACGAGGGAAAATCAAACGCTCTGGAAGTGCTTGATATACTTGAGAATGGAAATCTTTCAGAACTTTCTAAAGAGAGTCTTGCAGCCTGCGTCATTTATATGCTTAACATGCAGGATTTTATAAATGCAGATAAAATTATTTCATTTCTGGAAAAAAGCGGCAGCGGAAGCCTCATCCGCTTTCTGCGCGCAGAATATTTTTTCCTTTGCGGTATTGCTGACGAAGCGGAAAAATATTATAATGAAGCTGCCGTAAAAGACAAATATTTCTGGCCTGCTTTCTACAGAATCGCAATTCTTGCCGCGGAAGGAAACCGCATCAGATTTGAATACAAAATAAAAAAAACAATTGAAAGTATTGATCTTTGCCAAAGCCCGGAAGCGGACGGCAAGTTTAATTATGAATGTTTTATGGGCGGGTTTTCCCCGGATTATTTCCGCAGAATTCTTGAAAAAAAATTAACATAAAAGAGGTATTTCATGAATTTTACCAATTTAAAAAATCTAAAAATAACAACTAAACTAACAATCAGCGCCTCGATTTTTCTTTTACCTTTGGGGATAATGCTGTTTTCAATTATATCCATGTCTGTTGCCTCCATTGATAAAGACAGACGTGAATTAAACGGTATTGAAGTTTTGCGCCCTGCAATGTCTTTAATGCAGGTTATTCCGCAATATGTCCGGCTCTCCGTTGACGGCACTCACGGTGATTTGGAATATGTCATTCAGAATACAGAGCAGCTTCTTTCGGAGTTAAAAAATAAATATGAACTTTATTATCTTCATGAGCATATTTTGGTTACTCCTGATTCGCTTTTGGATAACTGGAGGCATTTATCCGGTACTTCTATCCGTGATACGGTTTTATGGGCTTACAGGCATATGATACTTGATTTGCACAGGCTTATTGTCAATGTAGGTGATATATCGGGGCTTATTACAGACAGCGATATTGAAAGCGCCTACCTTGTCGCCGCTGCCGTTCATGAACTTCCCCAGGCGCAGGAGAGAATGATTTTAATTGGAAACCTTTTAAGAACAATTGAAGACGGCGCCTTTACCCAAAGACGCAGAGCTGAACTTAACCGCCACCTTGAGCTTCTAGTCTACTCTGACAATGCAAGGATACAAAACAGGTTTAACGCAGCGGAATCTTTAAGAATAAGAAATGCCGAAACGCTTGATTCATTTGAGATTCTTCTAAAAGCCTGTTTTGACAGAGTTGCATTTTTTGCAGAAACTGTTGATATTGCAATCAGTAATCCTGAAACAGAATCTGATACCCTTATATCGCTTCATGAATCCGCAAGCCATGCAAACAATGCCACTTTCCGTCTCCAGAATGCGGCGCTTGACCGTCTTGAAGCAATAATTTCCGCAAGAATTGAAACATACAGGATACATCTTTTCCTGTCTTTAATTGCCGCTTTTCTTGCAATGTTAACAGCGTTTATAATTATTTTTGCTACAACAATAAACATAAGAAAATCTACGGATGTTATTGGCATTGTATTCAATCAGCTTGATAAAAACGATCTCTCTGTAAAATTTGATTCTCTTTCAAGTGACGAGCTTGGAATGTTTTTAAAAGCCTTAAACGGATTTTTATTTAAACTAAAATCCGCTTTTTCTTCCATTAACACAAATACATCCCTTGTTTCAACTTCAATGGTGGAGCTTTCATCTTCTGCAAAAGAAATGACAGCTACAGCCAATGAACAGTTTGCAAGCGTATCTGAAATTGTAAGCACAATGGAAAACAACAAAGAGCTGTCCGCACAGGCTGCCGAAAAGACATCGGAAGTTGCAGACCTTGCAGGACAGACACAGGAATTAAGCCGCAGAGGCGCATCTCTTCGCGATGTCAATGAAAACATGATGCTTGATATTCGCAATCAGAATGCAAAAATAATAGACATAATCAAGAATCTTGCAGAAATGCTTTTAAGAATTGACGAGTCAATAAAGCTAATAGACACAATTGCAGATCATACAAAACTTATTGCATTTAATGCAGCCCTTGAAGCATCCTCGTCAGGGGAAGCAGGCACTCGCTTTTCTGTAGTAGCAGGCGAAATACGCAGATTTGCAGATAACGTAGTTGAATCTGCATCAGAAATAAAGGAGAGAATTTCCGAACTGCAGGAAGAGTCCAATAACCTTCTTACAGAGGCAAATAACGGCTCCCGCATAATTGATTCAGGCTATAACAGAATGGTCGAACAAAAGGAAGTCTTTGAACATATCGTTGAAGTATCACAGAATGTCGCAATAAGATCCCAGCAGATATCAAGCTTCAGTAAACAGCAGGAATTTGCATCTTCCCAGGTTTTTACCGCATTAAAAGAAATATCTGCAGGTATAAATCAGTTTGTTTCTGCTACAACAATAACATCAGCAACAGTGGAAAAACTCAATAATATGTCAAGAGAATTAAAAGAAACGCTTGCAATATACCACATAACGGACAGGGATTAATTATGGCAGGTAATCATATTTCTTTAAGAACCAAAAAGGATGAATTTGAAGGTGAAAAACTAATCAACAAATTCAGATTTGTCATTGCTTTTTTGTATGTAGGAGTTGTAGTCCTCTTTGCAGTTTTAAGAAAGATAGAAGGACTTGAGCCCTTCCCGGTTTATGGATTTTTTCCCAACACTTTTTTTCTTCTTTTTTCCATTGTTCTTTTTTTCTATTTATTAAAAAGGAAAACCCTTTCTCCTGTATTTAAATATTTCTGCGTAATTATGGATATGACAATCATAAGCGCAAGCATTTATATTGGATGCAGCTACCATCACCTTGATCCTCCTATTTCATATCTTTCAATCTGGGCGCTTTTTTACAGTGTGCTTATATTGCTTGGCGCATTCAGATACAGCACTCGCTGCGCTATATTTTCCGGTATTTACGCCGGCATCTGTTATCTTATAGTTATAATTTTAAGATCAAATGCACTTGATCTTCCATATTTTGTTGAATTTGAAGGTGCAATTATAAGCGTATCTTTTCCTACATTAAATGAATCTTTCCGTATTATATCAATGTTTATAACAGGCATTATCACAGGAATAGCCTGCAAACGTCAGTTAAAATTATTCAGCGGAATTATAGATACACAGGCAGAAATGGCAAAGACAGCATCTATTACTGTTGATAAAACCCACTCAATGGCGGAAACTATCCGGAAATCCACTGATGAAATATTTTTATCATCAAAAAATATTTATTCAATTGCAAATAATCAGGCTGCAAGTATTCAGGAAATTGAAGCTACCATGAATGAAAATACGCAGATTGCGGTTGAAATAACCGAAAAAACAACAAATGTTTCTTCGATTGCTTCACAGATGGAAAATGATGTAAGAAACGGATTTTCCATACTTGAAAGAAATATCGGACAGCTGGAAGAAATAAAATTAAAAAATGACAATGTAATTTCCGGTATATTGGCTTTAGGAAATAAAATAGTAAAAATAAGAGACATAATTGAAACCATAAATGCAATAACAGACCAGACAAAGGTTATTGCATTTAACGCAGCCTTGGAAGCTGCAAGCGCCGGAGAACACGGAAAGCGTTTTTCGGTTGTTTCAAGCGAGGTTAACCGTCTTGCAGATGATATAGCAGCCCTGACAAAACAAATTCGCAAACAGGCGGATGACATAAAAGGCTCATCATCATCTCTTATTGTTTCCAGCAAAGAAAGCGCTGCAAATATCAAAGAAGGGAATAATCTTATAAAAGAACTTGAAAATATTTTCCGTGAAATACGCAGCGGCGCGGAAGTTGCCGCAATTAAGGCTCAGGTAATAACCATATCAAGTCATAAGCAGCAAAAATCAAGTGAACATATAAATACAGCTATTATGGATATTTCCAGAGGCCTTTCCAGTTTTATTAATTCTACAAAAGTTGCAACATCTTCCGCCGAGGATCTTACCAAAACAATGAATGAGCTGGGCAACCTTTTAACTGTTAGCGCAGATGAAAGGGAGGATGCATGACTCAAAGAGAAGTAAAAGAAAAAATTAAATCAGATGAGTTTAACGGAGAGAAGATTATAAGCCGTCTTCGAATAATACTTGCAATTATCTTTTTAGTCAGCGTACCTGTTGTTTCTTTTACAAGAGGCCTTGCAGGTGAGGGTTATTTTCCGCCGCAGGCATATATTTGCTGCAGCGTATTTTTTATATATTCGCTTTTCATTCATATATATCTTTTAAAAAGAAAAAAAGTATCAGTTTTTTTTAAATATATATGCGTCATCTTTGATATAACAATACATTCTGCAAGTATCTGGATTGGCTGTACTTATCCGTTAATTGCGCCTGCCATTGTTTATCTTTCAACCTGGGCACTGTTTTTTATGCTTCTTGTTATGGCCGGCGCATTCAGATACAGCGTTCCCTGCGCATATTTTTCCGGTATATTCGCAGGTTTCTGCTATCTATTTGTTGTTATAGTTAATGCCGGTAATCTTGATTTACCGTATTATTTTTTCATTGACGGCAATAAAATAAACGTCAGTTTTCCTGTTTTTAATGAATCATTCAGGGTGATCGCGATGATTGTAACAGGAGCTATAACAGGCATTGCCTGTAAACGTCATTTTTCACTTTTTCACAATATGCTTGAAACGCAGTTAAATGCATCTGACTCTGTTTCAAAAACAGTAGAACAAACGCGCAATATGGCATATTCAATTCAAAAATCTACAGATGAAATATTTCTTTCCTCCAAGAATGTTTTTTCCACAGCAAACAATCAGGCTGCGAGCATTCAGGAGATAGAAGCTACAATAAATGAAAATACGCAAATAGCTGTTGAAATTGCAGACAAGACATCCAGCGTTGCAACCATTGCTTCAAAAATGGAGCAGGATGTAATTAATGGTTTTTCCGTTCTTGAACGCAATGTTGGACAATTTGAAAATATTAAACTTAAAAATGACGGTGTTATATCCGGCATTTTATCTTTGGGAAATAAAATCATAAATATAAGTGATATTGTAAAAAATATTAATACAATTACAGATCAGACAAAAGTAATAGCATTTAACGCTGCCCTTGAAGCCGCAAGCGCCGGAGAAAAAGGAAAAAGATTCGCTGTTGTCGCAAGCGAAGTTAACAGACTTGCAGACGATGTTTCTTCCCTTACAAAACAGATACGTGAGCAGGTTGAGGAAATTCAGGACTCTTCATCCTCACTTATATTATCCAGCGAAGAGAGCGCAAATAAAATTAATGAAGGCAACAGTCTTATCAGAGAACTTGAAAATGTTTTCCGGGAAATAAGATCCGGTGCGGAAATTACATCAAATCAGGCGAAGACAATTACAGTATCAACCCAGAGACAGCTTAAATCCACTGAGCAGATCAATACCGCCATTACAGATATTTCCAAAGGCCTTGCAAACTTTATTCATTCAACAAGGGTTGCAACGTCCTCCGCCGAAGAGCTTTCGCATTTAACCGCCGAATTCGGCAATCTTTTTACAGAAGACACTCTTTCCCAGGATGAAATTAATCAACTTTTAAGCAAGAGGAAGTAACGGAATAAATTATGGCAATAGACAAAGAAAAGTATATTGGTAAATACATTGATGAGGGAATAGACAATATTGCCCTTGTAGAAACTCTTGTTTTTGACATCAAGGACGGCATCTCTGTAGAAGATGATCTTGCAACATTATTGCGCGCTCTTCATACCCTTAAAGGCTCTTCGCGAATGCTTAATTTCAGGAACATTGAAGAGTTATGTCATTCCCTTGAAAGTGTTTTTGTCGCATTAAAAGAACAGCGCATTGGTTTGTCTGAAAATGCCGTAAAATTGATATTATCCTCTCTTGACTTGCTAAAAGACGGATTTAAAGTTTTATCAAAAACAAAAAATGATTCAATTGACATAAGCGAACATGTTAAAAACCTTTTTCTCCTTTCGTCAAACGATGATTATAATCTGCCGAAAGGTGATTCATCCCAAAATACGGATACCGTTACTACCGTAATTTCA
This sequence comes from Treponema sp., assembly GCA_009781635.1. Classification (GTDB taxonomy): domain Bacteria; phylum Spirochaetota; class Spirochaetia; order Treponematales; family Breznakiellaceae; genus WQXQ01. The sequence continues at coordinate 28,465 of WQXU01000001.1, forward strand.
GAAAAAATAAAACCAGCAGAATCGGCGGCTGTTCATGAAACTTCTTCTACCGACAAACGCAAGGACAAAAAATCAGAATCAATACGCCTTTCGCTTGATAAAATAGACGGTATAATTAAAAGCATCGCTTCTTTACAAACCCTTGAAATCTCTGCAAAGAGTCTTTCCCAGAACAGCTCCGATTTAGTTAAAAACATGAAGGACTTTTCCGCATCCCTGAAGGAATTTAAAAAATTTGATGTTGCAACAACAGCCAATTTCAGAAAGCTTGAACGCCTGTGCGAACGTCTTAATTCTTCACTTAAAAATTTTGCAATAGACACAGGAACAAATATAAGATCTGCATATGACAGCGTTATATCATTGCGCACCCTTCCTGTCTCCACAATCTTTGACAGCTATCCGCGTTTTGTATATCAAATGTCACAGGAAATGGGAAAGAATGTCCTTCTTTCTATTGAAGGCAAGGAAAATGAAATTGACAAAAATATTATTGAATCCATGTCTGATGTATTTATGCATATGGTGCGCAACGCAATCGATCACGGCATTGAAACGCCGGAAGAACGTATTGCAGCCGGAAAAAACGAAGCCGGTAAACTTTCAATTGTTTGTTCCCGTGAAAGCGGCAGCATGAAAATTATTGTCTCTGATGACGGAAGGGGCATCGACATTGAAAAAATAAGGCAAAAGGCTGTAAGAGAAGGTTTTGTTGCAGAGGCAGCCGCTTCCGCTCTTTCTAAAGAAGATTTAACCAATCTTATTTTTCACAGCGGCTTTTCCACTTCCAGTAATGTAAGCAATGTTTCCGGAAGAGGCGTTGGAATGAATGTTGTCCGTGAAACTGTTGAATCTTTAAAGGGCAGCATTGTTGTAGAAAGCCATTTTAAGGAAGGCACTACTTTTACCATCATTGTTCCGCTTTCAATTGCCGCACTTATGGGCTTTCCCATAGTTTGCAGCCAGATGAAATTTATAATACCTGCCAACTTTGTAGACAACATCCTTCTTTTAAGCAGCAATGAAATAATAACTGTTGTTGACAAGCCGGAAATAAAATATAATGATCGCATAATAAAACTTTACTATTTAAGCCAGATATTGCAGATTAAAACTGAATCCATTTTGTCATCCGATATTCTTTTTATTGTTATAGTCAGATCCTATGATGATATTGCGGCTATTGCAGTTGACAACATAGACAGTATGAGATCTGTTATCCTTAAAACCATGCCCAAGTTTATGGAAACCATGCCCATTTTTTCCGGTATTGTCCTTAACGAAGATTATGAAATGGTCAGCGTTCTTCACATTCCAACCGTTATGAAAATGGCAAAGCGTATTAAGACAATCGACATTAAAAAACGGCATATAGAGTATGAAAAATTAAGAAAATCAATTTTAGTTGTCGATGATTCTCTTCCAATCCGTGAAATAGAAAGTGAGATATTGCAGTCCGAGGGATATATTGTAAATACCGCAGCAGACGGAGCTTTGGCCCTAAAAGCCGCAAAGTCAAAGCACTACGATTTAATATGCACAGATTTAAACATGCCTGTCATGGACGGTTTCATGCTTATAGAAAATCTTAAGAAAAATGAAGACCTTGCAAAGATACCGATTATTGTCATTTCTTCAATTGCCGATGAAGAAGAGCAAAAACGCGCATTCGCTTTAGGCGCGTCACGTTACATCATTAAAAATTCATTTAATAACCAGAATCTGCTTGAAGCTGTAAATGAGCTAATAGGTGATGTCCGCCATGGAGGTGATAATGAGCGATGAGCAAAAACGCATCCTTGTGCTTGAGGATTCTGATATCTTCGCAGATATGCTCACAGGCGCATTTGAATCCAGTGATTATTTAATTAATAGGGCTGTAAACGGTTTTGAAGGAATTAAAATGGTTTATTCCTTTAAACCGCATCTAATAATAACTGACATTGAAATGCCCCTTTTTAAGGGATATCAGGTTACGCGCCTTTTAAAATCACGGAAAAACACAAAGGCAATTCCAATTATCATGTTTACAGCGCTGGATGAATCAAAAGACAAGTTCTGGGGCAACCAGGCCGGAGCTGATTACTATATTGAAAAATCTCCTGATAATTTAAAGCATCTTGTTGAATCTGCGGATAAAATATTGTCCCAATGCGCAGAAATTGATTTTAATGCAATAGAAAAAGAAGGAAAAAAAATAAACGATAACTCTATCATTGAAATAGTTAACAATCTTCTTGATACAAAGCTTTTCCAGACAACGATTATCGGACTTCTTTCCGATTTATCAAGCAAGATTCACTCCATGGATATGGTTGCAAGCGGCATTTTCGAACTTCTTCAGAATATCTGTGAGGCTGAAGCTACAGCTCTAATGATTAAAAGAAGCAACCGTTTTCTATATATTTATACTGCAAATTACGGCGGGTTCACAAAAGAAATATTCGATGATTTTTCAAGCATATGCGTTTCTGATTTTAAATCGCTTTTTCCCGAATTTTCATTTTCATCAAAAATGACAAAAGATTTTTCCAACGAAGGATCTAATAATAAAAATTTGATTTCTTATTTATCGCTTCCTTTAACCGTCGCTGGGGAGAATTTCGCCTCTATCCACATTGCAAATACCATTAATGAATATTTTTCTCCTTCTGTAATGGACAATATAAATGTATTTATAGCTTCGGCTGCTCCTGTTATCTCAAACGCGCTTTTAATGCATGAGATGACCCTTCTTCAAAAGAATACAAGGACTGCTTTTGCCCGTTATGTTCCTGCAGATGTCATGGATGATCTTATTAATGAAACATCAAAAAAAGTACAGATGAGCGAGACAAGAAATGTTTCTATATTATTCAGCGATATAAGGGATTTTACAGATATAGCAGAGACTTCCGATGCGCAAAATGTTGTTGATTTTTTAAATACCTATTTTGCAAAAATGGGAAGTGAAATAATTTCTGAAAACGGCCATATAGACAAATTTATAGGCGATGCAATCATGGCTGTCTTCGGTGCATTTCAGAATCTTGATAACCCTCCTGCGAATGCAATCAGGGCTGCTGTTAAGATGCTGGCTGCAATTAACATGATTAATTCATCTCCCTTAAAACTTTCCATGAACAAGGTTGATATCGGTATTGGAATAAATTGCGGCGAATGTATTTTGGGAAACATTGGTTTTAAGAATAAAATGGATTTTACATTAATAGGCGATGCTGTAAATATCGCTTCCCGCCTTGAGAGCCTTACCAAGATTTATCATCATCCTCTTATTGTATCCGAAGCTGTATATGAAGTTACAAAAGACAATTTTCTTTTCCGCAAGATTGACGATGTCCGCGTTAAGGGAAAGAAAAAATCAATTGGAATTTATGCCGTTTACTCCGGATTTTCAGGGGTTGACGGTAAGAAACTTCGTTCAGGCGATATCGCAGACATTATTTCCGTACCAGGCCTTTTAATAAACCGTAATACATTAGTTAATTATAACAAGGGTTTGCAGGTTTTTTATATGCGCGAGTGGAAACTGGCGGAAGAATATTTTATTAATGCGCTTGCAACAGAAAAAAATGATTTTCTTTCAAAATTATATCTTGAAAGGGCACGGGAATACGGACGCAATCCGCCTGATGATGACTGGGACGGCGTAATAACTCTTTTAGAAAAATAAATACTGGGGGTAATTATATGACAGCTATTGAAATTAATGAAAAAATCACGCGTGATGAGTACTCAGGTGAAAGGCTTATAAATAAATTCCGCTTTGGTCTTGGAATTATATTTGTCGTAAGTATATTTTTGGTTTCGATACTAAGAAACCTTGACGGCCTTGCGCATTTTCCTTTACGTGCATACATTTTTCCGATTATTTTCTTTACTTACTCTATAGTTGTATATATTTATATCCGCAGCAGGCAAACGCTTCCTTCATATTTTAAGTATTTATGTTCATTTCTTGATGCTGTTTTAATAACTGCCGCTATTTGGACAGGATGCACATATCCTGAACTCTCCCCTCCCATAATTTTTCTTTCCATACAGGCGCTTTTTTATATGGTTCTTATTATGGCAGGATCATTTCGATACAGCATACCCTGCGCGTATTTTTCAGGAATATTTTCAGGGCTTTGTTATTTAATTATGGTTTATGCAAACGGACATGTTATTGATTTACCCTACTTTTTAAATTTAAAAGGGAATACTATTTCTTTTAGTTTTCCTTTATATAACGAGAATTTCCGCGTTTTAGCAATGATAATAGCAGGGGCAATTTCAGGTATGGCATGCAAAAGGCATCTTGTTCTTTTCAAAAATATGCTTTCATCCCAGGAAGACGCGGCTCAAACATCAACAAATACAGTTGAACAAACGCGTTCAATGGCGAAAGTTATAAGAAAATCCACTGATGAAATATTCCTGTCTTCCAAGGATATTTTTACAAATGCAAATAATCAGGCGGCCAGCATTCAGGAAATTGAAAGCACAATAAACGAAAACACGCAGATAGCAGGCGATATATCGGAAAAAACATCGAGCGTTGCAAACATAGCTTCAAAAATGGAAAACGATGTCATCCATGGTTTTTCTGTTCTGGAACGGAATGTCGATCAGCTTGAAGATATTAAAATGAAAAACGACGGCGTTATTACAGGGATTATATCACTTGGAAATAAAATATTAAGAATACGCGACATAGTTAAAAACATTAATACAATTACGGATCAGACAAAGGTTATTGCATTTAACGCCGCGCTTGAAGCTGCAAGCGCCGGAGAAAGAGGCAAGCGTTTTGCGGTTGTCGCAAGCGAGGTAAACCGTCTTGCAGATGACATTGCATCCCTTACAAGGCAGATCCGCGAACAGGTTGAAGAGATTCAAAACTCTTCTTCGTCATTGATCATATCCAGTGAAGAAAGCGCCGACAAAATAACAGAAGGCAATACTTTAATTAAGGAACTTGAAAATATATTCCGCGAAATACGCAGCGGAGCCGAGATTACTTCAAATCAGGCGCAGACAATTACTGTTTTCTCGCAAAAGCAAAGAAAATCTTCGGAACACATAAATATCGCAATTGCTGATATTTCAAGGGGACTTACCAATTTTATTCAGTCAACAAGGGTTGCAACTTCATCTGCGGAAGGACTTACAGAAATGATACAGGAACTTGACAAGCTCCTTACAGAGCAGAAACTGCAGTAAAAGCAGTTATCTGATTCACAGGATTTTATTTGATGCCTTTTGACTTCAAAAAAATATTTATAGTAATATTTTTATTTTTATTGGCCATTACATTATATTCCCGCGAAATTACTATTCTTGTTCTTGATATAGACCTTGAGATGCCTCTTGAAGGAGCTGTTATACGCACAAGAGAGGGAAATGAATATACCTGTGATGAAGACGGAAAAGCACTTATTCAAATCCCTGGTGACAGGCAGACTGTTATCCATGCGGTTTATCCTGGTTATGAAACAGGAATTCTTGCTATACCTTTTGCGGGAAATCATTTTACCTTACATCTTCGTCTTTCGGGGATTTTACAGGGAAGGGAGCTTATAGTCGAAGCCTCAAGGCCGGGTTCAAGCGATACAAGAACTGGCCGCAGCATTGCGGTAAGCGAGAGGGAAATAACTCAGACTGCGGAGATTGGCATTATTGAAGATGTCATGAGTACAATAAAACTTCTTCCCGGCGTTAACTACTCCGGTTTTTTTAATGCGCAGCCAAGCATTAGAGGCGGGCATCCAGGAGATATGAGCGCGTCTTTAGACGGCTATTATATAAATAACCCGTATTTCTGGGGCGGTGGTTTTTCAATTTTTGATCCCAGAATGGTGCAAAGCGCCCAGCTTTCCCACGGTGTCTTTTCAAGCCGTTACGGCCATACAATTTCCGGCATGCTGGAAGTAACAACCAAAGAGCCTTCCTATTCTGAAACCATGTTTGAACTTGGATTAAATTCAAGCTCCGCAAATTTCAATCTCTCCCTGCCATTGTCAGGCAGGGGTGGCATTCTTTTTATGGGCCGCATTACCTATTACGATCCTGTTATTGCAGCCGCAAAGCAGGCGGCAAGTGTAATTCCCCAGTTGTCTTCTGTAGAGTTTATCCGAAAAGCTCCTTTTATAAGAGCTGCAACCGTTACGGGAAATTACAGGTTAAAGGACAACCTCGAAGTTTCTTCTACATTATTCTGGGGAATGGACGGGGTTAGCGTTTATTTTTTAAACTCCAGCCGTTCCGCCTCACTTGAAAGCGATACGAGCGCAGATTTTGAATTTGCAAATTATCAGGGGTTTTTAACATCATCCCTTGCCTGGAATCCAAGATCCAATATGCTTTTAAAGTTTACCACAGGAACCGGATATGAAAACAGAGTTATTGACGGCAGAATGTTATTTGAAATACATAATAAAAAAATCTCAACTAAATTTATAGAAGATTATGATTACTTAAAATCTTTATTACTTGAAAATATTTTTAAGGAAACATATGATTTATATGATGACACTCTTATAGATCAATCAGAATTTGCATACAATGCGCAGGGAAGAATTGATTTTGATATAGAATTAAATGATTACTTTTTATTTTCCGCAGGGCTTCAGGAGATGTTTAACTACTATTATACATCAGGCCATCAAAAAGTAACAAACGATGTCTGGTTTCAGAGTCTTAGCGAATCTGAACAATTTGGAATTATGTCATTATTACATCCAACACCAATCGATGTTATCCGTCAAAGCCTAAGAGTTGCAGTTCCCATAAATTATTATCCTTATACAAAGAATTATCTTTTTACAACATCAGGATACGCTTTAACTGAATATAATTCCTACGGCAGCCGCCTTAAAGCGGAACTTGGACTTCGCCTTGATCATTTCCACTTAACAGGAGACGGATTTTCCTTATCAAGCGATCCTGTATTAAACCCGAGGCTTAATCTTGATTACAACATCTTAAAAAATTCAGGTTTTCTGCAGTCATTGGACATATCCGCAGGGACAGGGCTTTTTTCATCCGTTAACGATGTTGTCTTTTCCGCGGAAGAAAGATACAAGCTTAATTTTATAAAACCAAACCGAAGCTGGACATCCATTATAGGAATGAGGTTTGAGTTTCCGGAATCAATAAGCCTTAATATCGAAGGATATTATAAATATATTTTTGATCGCATGTATATTCCAATGACAGTCACCCTTGACGATCTGGATATAAGACCTCACTTTGACGGGGAAGGGATCGTTTGGGGTATAGACATGATGCTGCATAAACTGCAATCCCGTTTCTGGGACGGCTGGATTTCCTATTCCTATAACTGGGCAAAATACCGCGATCCCCAGGGCATCAGATACGGAAGAGGCATTTCTGGCGGAAACAGGGGGGATTCATGGTATTTTCCGTCATTCCACAGATTCCATAATTTAAATCTTATACTCAACTTAAAGCCTGTTCAAACCATCAATATATATTTCCGCTTCGGTATTGCTTCCGGTGTACTGCTGGCAAGACGGCTTGAAGATGGGCCTGTAAGTTACCCTGTATTAATCTTAGATGAAGAAAAAATTATTGAAAAATATGTCTGGACTTCTGTAATTGACGAGGCAAACCGCACTACCCCCTCATTTCCCTTTGACATAAAATTTTCAATTTTTGGAAGCAGCAGAAACGGAAAATCAAGATATGAAGTATATGCGGCTTTAGAGAATATCCTGGCTTTTGTTTATACCGCCCAGGGAAATACAAGTTTTAACCAGTACACAGGACAGGTCGACAGGGGCAGCAGCACTGCAACATATGACATACCAATGCCTATCCCCTCTTTTGGATTTAAAATAAGTTATTAAAAAACAAGCAAGTGCAATTTTTCTCCTTTTATTTGTTGCATGTAATAAGGAGAAACATAATTTTGAAGCAGAAAATAAAAATATTTATATTAGCAATTTTACTTCTAACATGTGCTTTTTCACTTTATGCAAGAGAAATAGAAATAACAGTTCTTGATTATGATTTATCGCTTCCTCTGGAAGGAGCTGTTATAAGAAGCTGGGATCAAAGAGAATATACATCCAATAAAGACGGAATAGTTCATTTGCAAGTCCCGGACAACAGGCAGGTTATTGTCCATGTAATGTATCCCGGCTATGAAAATTACAGGATTTTAATTCCGGTTACGCAAAACAGTTTTACTGCAAGCTTGCGTCTTTCCGGCATTATACTGGGCAGAGAGCTTGTAGTTGAAGCAGCAAGGCCCGGAACCAGCGAAACTCAGACAGGACGCAGCATAGCTCTTACAGGCCGTGAAATTACCCAGACTGCGGAAATTGGCGTCATTGAAGATGTAATGAGTTCTGTTAAGCTATTGCCTGGCGTTGGATATTCAGGATTATTCAATGCCCAGCCGAGTATAAGGGGAGGCGATCCTCAGGATATACGCGCATCCCTTGACGGTTTTTATATTTTTCATCCATATCACTGGGGCGGAGGTTTCTCTATATTTTCACCGCGCATGGTAGAAAGCGCCCAGCTCTCGCACGGGATTTTTTCCAGCCGTTACGGCAATACCATTTCCGGCCTGCTTGAAGTAAGACCGAAAAAACCTTCTTCTGAAGAAACAGAATTCGAGTACGGCATAAGCACAAGCGCAGCCAGTTTTAATGTTTCTCTTCCCTTTACAGGAAGAGGCGGCGTATTATTAATGGGCAATGTTACATATTACGAGCCGTTTATATGGCTTGCAAAGCAGGTATCCAATAATATCGATAATGAAGATCTTGATTCTATAAATGGCATACGCGTTCCCCCATATATCAGAAGCTCAACAGTTACGGGAAATTACCGCTTTACAGAAAGACTGGAACTTTCTTTCACAGGTTTTCTTGGTATGGACGGCATTGGAGTAAGCTTTGAAAGCTCAAACCGTACAAGCGAGCTGGAAAGCGATTCTGATATGGACTTTGACTGGATTACATATCAAACTTTTTTAACAACATCCCTTGCATGGAATCCGCGCAATGAAATGCTGATTAAGTTTGCTATTGGAGCCGGTTTTCAGGATGCAATATTTGACATACGAATGACAGACAGAATTACAGAAAAATCATTTCACAAAACACCTGCCAATGACTGGTATTATGATGATCTAAGAGACGGCATCAGCAGCTTTAATGAAATATACAGTCTTGATACATATCTTTACGGATATGAAAACGCAAAATTGACAAACATTCAGGGAAGAATTGATTTTGACTATGAACTTGGAAAAGGTTTTCTCTTTGCTGCGGGAATCCAGGAATTATATTTAAGCGGTATATATAAAATGTATCAGGCTTTCTCCTCCCAGGATGTTCTTCTTGACAAGTTTGATATTAATACGCAGGAATCAATATTACAGAGCCTTGGCGTATATGACAATAATCCTGCTCTAAAAGATTTATTAATAAATAATATGAGAATAAGTTTTCCCGTTTCTCTCCCCGGAAATATGGAAAACCATATTTTTAATACTTCGGCTTACAGCCTTGTTGAATACGCTTCATTAAACAACAGATTTAACGCGGAACTGGGACTTCGTTTTGATCATTTTTATCTAACAGGAATGGACGGATTATCGCTTTCTGCAAAACCTGCGTTAAATCCAAGGCTAAACCTTGATTTTAATATTTTTAAAAACAGACGGATTATTCAATCGTTTAATATAACAGGGGGAACAGGCCTATTCTCCTCAATGAATGACATGATTGTAATAGCTGATAAAATGTTTAATTTGGAAGAGATTAAACCAAATCGAAGCTGGACTTCGGTATTGGGCGCCAAATTTGAGTTTTATGACGGTTTTCTTTTTAATATCGAAGGGTATTACAAATATATATTTGATCGTACATATATCCCGGTTAATTATGGTCTTGAGAGCATGGAAATACTGCCTCAATTTAACGGAGAAGGAAGAACATACGGTATCGACATTATGCTGCAAAAAAAGCAATCCCGTTTCTGGGACGGCTGGCTCTCTTATTCCTTTAATTGGACAAAACTGCGAGATCCAAATTCCGGAATGGACGATTTTGGCTACGCTGGAGAATTTATAGGTGATTCATGGTATTTTCCGACATATCACAGGTTTCACAATTTAAATCTTGTTTTAAATTATAAACCCAGGCAAAACATGAATTTGTATGTCCGTTTAGGCATGGCAAGCGGAATACTCTTAGAAAAGCTTACAGGAGAGGCTCCTTTAAGTTATCCTGTTTATGTTTATGACAGGGAAAACCCTGAGAATAATAAAGTTATTGAAAAGTTTTACTGGCCGTCTGAAAGAGATGAGAGTAACCGCACTACCCCTTCTTTTCCAATGGATATAAAATTTTCCATTTTTAACGGTTCTCAGAACGGAAAAACAAGGTATGAAATATATGTTGCAATAGAAAATGTACTTGCTTTATTGTATACTTCACAGGGAAACAGAATTTTTAACCCGTACACAGGGCAGGTTGAATCCGGAAGTAACTCTGCAAGTTATGACATGCCTGTTCCAATGCCCTCTTTTGGTGTAAAATTCAGCTTCTAGGAGACAAAATTGAAAAAATTAATTATTTTATTTATATTTATACCGATACTGCACGCAGGCTGTACCGGTTTAGTTGAAAGAACAGGGCAAATGTTAGACGGCTCTTATTTCTCGGAAAAAACAATCAATATTTACAGAGCTCAAAAAAAAGACGGCTCTCCTATAGACATTGAAATCCATATTGTAGAAAACAGGGACCTGGAAAAATCCTTCTTTATAACATTGGATAATTTTCCAATGTTTAAATTAAGATGCTATCTGCCGGATGCAAATAACAATTTTTCATTAGCATCGCTTGATTACCTTGCCGGAAATACACATGGATGGAATGAATATACATTGCAGTTAATGGGAGAGGGCAGTCTTTCACTTGCAGAGACAGCAGCCCTTGACGGCATAAAAAATATTGAGACCGTTCAGATAATAAACGGAAAAATACACCGTTACGACACAAGAATAACAGGCGCTGATGCTTTGACAGCTTTAAGAAACCGCCGCGATCGCATAACATCGCTTGCCCTGTGGATGAAATCAACTGATGCTCCAAAGGCTCAAAACATAAAAGATTTTGAAAATTACTGGAAGCCTGTATTCTTTCCCGAAATAACGGCCGCAAGAAAAAGGCCGCAATCATGGCGGCTGGAAACTGACAAATATGAAAGAGCCGAAAGTATCCGCTGGAATACAGGCTATACAGAGCGTGTTTTTTCTGAAGAATTATGGCAGGTTCGAAACTCGGGTACTTTATTAAGGGATTGGGAGGAAGCTCTCCCCTGGATATATCTTGAATACGAATGGGAGAGCATCATGGAACTGCTTTCTCAAAATATAATTTTAAATAAAGTGAGGTAATATATGGAAACTGCATCTTTTTCTGTGCTGGAGCTTTTTAAACTTGGGGGCGTTGTCATGTGGCCCCTGCTTTTATTTTCTATTGCGGTTGTTGCAATCTCAATAGAGCGCACTATTTTCTTTATTTATCATAATTTAAAAATTGATGATTTATATTTAAATGTGTCAGAGCATATCAATAAAAATGATTATAACGGGGCCTGTGATTATCTTGAAAATTTTACAAAGAGGCGTATGGGCGCAAGGATTCTTCTCTCCCTTTTAAAGCAGGTAAAAAGCGGAAAAACTTTTTCCGAGCACCGCGCTGAAAAAGCTGTGGAGACCGAGGCCATGAACTGCATAAGCTCCCTTGAAAACGGTTTTAATTTTTTAACGGCTCTTGGCTCCCTGTCTCCCCTTACAGGCTTTCTTGGTACAGTAACAGGCATGATTGGCGCTTTCAGATCCATCGCGGAAGCTACGGAAGTTAACGCACAAATAGTTGCGAACGGTATTTACGAGGCGCTTATAACAACAGTTTTTGGGCTTATAATTGCCATTATCGCAATGATTTCCCATTCTGTCTTCAACCATATAACGGACAAATTCGCTCTAAGAGTTGAAGGAGTATGCTCAAATTTAATATCGCAAATGGCAACAGAATCCAAAGAAGTGCAGAATACAGAAAATTCATGAAACTAAAACGGCGGAATAAACTAGGCTTTATTGAATCTTGCGCTGCAAGCGATCTTGCCTTCCTTTTAATTATTTATTTTCTTGTAATCGCAGGCTTTAACATAAGCAAGGGTTTTATAATGAACCTTCCTGCAAAGGATTCTACAAGGCTAATCTTGCGTGATGATCTTCTGCGTTTTGAAATGGACGGCGGCGGACAAATTCTTTATTCGGATGAAATTATAAGTATTCCCCGGACAAGAACAGTAATTCAAACTGCTCAAAGAGCCAACCCCAATATCGCGGTTATTATTACAATAGACAGCCAGGCAACCTGGCAGAATGTCGTATACTTTGTTGAACTTGCCCAGGATTTGCAGATAGATTCTTTTTCATTTTCCATGAAGAAGGAAAGTCAATGAAGATTAGAAAAAAGCATAAATTTGTATCAGTGCCGCTGTTCTCTACTTCGGATATCGCGTTTTTACTTTTAATTTTTATTATGCTTGTTTCATTAATTAATTACAGGGTAGAAGTAAAAATTGAATATCCCGAAGCGCAGCGAGCCCTAAGAACAACTGCGGAAAAAAATCTGGAGCTCTGGATTAATTACGAAGGCGATATCTTCCTTGACGGCATTGCATCTGATTTTCTTGCGCTGGAAAATAAAATTGCTCATCTTTATGTTTCAGCGCCGGATACAAGGGTGCATATCATAGCTGACAAAAATACTCCCTATGAAAATATCAACAATGTATTGGAAATACTGCAAATTCTTCAGTACCGCGTTGTAAGCTTTGTGGTAAAAACAAATGAATGAAAAAATAATCCGCCTTATAGTAATTATTATCACGGCTCTTTTGCACCTTGCAGTTATATTTTTTCTTGTATTTGAAACAAAAAAAAATGTACAGGAGCCGTCAGAACACGCAAGAGTTATGAAAGTAACAGACCTTGCAGAACTCCCTCCTCCTCCGCCGCCTGCAGAACCTGAGATTCCCCAGGTAGAGGAAATTGCCGAAACTATGATAGAAACTGACATAGCTCCTGTACAAAGTGTTGTCGCGGCGGGAACTCTTAGTGTCTACTCATTTGAAAATTATCTGCCAATGCACATGGTTTCTGTAAGACCTCAGTTTGACGAGAATGCCATTACTTCCGATCTTGTTTACCCGCCTATTGCGCTTCGCTCAGGGATAGAAGGAAGAGTTATTCTGGAATTGTTTGTAGATCGCGCCGGCATTGTTCAGAGAGTAACAATACTGCGTGAAGAACCGGAAGGCAGGGGATTTGGAGAAGCGGCAGTGAGGGCATTTTCAGGAAGGAGGGGAACGCCTGCATACGCTAACGGAGAGGCTGTCTCCTGCAGGTACCGCTACCCTGTTACTTTCAGGATAAGATAAAACTTAATATATCAGCATTGCATCGCCGTAACTGAAAAAACGGTATTCTTTGCAGATTGCTTCTTTATAGCTTTCCAGAATTAAATCTCTGCCTGCAAAGGCTGACACAAGCATTATTAAAGTCGATTCAGGCGTATGAAAATTTGTAAAAAGAGCGTTTACAGCTTTAAAATTGTATCCAGGGTATATAAAAATTGATGTTCTTTGCAAACCTCGCTTTAATCTAAAGCTCCCTGACTCTGCATCCTCCAGCGCAGCACTTTCAAGGGAACGAAGAGTAGTTGTTCCTACAGCAATAATTTTTCTTTTATTTTTTACTGCATCTTCAATGACAGATGCGTTTTCATCAGTAATAATAAATTCTTCTTCATGCATTACATGATCTTCTATATTCCTGCTGCGCACAGGCTGGAACGTTCCAAGTCCGACATGCAGGGTTATAAATGCGCTTTGTATCCCGCATTTTTTTAAATCTTCTAAGATTTCCTGCGTAAAATGAAGGCCGGCTGTAGGCGCCGCCGCAGAACCGCTGATGTTTGCATAAATTGTCTGATACCTTTGCGTATCCATTTGTTCATCAGCTCTTTTTATATACGGCGGCAGCGGAACATGACCGTATCTGTCCAGAAAATCATCATCTATGTTTTTATCAAATTTAAGGGTGCAAAACCCGCCTTCTGTATCTGTTATCTGCGCCGAGGCTACTTCTTCACCCCTATTATCTGTAAAAATGTATATGCTTCCCTTTTTTCTGCGGCCGGAACGCTTTACAAGAGTTTTCCATTGTCCATTTTCAAGTTTCTCAAGCAGTAGAAATTCTGTACATGCTCCTGTTTCAATTGATTTGCATAAAAGGCGGGCCTTCCTTACCTTGGTATCATTAAAAACTAAAAGAGGCTTCTGTCCATCTTCTGTTAAAAAAATATCCCTGCAAAGAATTTGATGTAGCTGCAAAACAGATGTATGCTCTCTTTCTCCTGTTATGCGGTTTAACATAAAGAGGCGGCTATCTCCGCGCTGCAACGGCGGCTTTTGAGCTATAAGGCAGGAAGGAATTTCAAAATTAAAATCACTTGTCTTCATTAAAAAAGAGAACCCTCAATTGCATTTTCCGTCCCGGCGGGCGTTATGCCCAAATGCCCATAAGCAAAACTTGTTACTACCCTTCCGCGCGGAGTCCTTTGCAAAAGACCTGCCTGAATAAGATAGGGCTCATAATAGTCTTCAAGGGTTTCTACAGATTCACCAATCGAGATTGCAAGAGTCTCAGCCCCGACAGGGCCTCCCTTATAACGCTCGATAATTATTCCCAAGATTTCCCTGTCCTGTTTTTCAAGACCAAGTTCATCTATTTCCAAACGCGAAAGGCCTGTGCGGACAACAGGCAGTGTGATGCATTTTTCTCCTTCATACTGGGCAAAATCCCTCATCCGTTTTAAAAGCTGATTAACAACCCTTGGCGTACCTCTGGAAGATTTTGCCAGAAGCAATGCCGCATCGTTATCTATTTTTACATTTAAAAGCCCCGCAGAACGGTGAACAATAGCCTTTAATTCATCCTGTTCATAAAATGAAAAGCGGCAGGTAATTCCAAAGCGGCTTATAAGTGGGCTTGAGACAACTCCTGCCTTGGTAGTTGCGCCTACAAGCGTAAAAGGTTTTATTGCGATTCTTATTGTTCTTGCCATAGGCCCCTGCCCTACAACCCAGTCAATTCCATAATCTTCCATTGCAATATAAAGAAGCTCTTCGATTGCAGGTTTAAGGCTGTGTATCTCGTCAATAAAAAACACATCCCCCTTTTTTAAATTGGTTAAAAATCCAACAAGATCTTTTGGCTTGTCAAGAGCAGGGGCTGTTGTCTGCACAAAACCTGATCCAAGTTCATTGGAGACAACCTGAGCCATTGTTGTTTTACCAAGTCCTGCAGGTCCAATTAAAAAAAGATGATCAAGCGGATCTTCGCGCTGTTTGGCGGCGGTAATAAAAACGCAAAGGTTATCTTTCATCCCCTTCTGGCCAATAAACTCTTTTAAATAGCGGGGACGCAGAGCCATGTCTTTTAAATCATCTGTTTTTTGGTCCTGCCTTACAGGGCTGTTTTCATTTTTCATGCGCCGCTCAAATAAATAATTGCTTCTTTAAAAATATGTTTTTCTTTTTCAGCGGCGGAAAGTTCAGAGCCTGCTGAAGCTGCAGCTTTTTCAAGCGCCTGTACAGCCTGCCTCCTGTCATATCCCATTGCCGCAAGCGCTTCAACAAGATCGCCGTAAGGCGTAGAAACTGCCGCTGCTCCCTGGGACTGAACAAGTTTTCCTTTTAGGGAAAGGAGCATTTTCTGAGCTGTCTTTTTTCCAAGCCCTGGGACTGCTTCAAGCCGCGCGATATCCGCATTTTCCAGGGCATGCTCAAGATCATCCTGGCTTATTCCGCTCATTATTTTTAACGCAGCCCTCGGGCCGATACCTTCAACTTTCAGAAGTTCCAAAAATGTATTACGCCTTCTTTCGCTGGAAAAACCAAAAAGCTTCATTTGGTCTTCCCTGTGGTAGAGCCATGTTACTACTCTGCATTCACTTTTTAACGTATACTCCTGTATATCATTTGAGGGCATCGATATTTCCCATTCAATATCGCCGGAAAGCAAAAATACCGATTCAATGCCTTTCTCGCATAAAAGGCCCCTTATACTGTTAAACATGATAACCCCGGTTTAAAAGCACGCATAGTAAAAGTAAGCATATCATTTAATAAAATTTAGTAACAGCTGTTAAAAGCGCAAATGGCAGCTCCAAGAGCATCTGCGGCATGATTCGGTTTTGGAATATTGTCAAGTTCAAGTATAATACGCACCATCTGTTGAACCTGTTTTTTATCAGCCGAGGCGCTTCCTGTTACTCCAAGCTTTATAGCGTTAGGTGTATATTCATGAAGAAAAATATCCTTACCAGCTACTACAGCGGATATTACCCCTCTTGCTTCCGCAACAGGTATAGCGCTTGATGCATTCCTGCCAAAGTAAAGGGTTTCAATTGCGGCCTCTGTCGGCTTAAATTTTTTAATTATCTCTTGCATGCTTTTTAAAATAAAAAAAAGGCGATCTGCGCGCGCGCAATCCGCCTTTGTTACAATAACTCCATGATCGATATACTTTGCTTTTCCGTTTACATCGTCAAGCACACCCCAGCCCGTACTTGCAAGACCGGGGTCTATACCTAATATTCTGCGCATTTTCCTCTATGGGGCTTCAAAACCTTCAGGGATCGCAATATTGGAATATACGTTTTGAACATCATCGTTTTCTTCAAGCTTGTCTATAAGCTTAAGCGCTTTTGCTGTTCCATCGTTATCAAGCGAGACTTCCGCTTCGGCGACCATGCTTATCTGCGCACTCATTGTCTCAAATTCTTTGGCCTGAAGCGCATTTAAAACGCTTTCAAAATCTTCCGGCGCGCTTGTTACTTCGATTATTCCGTCTGAAAGCGATACATCTTCCGCACCGCCTTCAATCGCAATTTCCATTATAGCGTCTTCTGTATATTTCTCGCCGTCCAGCGTAATTACACCCTGCCGCTTGAAGAGCCTTGAAACAGAGCCGGAAGTTGCAAGCTGCCCGCCTGCGCGGGTAAGAATGTTGCGTATATCCGCAGCTGCGCGGTTTTTATTGTCTGTTAGAACTTCAATGAATATCGCTACTCCTCCGGGAGCATATGCTTCATAAACAAGTTCCTCATAATTTACGCCTTCCAGCTCACCTGTACCTTTTTTAACAGCCCTGTCAATATTATCTCTGGGCATATTAGCGGCTCTGGCTTTAAGAATCGCAGTGCGTAATCTTGGATTGCCGTCAAGACTCCCGCCGCCCATCCTGGCAGCTATGGAGATTTCCTTTATTAATTTTGTGAATACTTGCCCGCGTTTTGCATCTGCGGCGCCTTTTGCGTGCTTAATCGTCGCCCATTTACTGTGGCCCGACATGGTTACTCCTTACCTTTTTAAAATGAGAAAAATCATATCCCAAAAAATGTTCTAAAGGGAACTAGATTCTTCCCTTCTGAACTGCTTTATCAAGACTATCGCGCATAAATTTTGAATACCAGTCCATTGAAAAGGGAGTCCTTGCCCTAACCTGGCTTTTCGCTGAAAATTCCAGATTGTCCTTGCAGGTTTCACAGATACTGTGGTTCGCATAAAAGAAAAATGTACGGCCGTAATTTGACTCATCCAGTTTTTTCTTGCAAACATCGCACGATATAGTAATCATAAAAGCCTCCTGTTTATATTGTGAACCTTTTATTATCCTTAACAAGTCATATAAAGGCACACATCTTGATTATAGTATATAAAAACTTTTACAATATGTCGAGTACCTATATGAAAGAAAACGAAAAAAAACCTTACTTTTGCAACCCAGTTAATTTGCAAAAAACACGTAAATTTGAAGGGTTCGATTACAGTTGCGAAAACCCCCTTATAATCGCAGAACTAGGCACATCCCATAATGGCGATATAGTTAAGGCCAGGGAGCTCATTGACGCGGCAGCAGACAGCAGGGCAAGCTGTATAAAAGTTCAGCTTGTTTATGCTGATGAGATTCTCCATCCAAACACAGGGGAAGTCCCCCTCCCGGGCGGCAGGATAAGGCTTTACGACAGGTTTAAAGCTCTTGAACTTGCGCCTGCTTTCTACGAGGAGATAAAGGAATATACCGAAAAAAGGGGGTTAATATTTTTATGTACCCCGTTTGGCATGAAAAGCGCATCCATTTTAAGGGAAATGAAGAGTAAAATCGTAAAAATAGCATCCCCGGAGCTTAATTATTCAAGCCTTCTTGGGGATATAGCAGGTTGGAGCAAGTTTACCCTTCTTTCTACAGGTGTTTCTACGCTTAAAGATATAGAAAAAGCAGTTGATATTTTTCGCAGTGAAAACGCAAATATATGCCTTCTTCATTGCGTCACTTTCTACCCCGCGCCTGTTACAGAATATAATTTAAGAGTTCTGCCCAAACTGGCCGGGATTTTCGGCGTTCCTGCCGGCGTAAGCGATCATACTGAGGATCCGCAGCTTGTTCCTGCTCTTTCTGTCAGTATGGGCGCATCTGTAATTGAAAAACACTTCTGTCTTTCAAAAAATGATCCCGGCCTTGATGATCCAATTGCCCTGCCCCCTGATGATTTTTCCAAAATGACAGAAGCAATAAGGCTTGCATCCAAGGAAGGCCCGCAAAAGACAATAGAGCGCTACTCAAGTGAAAGAGGCGCCGCTCTTGTAGAGCAGGTCTTTGGAGACGGCGTTAAAAAGCTAGCCCCCTGTGAAAGGGCAAACTACAGATTAACAAACCGCTCCATTCATGCGCTTTGTGATATAAAAATGGGGCAAATAATTAAAAGGGAAGATTACGCCGTTTTAAGGACTGAAAAAATCCTGCGCCCCGGGCTTGAACCCTGCTGGGAAGATGCAATAGAAGGCAGAGCGGCAAGAAACTTTATTCCCGCAGGCGAGGGTATAAGATTTGAGGATATTTAAGGGTTCTCATCAGAATTCGCTGTAATTGCAGTTACAAGCTCCCAGTATCTTCTTAAGGTTTCATCGTCAAAATTGTATCCATGTTCGTTAAAAAACATTATGATGGCGGAAAACACATGATGCCCTGCCTTAAACGAAAAATCACTGTTTTTCCGTTTTGATTTTTTTGAGCGCTTTTCGTTGTTTTTTTCATCATTTTCTTCTTCTGAAAGTTTTACTTTGTTTTCTTCCAGCTGTTTAAGAATCCTTGTGTCTATTTCCTGTAATTCAAGGTTTTTTGCACCAATTCTCCTGTAAACAGTTTCTTCGCTTTTTTCTATAATGCGATTGTTTTCTTCTAGCTGCCTGTTGTATTTTTTGTCTATTTCATCAAGCTGTTTTTTAATCGATCCTTGTCTTTCCAGGATTACAGACCAAATTTTTTCTATAAGGAATTCTTTTGCATCAAACGCTTCATTCATTATTTACTGCCCTTAATCCAGCTGACAATATCTTTCATAATAATGAGGAACTTTTTTTCGCTTTCCTTTATTTGACGTGTATTATTCTCAACCCACTGATTATATAATCTTTCACCTTCTTCAACCTGTCTTTTAATTGACTGTTGTTTTTCAATTTCTTCGGCCCAAAATTTTAAGAACGCTTCTTCACTTTGTGTAATATTGTCATTATTTTTCATGACAGCCGGATCTCAATTTCACTTCTTTTGCCATCCAGAGAAAAGACATCTTTTTCGCCTTTACATGATATTTCATATCCTCCCTTGAAACCTTCCATGTTTAAATACCCGTTAGAGTCTGTATTCGCAGTAATGTTTGTACTCCAGTCATTTTCAATTCTTGATTTTAAAGCCTTGTACGAAGGTTTTTCACTGTTATCAATGCGTAAAAAACCCGCAGGCGCATGGAGCCAGGCATTGTCACCTCCAGACCATGTTGTAATCGCTTCAACCTTAGGATGCGCAAAAAGTATATCGTACATTTCAATTATTTCACGTTCCTGCCTTTTTTCTCCTTCCGGATTTGTCGGCCAGTCATCAACTACCCAATCGTTTAAATCTACAATATTAGGCGGCATAATATCGCCTGATATTAATGTATTTTCAGTAAAGTGCAGAGGAAGACCGAAGCGCGAAAAACGTGCAAGTACATCGTGAACCTTGTCCGCTCCCCAATACCCCTGGTGCTGGTGCGATTGAAGTCCGATTACATCTATCGGGATTCCTGCCTGAAGGCATTTGTCTATCAATATTTCATAATCATTTGACATATCAAAATCATTTAGAAGTAAAACCGCATTCGGGTTTGCCCTTTTTGCAGCCTCGAAAACTTCTTTTACAATTTTAGTCTGTCCGTATTCTTTGCATATTCTTGTAATCGCATTGTCATATTTATCGAAAACCGGCATGATGACAACTTCATTAATTACATCCCACATATCAATAACTCCTGCAAAGGCAGTTACATCCCTTTCAATTCTTTCTATAACCTTTTTTAGTATTTCATCATTTTTATAATTCATTAACCAGGGAGCGCAGACAGTATGCCAGCAAAGGGGATGCCCCTTTAATTTAATATTGCGTTCTCTAAAATATTCCGCCCCTTTTCTTACCCTCACTTCATCAGGTTTTCCTTCCTCCGGCTCATAACGGCCAATATAGAAAGGCAGTGTGGCAAAATTATTAAAACCAAAAAGTTTTCCAAGTTTTTCCTGGAGAAATGCCTTCCTTGCATCATCTATCTTTTCGCCTCCCTGCTTGCCCCCTGCAAGTTCGACAGCTTCAAAACCTCCGACACCAAAAAGAAATTGATGACTCTTCTGGCATACTTTTATTTCTTTGTTTACTGCGGGAGTCCCGTCTTTATTCAGAATCCTTATATTTGCAGATGCTTTTCTGTGTTTTAAATTATCCATATTATTTTCCGCCTTTTTTTATTTTATCACAAAAATATTCCCATGCCTGTGCATCCGAATATTTATTATGAACAATTTTTCCAACAGCATCCGCCATAGCTACAGGATTACTACATTGAAAAATATTACTTCCCATATCAAGTCCGCACGCGCCGCTCTGTATTGATTTGTATGCCATAGAAAGCGCGTCCTTTTCATCAAGTTTATTCCTCTCTGCAACAATAACGGGAACAGGACATGCAGCAACAACTTCATCAAAATCATCACAGTAATATGTTTTAACGATATTTGCGCCAAGCTCTGCAACTATGCGGGTTGCAAGTTTAAAGTACTGGCTTGAGTGTTCCGTATCTTTTCCCAAATCAATAACACCAAGAGTTGGAATGCTGTATTTGGAACCTTCATTTATAACACTTGAAAGATTATTAATGCTTAATAATTGTCCCCTTGCTCCAATGAAAACCTGAACTGCCATACAGTCCGCGTTTATACGGATTGCTTCTTCAATATTTACAGATATAATTTCACGGCTTAAATCCTCGTTTAACATGGATGCTCCCGCAGATACACGTAAAACAATACCTTTCCTGAAATTGGGTTTTACACAGGTACGAAGCGCACCCCTTGCAGCCATAAGTACATCAAAATGATCTATCAATTGAGGAATGAGAATATCAAGCCTCTCAAGGCCGGAAACAGATCCCATGAAACTGCCATGATCAAAAGCAAACATCAATGTGTTTCCGCCCCTTGGACTAAAAATGTTCGCAAGTCGTTTTTTCATTCCCCAGTCAAGGTTTGCAGCTCCCTTTACATGGAAATTGCCGTTTGTTTTAAACGGAACATCAGTTTGATAATTTTTTTCGACTTTAACCCCTTTTTTCTCAGCCATGTTTATCTCCATTTAATGCAATATTAACTTATTTTATAACAAAATCCTGTAATGTACAACATTTTTTTAAATATATATTAGCCAGAATTTTACGCAAAATACAGGTATATCCTGTAAAATTGAGCTATTTAATTGAGAAATTTAATTATTTTTCTGGAAGGATAATTTAGGTATGTTTTTTTTAAATATTTATCTTTTTATATAATTTTTATCTATCCATTTCTGATATTCGCCGCTTTTTATTTGATTTATCCAATTAGAGTTTGAAAGATACCAGTCTACTGTTTTTTTTAGTCCTGTTTCAAAGTCAACTGTTTGTTTCCATTTAAGTTCATTTTTTATTTTTGTGCAGTCAATTGCATAACGCCTGTCATGTCCGGCTCTGTCTTTAACATATGTAATTGTAGCGCGTATTTTATCCGGCGCTGTTTTTGATTTTTCAGCAACAATATCTATCAGTTTGTCAAGGAGTTTAATATTCTCCCATTCATTTTCTCCGCCGATATTGTATTTTTCTCCAGCTCTGCCCTTTTGCATAATCTCCCATACTGCTATGTTATGATCTTCTACATAAAGCCAATCCCGAATATTTTTCCCGTCTCCATAAACAGGTAATGGCTTTCCTTCCAGCATGTTGTTTATCATAAGCGGAATAAGCTTTTCCGGGAATTGATATGGCCCGTAATTATTTGAACAATTTGATAATGTAATCGGCAGATTAAAGGTATGATAATAAGACATTACAAGATGATCGCTTGCCGCCTTACTTGCAGAATAAGGAGAGCGCGGATCATACGGAGTATTTTCCGTAAAATATCCAGTCTCTCCAAGAGAGCCGTATACTTCGTCTGTGCTTACATGATGAAAAAGAGTATCATCTCTTTCTTTCCACCTGCTGCGGGCAACATCCAAAAGAGTAAATGTACCGTTAAAATTTGTTTTTATGAATGCTTCAGGTCCAAGTATAGAACGATCCACATGGCTTTCTGCAGCAAAATGTACAATAGTATCTATGTCATATTTATCAAATATTTCTTCAATTAATGAACGAACACATATATCACCGTGTATAAAGAAATAATTTCCATTTGTGTATTTTTTTTCTACCTCATTTAAACTTGCGATATTTCCCGCGTATGTTAAAGCATCAAGATTTATAATTCGGCCATTAAATCCGCTTTTTTGCTTACTTTCGCCAAGAAGGTATCTAATGAAGTTTACGCCAATAAATCCTGCTCCGCCCGTTATAAGGATGTTATTTAATTTTCTCATTTTTTTTCCTGTTTTTTAATTTATATTTATACAAACAACGCCAGTTATAATAAACAATATTCCAATAATTTTTTTAGTATTTATTTTTTCCTTAAGAAACAGATATGATATAATTAATGTCCATATATATGTAATGCTACCAAGTGGCACTACTACTGAATACGGCAGTTTTTGTAAAATCCATATATTAATTATTGCCGTAATTGTATATAAAATACCGCCAATATATAAATATTTATTTAAAATAATATTTTTTACACTTACACTACCTGCAGATTTTTTAAGAAAGAAACCTGCAAATGATGCGGTTAGGGTCATTACTACTATTATTAAATAATTTATTGTCATTTATTATTTGTACCAATTATAATTACTCCACCTATAATAAGTGCTATACCTGCAAAATTAATTGCATTTATTTTTTCCTGAAGAAAAAATATTGCAATTATTGCCGCAAATACATAGCTTACGCTGTTTATTGGCTGTAATACTGAAAGTTCACCATATCTGTATGCAATTAACATTGCAATTGCTCCCGTAACATAAATTGAAAAACCGCCAATTAAATATATATAATTATAATCCTGCATTATTTTCCAAACAAGCTGACCAAGACATAAACATGCAGCGCTGAGAATCATAAGAGGTACAGATATTTTATATGTCATTATTAGTATTAACTATATCTTTTATTATATATGTCGGGCGATTTTTAACACTTTCAAATATTTTACCAACATATAGTCCAATTATTCCAAGAACAGATATTATGATACCTGAAAGAAAACAAAGAAATAATATAATTGTTGTAAATCCCATAACAGGAATATTTCCTAAAAAATAATTTATAAAATAATATATTCCAATTATAAATGAAGATAAAACAATAAAAAATCCGAATAAAATTATTAAACGTAAAGGCTTATAAGAAAAAGCAATTATAGTATCAAAAGCCAATTTAAAAAGACCCTTAATATTATAACTTGTTTTTCCTTCATAACGTTCTGAGTGTTCAACCGGTAAATAATATATTTTAAATCCTACCCATTGAATCATTGCAGATAAATATCTAATGTAATCTTTCATTGAAAGAACAGCCTCTATTACCTTTCTATTGAATATTCCAAAATTAGCTACTGATGAGTCTTGCTTTGTATCTGTAAGATAACTGAATACAGAATAGAAAATCTTTGAAAATAATTTTTTAAATAAAGAATCATTTCTGTTAATTCTTTTTGCAAATACTGAATCATACCCTTCTAATGCTTTTTTATATAAATTAATTATTTCTTCCGGTTTATCCTGCAAATCGCAATCCATTATTACTACCCAGTCGCCTTTTGAAATATTTATACCTGCAGTAATAGCGTATTGCTGTCCGAAATTACGGCTTAAATTCACTCCTACTATTTTATCATCATTATTACATTCTTTTTCAATTGCTTCCCATGAATTATCAGGCGATGAATCATTAACCAGTATAATTTCATAAGAATCAGTTATTTTATCTAAATTTTCCTTTAACCTGCGGACTAATTCTTTAATTATGTTTTCCGCTTTGTATACCGGCGAAACAACAGATATATGCGTTTTTTCTTTCATTTTTATTTTTTCCGTATAATTTTAAGTTAAGTTATCAAGCCAGGCATCAAAATAATTTATTTGCTTGTAATTTATACTTTTTATTATTTTACTACTATCAAATATTGTATCACCGCTCTCCATTTTTTCTTCAAGTTCAGGCCAATCATTATTTTTTACTACAGCATTATATTTTTTTCCAATTTTTTTTGCAATATCTATTATTGAATATGTCTCTCCATGAATATTAAATATTTGATTCTCTGTATTTTCATCAATAATAGAATAATATATTTGATTGCAAATATCATAAATATGCGAGAAAGTTCTTTTTTGCTCACCGGAACCATATATTGATATTTCATTTCTTTCTTTTGCACTATTTAATATAAATCCAATTGTACCATATGAATAATTTTCATTAAATGAATTCCCGTAAGGAACACATATTCTGAATATATTATATTTTATTTTAAAATATTCACTATACTGTCTTATTATATTTTCACCAAACCATTTATTTAATGAATATATTGTTTTAAATTCTTTCTCAGATTCTTCATTTAATGGAGTATTTTCAATTCCTTTATATACTAATCTGGTAGACGGAAAAATAATACGGTTTTTTCTTTTTTCATTTCTCATTCTATTTAATAAATGCAAAAGTACTTTTTCATTTGTATCTATAAATAATTCATAATCATCATATGCTCTTGATGTTCCCGTTATTCCTGAAAAGTAAAATATATAATCAACATTTAAATTTATTTCTTCTGCATCTTTTTTTTCTTTTATTTCCAATTTTTTATATTTTACGCCATCTACACTGTTTTCATTTAATATATCATAACCATATATTTCCCAGTTTTTTTCCAAAAGATATTTTGCCAAGTGTTTTCCAATATAACCATTGCTTCCAATAATTGCTGCATTCATATATTAACCTTAATTGCATTTTCATATATATCAGTCAACATCCTGCTTTGATTTAATATATCTTCTAAATGCAAACTATAATTATCATTTATAATACTATTATAAAATTCCTTCAATAAATTTACAAAATGATTATCGGCCTCCATCTTTATTCTTTCTGTGTTTCCATTTTTTTCCAGTATTATAACAGGATTATCTTTTTCCTTAGGTGTAAAAGCTCTTTCAGCTACAATATTTCCTTTTGAACCCCATATTTCATAATTACATTTATAATAATTATCAAAACCAAATGATAGCTGAGATACTATATCGTCTTTATTAATGAAAACTGCATTTCCGTATAAATCAATATCATTTTTCATATATAATACTGCTGACAATAATTTTTGTTTTTCACCCAAAAACCATTGGCAAACTCTAACGGTATAAGCAGCTGCGTCAAGAAGAGAACCCCCGCCTAAATCTTTTTTATATCTAAAATTATCATCATTTAACGGAGGAAAACCAAATTGCGATCGAAACAATCTGATATCTCCAAGTTCTATATTTTCCAGTAATGAAAAAA
Source organism: Treponema sp. (assembly GCA_009781635.1). Taxonomy (GTDB): domain Bacteria; phylum Spirochaetota; class Spirochaetia; order Treponematales; family Breznakiellaceae; genus WQXQ01. The sequence goes on from WQXU01000001.1 coordinate 54,636, forward strand.
CATATTTATGCTGAGAATGATACCTAAACATAAAATTTTCCATAAGCAGAAGCTTTTTATCTTTTGCCTTATTAACCAACTCTTGCGCTTCTTTAAAGTTCATAGCTAATGATTTTTCCGCTAATATATGTTTATTAGCATCAATAGCCTTATTTATCCATTCTTTATGGAGTCCTGTCGGTAAGGGCATGTATATAGCATCAATATCATTTCTTTTTATTAAATTATCATATCCAACAATTCCTTCTATATTAAATATTTTTTTAAATTTTTGCGCATTGTCATAAGTTCTGCTGGCTATTGCAACAAGTTCAAATATTTCATTTAAAGATAATATTGCAGGAATCATTAACCTTTCAGCAATACTGGCTCCGCCCATTACTCCAATTCTTATTTTTTTCATTTTATATCCTGATTGCTGAAATTAAACTTCTTGCCTGAATATTTAAATAATTATTAAATTTTATGAATGTAAACAGCTGATTTAATGTCATCCAGCAGTAATTCTCCGGAATACATTCATTAAAATTATCATCTGCTTCTACGATCATATTTAAATTTTGCTCTCTATAAAATCTTCCGCCTTCTTCTGATTGATACGTTTTATAAATAATATTTTCTTCTTTTGCATTTAATACTTCTTCAATAAATGGGACATCATATTCATTTTGTCCAATTCTGTAATTCCCTGTTAAACATTGAACAGTTGGAGCTAACTCTATAATATCAAAATTTCCAATTTCCACTTTTGCCTGTATTAAAATGTGATATACTCCATTTATTTTTTTTACAATAAATGCTATTAATCCTTCTTGTGCTGATTTTATAAGGGGCTGAGACCAATTTACAACTTCTCTGTTGGAAATACTAATATCAGCTGCTATTACAGAAAAATATTTTTTATCTTTATGCGCTATTTCATTATCCGTAATATTCCAGTCTTTTACATCTTTTAGCGGTATCCGCCCAAGCTCCAGTTCATATTTTGTCTTTAACTCTGTTAACCATGATATTATATGTTCTATTGATTTTGAATGATGTTCTTCTGTTAAAGATGATCTTAACATATTAATATTATAGTCATCTGTATTATATTTACTATTTGTATATATAAATGTATTTATTAATTCTATACCTGTATCATCTATTGTACCAAATGATATACCGGAAATTACTGTACGTGTGTCCATATTAACCAAATTATCATATTTTAATAATTTTTTAATTTGACCAAGTGTTATCCAGCAAAAATCATCATAAACATTTATATCATCATAAACTTCTATAATAATATTTCTATTTCTTTTTTTTAAAAATCTCGCTCCCTGTTCCGATTGTAATTGATCCAGTAATATATTTACTTTTTTTTCTCCATTAAAATATTCAAGATATAGAGGTGTCTTTCCCTTATGCACCTTTGAATAATTACTTTTTGTAGCCTGTAATGTAGGAGATATTTGAACATAGTTTATATTTCCAGGTTCTATTTTTGCCTGCATTAAAAAATGCAAAATACCGTTAATTTTTTTTGTTATTATACCAAGAAAACCAATTTCGGGCTGATTTATTATAGGTTGTGTCCAGGTTTCTTTTTTTCTCCAATTTGTATTTACTTCTAAACCTTCTATTGAAAAAAACTTTTTAGATTCATGATATAAATTTGAATTTATTTTATCAAATTCCCACTTTTTTAATTCAGAAAATTTTATTAATTTTATGTTTACTTGTGTCGAATTTCTGCGATTATCAATCCATTTTAATATTTCTTCAATACTTGTATGACCATCTAAAACCTGACTAGAAAGTAAAAATGCTAAATCAGTATCCTTAACTTTCACTTAATTAATAATTCCAATTTGTATTTTATTTATTTCAAACACTGTTCCATCTGGCGGATCTATTCTAATAGAAAAAAGATTTGTATTTTCCATCCAGCCGGCAATAGGTAAACGCAGTGTTAACATATCATTTATTTCATCAATATTATGTCGAATACTGTCTTTCTCGTTAAATCCAATCCCATAATCATAGAATATCTGTATTATACCAGCCTTGCTATTAGTACATAATATCTCCAAAAACGGTTCTCCTAAAGGTTTTTTTATTGTATATTCCAATGGTATATTTATATGCGGATCAATGACCCCGCATTCCAATATTAAAATATCATCTCTATATTCTATTCTTTTTATATCATATGACAATATATTATTTACATCATTGGGAACTTTTATATTTGCAATTATACCTAATCCTTTTGTCATTTCTTCATAAGATAAAATACTCCAAACGATATTATCTATATTTAAATATCTTGTATAATACCACTGTCCTCCATATCTGCTGTCTTTTATCCATTCTTCTCTTGTATTTATATATTTATTTCTTTCTGTATGATATATTTTTGCAATAATATTTGTTTCTCCCAGTCTAATCTGATTATTTATAGATTCCATTCTCATTTTATTAAAATCATAATAATCAAACGTCCATGTAGTTAACCTTATTATATAAAATATTGATATCAGGCTTATACAGAAATTTGGAATATACTTTATTATATTATTTTTCTCTTTTAATGATATATATAGAACTTCATTATTTATTCTTATAATAATTGTAATTATAAATATTTGTATAAATATAAATGATCTAATTTCAGTATATGGCGCAAAAAATAAAGTAATTATTGATATCAAAGATATTAATAATATAAAATAATTATCATATAATATTTTTATTTTATCATTTTTTCTATTTATAAATAATATAATAAATACTAATCCATTTATGAATATTCCTATAATTATTATACGTAAAATATTGTCTCTTATAAATGGCAATATCAGCATAAATCCTATTGTAATACATAATATTATAGCTTTTATATTCATGCCAATATTTATATTTTTTTTATTATAAATAAAATAAATTAATAATCCAATAAATAAACATATAAAAAATAATATAATAAATCGGTAATTACTTTCCAAAAATAATTGTATAACTCTATCCATATTATTTTTTATTTCATTAAAAGATATTTTTTCCGGTAAATTAAACATATCCCTGTAAACAAGAGTTCTTCTTGCTGTATTGGGCGAGAATATAAGTACTGAATATCCTGCACCCATAGAAAGAACTGATAATAAAAGCCAAATTGAAATATTTTTTATTCCTTTTTTTATTATATCTCTTAATAATAAAAAACCGCCTAATAAAATAATAACAGGAACCGTATTTTCATTTGTAAAAGCCGCATAATAACTTAACAGCATATATATAAATATATAAATGTTTTTCATTCTGTATGAATCATCATTTAAATATTTTCTATATGGCATAGCTACAGACAATAATATTGTTGAAGTCCATATATAACCAGCAGCGCCGGAACACCAAAAAAATAATTCTCCAATTGAATAACTGCAGATTAAAAATAATAACGGAATAGTCATAAATATGACTAAATCATTAAAACTTTTTATATCAGGTAACCGGCAATTACTCCAAAAATATATAAGTAAAAAGAATATAATTGTTATAATTACATTTAATACACTGAATAGATGTTTTCCAATTCCAAATAATACTCCTAAATTTAACCATAATTGTACAAAAGTATCACCATGCCTAAGATTAAAAAATGTCAAATCACCAGGATTAAGTTTTGCCAATACACCATTAATTATTGATTTTATTAATTCACTATTATTTTCATTATAATAAAGATGCGCGAAATCTTCTCCAATAATTGGCGTTTTTATATTTATTATTAAAAGATATGTAAATATTATTACAATATATACAAACCAAAGTATATGAGATATTTTTATATTACTTATCATATTATTTTTCATAATCAATATTTTTTATTCAATTCCTAAATAATCTTTAATATATTCTCTGTATTTTAATGCTTTGTTATAATACTCAATATTATCTGTTAATTGATACACATATTCCTGCACATTACATATTTCATCATAATGTTTTTTTTCATTAATCTTTTTTGTAACACTATTTGTATGACGTCTGTGGATATTCAAATTATCAGATATAAATGCAATTTTCTTGTTATCCTTTAATAAATTTATATAAAATAACCAGTCACCTGCAATATTATATTTTTCAATTTCATTAATATTTTCCAATAAATTATTATTTTTAAAAATAACTGCCGAAGCATTAGGAATTGTATTTTTTACTGAAAATCTTTTTTCAATTTCTTCAATTCCCTCACTTATATAATCAGATTCCCATTTATTATCTATTTCATCTGTATAAAAAAGATAATTATCATTTAATAATTTTCCATTTTCATCAATTATTTTTGATTGCGAATATCCTATTACTATATCTTCTTCCGATAATATTTTATTTATTACTTTTTCTATAAATTCAGGCTCTGATAAATCATCAGCTTCTGCAATCCATATATAGTCACCGCTGGCTATCTTAATACCTTTTGCCCATTGTTTAAATACATTTCCGCTGTTTTTTTTATTATTTATTACTTTTATTCTTAATTTATATTTTAACTTATATTCATCAATTATCTGTAAGCTATTATCCGAAGAAAAATCATCTAATATTATTATCTCAAATACAGGATATGTCTGATTTAAAACCGATTCAATACGCTCTTTTAAATATCTTTCATAATTGTAGTTTGGTATTATTACGCTTATTTTTTTATAATTAAATTCAAATAATTCCATTAATCTATACAAATATGTAATAAAATTAAATTTTTCATTTATTAAATTATTTGAATATTTTCCCATTTCATATCGTAAATTATTTTCTCTTAATATTTTTATTATTTCATCAGACATTTTTTTTGTATTTTCCATTGGAACAATATAGCCATTATTTTTATTAATTATTTCAACATACCCTCCTCCGCCTTCAAATGCAATTACAGGAAGATGTGAATACATTGCCTCAAGAACAACACTGGGGAAAGGATCTTCTCTTGATGTAAGTAAAAATATATCTGCAGCGCTGAAGTACATCATGTTATCTTCTTCCCATTTCTTAGTTAGAATTAAATATTCCTTATATTTACTTTCGTTAATTATTCTATTAACTTCATTCTCAATATTTATTTCTACATTACCAATCCAAATAAAATATGTTTTTTCATATTTACATACTTCAATCATACATCTGGCAAATAAATCAAGACCCTTTCTATGATCGCCATAACCAACACCCAAAATTATTTTACTGTCAAGAGGAATATTATGCTTTTTACGCACAATAGAACGAATCTCATTACGTCTATTGATATAAGGATTTTTTTTATATAAACCCTGTGGCAGAATAACTGTTTTTTCTTCAGGGATATCAATCATATTTTTATTATCATTTTTTACATATTCTGAAGCGTATATAATTTTAACAGCATTATCTACTATATACTTCAGTTTTTGTTCACAATTGTAATGGTGTATTATTTTTTCCATCTCATGAATTAATGAAATGCAATTAATACCGCATTTTGTTAAAGTATGTAGTACATCACCTGTAACAACAGTATTACATATTGCAATATCTGCTTCTGTTGTTTCTATCCAATTTATAATTTCATTTTCATCATATTTATCCAGACAGATTACTTCTTTTGCAATATCTTTATAATTATCTAAAAGAGGTCCGCCACTTTTCAGTATCAAATATACATCATATTTAAAAACATCTTTTAATTGCTTAATTATATTAAGAGCCAATAATTGCGCCCCATTTTGATATGCATCATGGCCGGCAAATATGATACTCTTTTTATTAAATTCATTTTCATTATTTGTTTTTTTCTTATTATCAAACTCAATTTCAAATATTGCTTTTGAGAATGTATTTATATTTGCATAGCCATATTTTTTATCAGGCTCTAAATATGTTCCTTCCGCCCATTCATTCCATGCATTAATAAAAATAAAAGCTTCATCCTCTGAATATTTTATCTTTGCTTCTTTTGTTATTATATATACCCATTCATAAAATATCTCTAAAGAATAATTAATAAATGTTGTCCATTCATTTTCTTTTCTTGCTGCATTATCCCATGCTAACATACATGTACGATATAGCGGCAATTTATCATAATTACTTTTTTTAATTTCTTTTTTAATATTATTTATAACATGTTTAATTGTTTTAATATAATCAAATATATAGGCTTTTTTCCCATTCAATTCAATATTCTTAAAATTAATACTGAAAAGCATATGAGGAGGAAACTCTATTTCAGCATCTACACAATCAGCAATATTAAGATTATACGGATTATGATTAAACGTACTGCACATCCATATTTTTATTTCTCCAATACCAGTCTCTATTGCCGCTTTCCTCCATCTTATAAATACTTCTTTTACATTTTGAACTTTGCCTGAATTATATACAATTATAACAGGTTTATTATCTACTCTTATATATCTTTTATCTACTATGTATTTTTTTATATCATTTATAAATTTTTCCGGATCATTTTCTTTATACCCCTGCCACATTAATACTTCATTATCCATTCCATCCCATGTTCTTGTCCAATTTTCATTGGCCCAGCATAAGCAAAAATTGATATTTATATCCGTGTTCTCTAATAATATATCTAAAGGTTTTTCTAAAAGACGTTCTCCTGAAAACCAGTAATAATAAAAGCAAAAGCCATAAATTCCGTGTTCTTTTGCCAATTTAACCTGTTTTTTAATACTTTCAATATTTGTTAAATTATAGTATCCAAAATCTTTATGCGGCTCTCTTGGCTGATAATGACCTTTAAATCTTGGCTCTGTCTTCTTTGTATTAGTCCATTCTGTAAAACCCTTACCCCACCATTTATCATTCTCCGGTATTCTGTGAAATTGAGGCAGATAAAATGCTATTGCTTTAACATTTGGCTTATTATTTGAATAATCTATATTTTTTTGATATTCACAGTCATAATAAACTGTATCATCAAGATAATTATCTGTTTTTTTATTCTTTTTTTTATTTTGCAAATATACAGATATTCTGTTTTTTGTCTTTTTAATTCCGTATCTTTTTAATGAAACTATACTCTTTGCAAAAAGAAATAAATATTTATTTTTCCGTATTAATTTTGCAATACTTCTTAATGGTTTTGTTATACGCCATGATCTTGAATTTAATAATGCATTCCTGTCTGTTAAAATTAAATTACATTCATTTATTAGATTATTTTTAATAGATATAAGTTCATTCTTTTCTGTAATTATTTTTTCTTGCTCTGATATTAATTCTTTATTATTTATCTTATATTCTTCATATTCTTCAAATATTTTCTTTATTCTTGATAATATTTCTATATCACTATTATTATATCTGTATATTGTTCCTGATATCCTTATTTTATTTACCTTTAATCCACTTAGATTAATAATAATCTGCGGATCAAGCGTATCAAAAATAATAATATTATCTATTTCTTTTCCGTTTGAGTATTCATGATCAATTTTACCATTATTTGCTATAATTTTTATATTTTTTATTACACATGCATAACCTTCATATGGATCAAACCTAATTTTTTTAATTTCTTTAGATATTTTTATTTTTACTTCAAACTGATTTTTATATCTGTAAAACGGAATTTCAACTTGCTCATTTTTATTAAAACCAAATCCTGTATCAAAATATATATTACAAGTTCTATTCCAGTTATTTTTTATTAAATCCTGAACTTTCAGGCTGTCTTTATTTTCAATATAATAATTCTTTTTAACACATTTAAATATATATTGAAATACATTAGCAGACTCTCTATTTTCAAGAATTTCTGTATTACCATTTATATCATTATAATTACATTTTATTTCTGTTTCTTCAGGATTAAGACATACAGCATCCTCTATAACAGGATACAACGAACATGCTTCCAGCATTTTTTTTATTGATTTGTATGTAAAAAACCTTAAATGTGTTTTATCTAATAAACCCGAATTTGTATATTCAAAATTATTCTTTATTAAATTAATAATAATTGCGCTGTGTGCAATATTTGGTATAGATATTAAGATACTACCATCATCTTTTAATAATGATACTGATTTTTCCAATATCATTACAGGATCTATAAGGTGTTCCAATACATCCGCAAATAAAATATGATCAAATTTAATATTTTTTAATTCTTTTATCCATAATAAATCATTAATATTTGCGCATATGCCTTTAACAGCATATTTTACGGCGCTTTTATAGGCATCCTTATCTATCTCTATAATATATACTTTACAATTTAATTCATTTTTTAAATATTCTGTCATTCTGCCATATGCAGGCCCAAATTCCAATACAGTTGAATTTGGCTTTATATTTTTTATTATTTTCCATTCACTTGAATTTTCATTATTACTGAGTTGAACTTTATATTGATTAATTGACATTTTTTTTTATTTTTTACTCAATAAAAAACCATATGTTGCAATATACAATTAAATTTTCTATTAAAATTTGATTAATATCAATAAGTATTTGAGGATCCTTACTCGTAAATAAAATACCTTTATTATCTGTCTTACAACCATTTAATATTTGATAATTTACTGGAATATTTTCATCTGATAATATATTTAAATTTTGAATATAACATCCTACTCCTTCTACTGGATCAAACCTAATACTTTTTGTATTTTGTGGGAGTTTAACAGTATTATAAAGATATTTTGTTTCTATAAAATGTTTAAAATTAATTTTTTCATCTTCATTGAAGCCTTTACCGGTATCAAAATAAAAAGTACCATATAATTTTGATGGTCCCATTTTCATTTCTAGTATTTTTATGTAATTATTTAAATTATTTATAATTTCATTTGCTTGCCCAAGCTGTTCACCAGCTATTTTACGTTCCAATGAAGATCTCCATGATGGCATATTCCTAATATTATTTTCCAGTTGGGTTGTTAATATTTTAATAAATTGACTTTCTATTTCATTATATTTAGTAAAATGGAGATTTATTTTTTCTTTGCAAAAAGATATATCAAATATTCTTTCATTTATATAATTATTATTATTATTTGAAAATGTAAAATTATTATATGTTGAAAAATGTTCAAGCATTTCATCTTTAATAATTCCATGTTTTTTAATCTCATCAAAGAATTCTTTCCAATGTGATGACATTGAATAATTATAATTACCATCATGAAATGGACATAATAAACGTGTAGTCCATCCAATTATTGTTTTTAACATAAATTGATATTTATTTCTTACAGGATAATGATTATAACAAAGTTCTTTCATCTTTATGATAACAGGTCTTTTTTCTTTATAATTAAATGAATGACATCCCATTTCAGGAAATGCCATACATTCTTTTAATAAGAATTTACTTATTATTGCTTTATGAAAATCAGGTTCTACATATTTATTTGTGGTTAATGGAAAAAATATTTTATTGTCATTTATATTTTTTGTACATATAAAATTATTCCATGGAATATGATATTCAATCTTTTCATCCATCGTTTCAATAATATTTCTTGGATTTCCTCCCATTTCACATACTAAAAATTCATCTGCATCAATAGGCAATATAATATCTGCATCATACTTATCAACAGCCAATTGAAGTTGCTGATAACGTGCATTTATGTTTCCAAGTCCATGATCAATTTCATTTTTATTTGTTATATATATTGGCAAACCCTCTTCAATAAGATATTTTAGTATATCATTAGTATTATCAGTACTTATGTCATCAGTAACAATAATACCATCACAGAAGCTGCAATAATATCTACAGAGAGATTCAATTATATCTGCTTCATTTTGCACTTGCACTACAGCAATAATTTTTTTCATATTTTATTATACCTCACTTATAATATTTTTATACAGTATATAATCATTATTATTGTTAATATCTAAAAAATAATCTTTAGGTTGATTGTTTATTCCTAAATTTTTAAACCAATCTCTTTTTAATGATTCCATTAATAATTCCCTTGATACTCCGTTAAGAGTACGATAGTTCCATAAACATGCATGAAGAGAATAACTTATAAAATCTTTTTCTAATTCATCAAATATTCCATTCTTTTGTAATTTAACACGTAATTCTAATAAAGCTCTATAAAAATTATCCCATGATTTTTCTCTTGTTTTTGAGAGTGACTCTTTTGAATCTCTTCTTTGATGAATTAGTATCTCTGGAATAACTGCTATACGTTTTGCCAATGCAATTGCAGAAAATACAAAATATAAATCATTAGATGTTCTTTGTTCCTGAAATCTTATATTATTTTCTTTAATGAAATTATATTTAAAAAGTTTATCCCAAGACCATCCCACAAAAACACCAAATATATTCAATGTAAATTGTCTATGAGAAAATGGTTCATACGGAGGTAAATGTTCCATTTTTAATGTCCATTTATTATGTGTGTAACTATTATTTTCTTCATTATAGAAATCACACTTATATATTACAATATCAAGATTATTCATTTTTGCCTTATTATATGCTTTTTCCAGCATACTGTATTCAAAGAAATCATCAGGATCAAGGAATGAAAGATATTCACCTTTTGCCGCATCCATACCTGTATTTCGCGCTTTTCCAGCTCCTCCGTTCTTTTGATTAATAATCATGATTCTAGAATCTTTCTTTGCGTATTCTTCCAAAATCTCAAGAGACTTATCTTGAGATTCATCATTAACAGCGATAATTTCAATTTCTTGCATTGATTGTTTTATTAATGATTCCATACATTGATGTAAATAATTTTCTACATTATAAACAGGAAGTATTACAGAAACTTTTGGATTAATCATTTATTATTACCTTAATATTTATGTATTTGTTTTTTCTTTATTATTCAATTGATTCTTAATTATATATAATTGGTTCATTAAATTTTTATGTTCTTTTGTAAATTGTAATTTTAAATTATCAATTTCTTCCTGAAAATTATCATTTTGTATTTTTATTTGTCTTTGCAATCTATTGTTTTCATTTTGTTTATTTGTTATTTGTTTTTTTAATTCTATATTTTCTTTTTTTAATGTTATAATTTCATTATTATTATTAATATTTTCTTTAAAATAATTCTCTGGGTTATTTATCATTATTAATATATTAGACCACTCAATATCCGAGAAAACATCTTTAGATATCTCATCAAGAACTAACGCTCTGTTAAATTCTCTCGACATTCGCATAAAAAAATCATATTTATATTCTTGTGCAATCATATTTATTATAAAATTATAATTCCAGTATTTATTAAGCCAATAAATATTTTTATTTCTATTCCATATTACTTTATCTCTCATTAAAATATCACGAATAAAATCATATTCGCGGCTCATGGCCCATACTTTATTTTTATCACTTGTAGATGAATTCGGATTATCTCTTCTGCAATAGTAATATGGTTTATTTACCTGCATTAAACGTTTTGAATAAATATGTACTTGCCAAAAAAAACCATTATCCTGGAAAGAAGCTCCGGGAGTTTCATTATGCCTTATATTATTTTCTCTAAGAAAGGATAAACGATATAAACCTGTCCATGTATTAATTCTTGTATTTTGAATATATAATGCATCAAGTGAAGGGACACATATTTTATTATAATAATCCAAACCTCTGTCAATTTTTATGTATTTAAGATTCATATTTTTTTCATTATCGCGCGTAAAGCGGTAAAAGTCTGCTTTTATAGTGTCAAGATCATTCTCTGCAGCAATTGAATATAAATCTTCAAACATATTCAAACTTAGAAAATCATCTGTTTCCAGTATACCCAGATATTCGCCTGTTGCAGTATCAATACCGGTGTTCATACTATGACCATAACCAGTATTTTTCTTATCTATTATTATTATTCTATCATCTTTTTCAGAATATTCTTTTAAAATATTCAATGAATTATCTTTTGAACCATCATTTATACATATAATTTCTATATCTTTTAATGTCTGCTTTGTAACTGAATCTAATGCTTCATGCAAATACTGAGACGTATTATAAATTGGTAAAATTACTGATACTTTTGCCATAATTATTACACCTAAAAATATCCCTAAAATAATTATTTTTATGGATATTTCTTTTTATTATCTTAGTGTTAGAAGAAAATTATAATTTTCTGAACATATTATTGTATGTTTTTTTTCTCCTGAATATTCTCTCATTAAATATTTTTTATTATTTCTTTCAAGTATATTACATATTTCACTAATAGTTTCTTTTTCTCCAACTCGCTGTGAATCATCAATTAAAATAACATATTCATTACATATATTTTTATTATTATTTATAATTTCTATAATTTGAGAACGAGAATAATGCTCACTTCCTTTTGGTCCATCTACAATAATTAAATCATATTTATTATCACCTATTATTTTATCAATATTATCATATGTTGTTGTTTCATAACCTTTATATAATACCGTCTTTACATCTAACTGTTTTATATTACATTTTATAGCTTTACCCTGACCTTTTAAAAAGAATTCTATCCAATTATTATCATTTTCTATCGTTAATGCATTTATATTTTTAAAGTTATTTGCAAATTGATGTACAATTTTTGAACTTTGCCCTAAACCAAATTCTAAAATATTTTTTGGCTTAACACTATCAAAAATACGAAATAATGTATATAATGCACCGCTATCCATTGCCCAACCGCCTGGAGAGAATGATTTATCTTTCATCCATTCACAATTTTTAATAGAAGTATTAAAAAATTGCAAATCATTAATAGCCGCTGACTTCCTGTGTATTTTATCATTTATTTTTTTTGTACTATCCAATTTTTCAAATATATTATCCGTATTTTTTTCATTTTTATTTATTTTAATTATTAATTCATCATTATCTTGTTTTATTTTATTATTTATTTTATTTAAATCTTCAGTCTTTTTACTTATTTCATCAGCTTTTTTATTTATGTAATCTGACTTTTTGTATATTTCTTCTATTTTTTTATTCATAAAATCAGATCTTTTTAACATCTCCTCATTTTTCTTATTTGTAGATTCTGATTTTTTTAATATTTCTTCAGTTTTTTTATTTATATAATCATTATTTTTAAATAAAATATCTGTTTTCTGATTTAAAATATCTGTTTTCTGATTTAAAATATCTGTTTTTTGATTTATATTATCTGTTTTCTGATTATTATTATCAATTTTTACATATATATTATCAGTAATATCATTAATGGTATCAGTTTTTTTATATAATATCTCTGTTTTTGTATTTATATTAATTATCTCATCATTTATTTTATTTGTCTTTCCATTTATTTCTTTAATCCATTGATATAGTTCATTTGTTTTAATATTTACTTTATTTGTACTTTCTTTAATTACATTTATTTTTTCATTTGAAGAATCTAATTTATTTCTAATATCATTTACATATTGCTTTAATATATTATTTTTTTGAGTTATACTATTTATCATATTATTAGTTATATACATATATTGTTTTATGTTATCAGCTCTATCATTTATTATTTCAATATTTTCATTCATTTCATTTGTTTTATTATTTATTATATTTGTCTTATTATTTATTATATTTGTTTTATTATCCAAATCATTTATTTTATTTAATATAACATCATTATTATTCAATTTATTTACAATATCATTTAATATTCTGTTAACATTACTTCTATCTTCATTAATTGAAGTTTGTATATTCATTATTTTTTCATATATTCCATTTATATTTGTAAGATTATTGATTAATTCCCTTCCAAGTAATATTCTAATTACTTTTCTTCTTATTTTCCCAAAGAATTGTCGCATATAAATCCTCATTTTATATTATTATTTACAGGTATTGAAAATGATATATTTTTACCTTTAAATTCATAAGATATATTTATTTCATTTTTTATATCATCTTTATAATTATAAGAAATATTTATATTATTTGCCTTTTCCGGAATACCATATAACTTTTTGTATATATCATTTAAATAATCATTTTTTTTATTATTTTTTATGTTTATTATTTCATCATAAATATTTACTGTATCTTCAATTAATAATATTGATTTTTCCATTATTTTTTTATAAACAGGTCTCCTATTTGATCGTGAATTTATAGATCTAACTTTAAAACTTATACCTGTTGCTCTTCCAGTATATTTTAAGTATATAGTAATTTTATCATTTAATATAGTATATACTATATTATTTACAAATATATTTTCTCCTCTTTCAAACTCTGCCTGAAATACTTTAAGATATTTTATTTTATTTTCTGCAGGTGTATATGTCATTCCCAAGTATAAAATATCACTTATTGCAGGTGCATTATTAGGCATAAATACTAAATCTATTACAGCTACACATGTATCCCACTCATTTTTGCCTGTCTCAATTGAAAATAAAGGTGCATAAACTGTTTCTATTGGTTTATCAAATGAAAATATTTTATACCCTGAATAATCATCTTCCATTATTATATTTTTTCTTTTTTCTATGATTGGAAAAAATCCAATATCATGTTTTACTATATCTTCGATTAATAATACTGATTTATTTATCATTTTTCTAAAAACAGGTTTCCGATTCGAACGTGAATTTATAGATCTAACTCTATAACTTATACCCGTTGCTCTTCCAGTATATTTCAAATATATATTTATCTTATCACTTGTTACAGTATATGCAATATTATTGATAAATATATTTTCGCCTCTTTCAAATTCTGCTTGAAATATATTTAAGTAATATATTTCATTTTCCATTGGTGTATATGTCATTCCTAAATATAATACATCACTTACTGCAGGGGTATTATTTGGCATAAATACTAAATCTATTACAGCTACACATGTATCCCACTCATTTTTACCTGTCTCAATTGAAAACAAAGGTGCGTATACTGTTTCTTCCTGCCTCTCAAAAGCAAATATTTTATATCCGTTATATCCATCCCCTAATACTTTTATTTTCTTTTTTTGCAAAATAATTTTTTCCTTTTTTTGGATAGTATTTTTTTGTTCTATATTTAAATGTTTTAATTCCTTAATTCTATTATATATATTTATACTGTGTTCATCAAATATTTTTTGCATTATTCTTCTATCATCATTTGTAGGTATATATTTTGGCTTACTATCTTTTCCTTCAATTAGACTGTCAAAAATGTCAATCCATGTACCCTGGAAATCATATTCAGCTAATTTTTCCGCTGCAATTCTGGATTCATTGTTCATTTCAATTAATTTATTTTTATCAGATAAAATTTCAATAATTTTATTTGCAGCCGCAATAGTATCTCCCTGCGGAACTATTTCTATACCCTTTGTATTCATTCTTAATAATTCTAAATAAGGCATATCGTAACATATTATTGGAAGACCAAACATCAATGCTTCAGATATAGTATTACACCAGCCTTCTCTGACTGAAGTTATTAACTTTATTTTAGCATTCCTATAATATTTTATTACATCTGTTGTAAATTCAATAAATTCTACATTATCTTTTAAATCACTATTTTCAACATAATCAATTAATCTATTTTTTAATTTAAATCCTACATTATTATCTCCTACCATTTGTAATTTTATATCCGGTATTTTTTCTTTAACTAATTTCAATATATTTATCGCATCTTCAGGTCTTTTTTCTGCAGATATGCGTGCAAGCCAAAGTATAATATTAGATTCAAGATTGGATTTTTCAATATTTTTTATATCAAATGTTAATGGGTTCTGTATTATTTTTACATTATCACAAAATGCGGACCAATAGGTGTAGTCAACTCTTGATAATACAGTTATACAATCTGCATATGAATATGTTGTTGGCATTTCAAAATACCAATCAAAATTAATAATATCAAAAAATTGAAATGTAAATATTCCCGCAGTACGTATTACAAATTGTGCTCCTGCCAATTTAATAGTCATTAAGTCCCAAAAGAGCGTTGAACTTTGCCATGCAAGATATATAAATGTATCTATTTTATTAATTTTTATCTCATTTAATAATACATTAAGTCTTACATAATACATATTTGCATTATGATCTCTAGAACTTGGTAAAACAACTCTTATAACATCGTCAGGAAGAAAATAATCATCCTCTGTTGGCTCTTCATCTGTAAATAATACAACATTATATCCTAAATTACAGTACAGCTCACATAATTTTGCACATGATCTTTGTGCTCCTCCATTTCTAAGTCTATAATAAAATACACCAATTGATTTTATTTCTTTCTTTTTATTTTTTACATATATTTTTGATTCTTTTAATGTTCTTCCCAATTCCAGACGTTTATACCAATCTGTCCTAGCCAATCTTCCGATTACAGTTTCAATATCCCAATATTTTAACATACAATCAAAATATTTTGATTTTTCATTATTTTCAGCATTTTTAAATCTTCTATAAACATTATCAAATTTGCTTTCTTTTATATCATCATAATATTTTTTATATTCATCAAATTTATTTTCTTTTATTAAAAAACTTTTTATTAATTCAGGAATATTTACTGTAGCGCATATGTACTCATAAAAATTAAAATCTTCTTTTGTTTTTCCATATATTCCTCGTCCGTAAAAATATTTATAATATTGATTCTCTTTTCCTATTAATCCTTTATAACTCTTTGAATAATACATTATAATAAATATTGCATATAAATCCTGACTTAACCTAATATATATATCTTCAATATTATCGAATGCATTCTTAACAATACTTGACTTATATATTTTTCCCCATAAATGCCCCACTCTTTTTTTTGAAAACCATTGTTCTAACATATTTTCTTGTCCCATAATCGTAATATTATCAGGACTTGAATAATTTATTAATTTTTCAATTCTGCTTATATCTATTTCATTATAATTAATAATTTCAGTACCAAAATGTAATATATCAATATTTTCTTTTTCCATTTCATTATATAAAGATAAACATGCATTCTCATCAAGCATATCATCAGAATCAACAAAGATAATATATTTACCTTTTGCTTCAATAACACCTGCTTTTCTTGCCTGATTAGCTGATTTATTTTCATTAAACGATATTACTTTTATTCTTTTATCTTTCTCTGAATATTTATGAAGAATTTCCAGTGAGTTATCCTGTGAGTTATCATCAATTGTAATAATTTCTATTTCTTTAAGCGTTTGTTTTAATATACTCTCAATACAATGTTGTAAATATTCTTCATTATTGAATACAGGGATAATAATTGATATTTTTATTAATTCATGAATATGATGTTGATAAAAATTGTCAATATTATTAATAAGTAAATTTATGTTCTTATATATTTCTTTACCAACATTTTCTGTTATATTTCCATTATTTAAATCGTCAGAGAAATCCTCTTTCATTTTTTCTATATATTCTTTTTTTAAATTATCTGGAAGTGTTTTAAGCGTGAATTTATAATTTCCATATTTCCTTCTAAAATATACATCTTTGTATTTTTCATATTTTCCATGTTCAAGCAATTTATCCTTTATATGTCTATGCTCAATGAAAAAATTAGTTCTTAATTTATTATAATCATGTACGATAGAATTCTCATTATCCTTACGATGAAAATAATAATATTTATTAACATACATAATTTTTTTTGCAAGTGTCATTACCTGAAAATAAAAACCGTTATCTGCACCGCTTGTAACATTCTCATTCCATCTTATTTTATATTTATTAATAAACTCACATTTATATATTGCATTCCATATTACATTAGTATGAGTAAATGATTTTAAGTATTCCGAAGATTTTTTATCAAGATAATCCTCCGGATTAATTACTTTATTATATAGATATGAATATTTTGCATCGTAATTTGCCATTTCTTTCTGTATATATGCTTCATCTTCTCCAGAAAAATTTATATAATCACAACGTAAAACATCCAAATTACTTTCTTTTGATATTTTATACATTTCTTCATACATTTTTAAATCAATATAATCATCAGAATCAACTCTGGCAACATATTCACCTGTCGCTTTATCTAAACCCAGATTTGTTGCATATGAAACATTTTTATGCTCTTCATTATATACTATTATACGATTATCTTTTTCAGCATATGTATTTATTATTTCAGTACTCCCGTCTGTACTTCCATCATTTATTATAATTATCTCTATTTCTTTTAATGACTGATTTATAACGCTGTCAAGACACTGGCATAAATATTTTTCTGCATTATAAACCGGTATTACAACAGATACTTTTGGAATTATATTTTGCTTATTTATATTCATAATTTTACCAATATCTTTCTCTTATTTAAATTATATAAATTTCTTTTTTAAATAATCTAATGTAGTTTCAGGAACAATTTTAGCTATCTGCTCAAAATTCTTTTCATCTAATAACTTTCTCACTCTGCTGGCGCTAATTACTTCATTATTAAATTCTTTCCTTGGTATTTCAATAAATTCAATTCCATAATCAGGAAGAAGTCTCTTCATTGTATCATTATATTGTTTTGTTATCATATCAATTGGTTCTTCACCTGCAAATCTTACTCTTATATTTAATGTTGGCGCTATTTCACTTGCAAATAATTGTATATCTAAAGATGGATCTATTGCCCTATCCTGGATGCTTGCTTTATCAAAATAATCCTTAAATGTCAGATTAGAAATTATAAATTTTCCACTTGGCAAAACAGTTACATTATTCAAATCTTTAGTTCCTATTTTTATTAATTCAAATCTATCAGTAAACGGAAAAATAGATTTATCTTCTTCTACTGCAAATATAAAAAGATGTTTTACTTGTGATGCTGCATACTCAATCAAATATCTATGTCCAAGCGTGAAAGGATTACAATTCATAACAATTGAACCTATTTTACCAAATAATTTTTCTTGAGTTTGAATTAACTTATTTTTATATTCAACAAGTTCATTTCTATATAAATCTGATATCAGAACCGAGTTTTTCTTATGATCATTCTTTCCACATTCATATTTATACTCGCCTTTTAATAAGTTATTATTTTCAAATGTCTCAAATAATAATTCTGCTACTTTTTTATTTCCCTCTGCATTTATATGAATATTCTTATCTATAAATACTTCTCCCATATCGTGTGGACGTTCAAACGCATTTTGCGTCTGACATATAAAAAATAATTTTTCTCTTTCTTTATTAATCTTATTAGTATGATATCTTGGTACCACTATTATATCATTTTTATTATAATTAAATGTATTAATAAAATCGAACATTTTTAAGTAATCCCAACTGGAAATATTTGAGCAATTTATTACTAATTTCGGCAGAATATTCCTATCTTTTGCGAATTTATTAAATATTCGCTGTAAATTACTTGCAATGGTATCTTTATCTTCTGCTCCTCTGCCAAATATAACACTATGCCCAAATAAATAAACAATACCATTATATTTTTCGGGTTGATCGGTGGTTAATCTGTTCCCGGCAATAACATTCATATATTTTCCATTAATATCATTAACTTTATATATATTACCTACTTTTGAGTAGGTACGATCTTTTGTAATGCTTTTTGCATATCCTGGATATGAATTATATCTTTTTATTGCTTCAGGTATAATAGGATTTTTATCTTTCAACATTTTTAAAAGCTTAAATATCCCAATTTTATTAGAATTTAAATAATTTTCATTATTAGATTTATTTTTTATTAATCCTAAATTTGGATTATGCAATATACAGACAGGAACATTTGGATTATTACTTTTAATTCTTTCTAATGGATAATAATAAAAATAATCAATATATAATTTCTCTATTATTTGATAAAGCTTAATTGAATTATTATATTTATTATTATCTTTTTCTGCGCATAATAAAATATATTCATCTTTAATTTTATCTATATTTTCAATATCTCTCAAATTATAAGATTTACCAAAAATATCAATATTTTTTTGTTTTATAGCATTAATAAATATATTATTTATATATATTTTATCAAAATAAATTAAATCGGCACAAACTATCTTAATTAAATCTATATCACCAACTAAAGTTATACTTTTTATTCCTAATTCTTCCAAATATTCTGAGATACTGCCGCCTAAAAGATGGATCGCATGTATTTTCCAAATTATTTCGCTAGAATCTGCCATCTTCTTCTTTACTCCTTCCGGAACAATAACCCATTATCAATAATTGTCAACTGTATAGTTTGCTCCGGATTGTCAATGCACATTAATAACAACATCTACTAGTGTTTATTCATCCTGTACACCGGTGACAGGATCCCATGCGCCAAAGGCTAGATTTCTGGGACGTTTCAGATTTATTTCTTCCTCAGTAGCATTGCCATAATGTATATCAGAAAAATCCGCTGTATTATTATCTGTGTCTATTATTGATGTACGCCGAAGAGCGCGCGAGCCGGATAAACTGCTGGCAGTACTTGATTCAAAGCCATACACAGCATCCTGTGGAGCAGTATTAACGCCTCCTACCATGTCTACATAACCTTCAACTCTGGTCCCATTGCCGTCAATATCAAAAGGATTATCCTGAAGCGGATTTGTTAAAACTGTTTCAATCGGTATTTGATTACTTAAAAGAATCACCTTGGCTCCTCTGTTATGCAAGGCAAAGCCTGCTATTAAATCGGCATCCTCATCTGTAAGAATCATGGCAGGAGCTGTTGCTACCGTATTTCCCAATATCAGAAATGAATGGCGCGGAGGAATTGTACCCTGGAGATCTATCTTTGCCCAGGGGCCGTCATCTTCAGAAAACGCAGCATTATTTGTCCTTGTTTCACGCGCTGCCGCATATTGCAGTGAATAACTTGCCAGGTTAACTTCTGTATCGCCGGCATTGTAAAGTTCAATAAAACTGTGAGACATGGTACCGCCTGCATTAGGAGCGCCAAGCTGGAAAATTAAAAGGGTATTATCGGATGGCTGGGGTTCTGGTATTGCTGCAAAGGGATCCCAGGCGCCTGCTGCGGAGTTTCTTGGCCGGCGAACTCCTTTTTCTTCATTAGTCATATTAGGATAACGCGCAGCGATAAAATCCACCGAGTTATCATCGGTATCATCAAGGTCTTTTCGGCGTACAGCTTCTGAGCCGGAATTTCTGGCAGGCGCTGTTTCAAAACCAAGTATTTGATCTGTTTCAGCATTTCTGCTCCCTACCATGTCTACATATCCTTCGATCTTTTTTCCCTCTCCGTCAGTATCAAAGGGATTCTGGATATCTGTATCAAGCTCTGCTGTTCCTTTTATTAAAGCGACTTTAAAAGCTCTGTTGAATAATAAAAAGTTTTCATTATATATATCTGCGTATGATTCTTCGATTGTTATACCGGTCCAGTTAGAACCTCTTTCAGGCCCAAGAATTAAAAATGATCCCATGGACGGTATTGACCCTGTTAACTCAATTTCATACCAGTCAGGTTCAGTTGGTTCTACTGTAGCAGGCGAGCCGCCGTCTGTTCTGATTCCGTTGGAAAACCAGAGTGTATATCCTTGCAGGTTAATCGGCTGTTTTGTGCTATTGTATAGTTCAACAAAACTGCGGTTAACTGCTGCGCCTCCGGGACCTGTTCCATACGCCTGCAGAATTAAGAGTTTTCCTGTATCTGTTCCGCCATTACCGTCTTCGGGACAACTTGATAATAGTATTCCTGCTATAACAACACACGCAATCAGTATTAATTTTACTTTTCTCATTTTCTTCTCCTAAAAATGAAATATTCTATTGTATTCTTTATTTAATAAAAATATTCCATTAATAAAATATTATTGAATATAAAAATCAATATCCATTAAAAATCGGATCCAATTCATTTTTCATATTTGCGATAATATTTTTAAAACTTAATCTATTATTTCTACTTCCTGTACGAGAAATAATAAAAGTACTACCGGCTTCTGAGAAACCTGTTACTCTGTTAAACCTTGCATCTGTTATGTCTATATACGGATCCAATTCTGTATTGAATTGGTTATTAACTTCATTCCAACGAGCTCTAAGACGGTCTGCGTAATAAGGATCAGCCCGTTCAGGTCTGTCAATTCCTTGATTTATACCGGTACCAGCGTTAGAAGAGGTTATCTCCCAACCCAGTAATTCCTTATACCAAAAAGGTATTTTCCTGATAAACCCCGGATATGTATCACGAGCACCCATAATCCAGGATTGATCATGATCCCAAATAGGTCCCATCCTCAATCTTCTCATTGACGGATCGTAGTACGCATGTCTTCCATTCAAAACATTAATTTCGCTATCAGATAGAATTTCAGACGCTATTTGAAAATCTATAAAAGAACCTATATCAATGTATTCAAGATAGCTGCCATTACCATAACCCCTTTCAAGCCAGTCATGAGAATATATGGCGTCCTCTGTATCCTGTAAAAATTGCGCTATTCTTACAAAGGTACTTGACTCATAACCAGGATATGCTTGAGCCAGGGTTCTATCGCCATATATCCCTCCATTATTTCCATTAAATGTACCGGTACGTCTCATACCAGATGTACCAATCCCATTAGGCTGACCAATTTCATTTGGCACAATCCATTCTGCAGGTGAATTACTTCTTCGGTTATATGCTGTACCGGCGCTAAGTGTTGCCATAAGGAGTATACCTTTTCTTGGGAAGAAATGCGCGTGTGCAGGGTTCGTGAAAGTTAGACTGCCGTTTCCTAATGGCGGATCTGCATAGAACCAGCCAAGATTGGAATCCGGTTCTTTCATTGACCACACAACTCCTTGCTGTCTGTCTCTAACAGGGTTTTGATGGCTGGTCATAAAACTATACATTTCATCAAAAGTCCAATTACTACTCCCTTCATTGAAATAAAAATAATTATTATTAATTTCTACCATAAAACCGCCATTGGGATTTGATGCGGAAATTAATGGGGTTATATTATGACGTCCCGGTTCAGGTTTAATAATTTCGGCTATTATGTACATGCCCTTATATTCACCATTTAAGAAAAAGAATACCCAATCCCCATGCGGCTGCCAGCCCATATCGGTAAGAACACGACGACCTATCTCCCAGCTCAATGTCGTTCTTATACGAGAACTATCAGATTGATGTGCCAACAAAGCCCAACGCCTATGAGAAGGAAGCTTTATATATTGTTCAGTCTTGTAATCATAGTAATCGAAGCCTTCCGCAGTATTTAATCTTAAATTATAGCTCTTATGCTCATGATTCCGTAAAGACGCGTTCCCGCGCCCTCTTATATCTGTTCCTCCGGATATTACTTCTCCTGTAGGGCTAATGTATGTAAAAGTACCAGTTGGATTCCAAACCCCGGTATTAAGTTTTGTGACTGTCCCCACAGGCAAACCAAGAGTCCTATCTATAGTATCAATAATAATTACACCAAAACCTTGAGTTTGCCAACTTGAAGTACCTACTATACGGTTTACCGCTGTAGAATTACTCGCGCCATTAGCTGAACTTTTTACATCAAGAACCTGACCTGTAATCGTATATGTTTGACGGGCGTTATCTTCTGCAACAACTGTGAATGTAACGTCCTTGTAGTAGTTATTGAAACTGCTTCCGCTTACCTGTTCAACGTTACCTGCATAAAGCTTTGAGTTTTCTGAAAGAGTAAATTTTGCAGCCAGGTTATGAAATTGCAATACAGTATTTACACTGATTGTAGTAGAAATTGTATTTTCAAAAGTAATGGTGCCGGCCTCTTTATTAATAATACCCTGTTTATCTATTAAAATTCCTCCTATTTCATGCGCACCTATAAGTTCAAAATTTGTTATCTCCGGCTGAGCGAACGGACCAAGCGTTAGGTTCATATCTTGAGTGTCTTCAGTAAATACCTCACTACTTTCTGATACTATTCTGCCAAATGTGTAGCCGGTTGAATCAGTTACACGTACCCTAAACCATAATTCTTTTTCAGGCGGTACATACATAGTCCATGTTTTATTATTAATATCCGCTTCTGTCCTTGAGATTAGTGTTAAAGCAGTCTGTTCATTATATGCTTCTATGGCCACTCTTTGCTTTATAATTTCTGAATTAGTATTAATAGTATAATCTCCGCTTATCAATACTGTTAAGGGCTCTATATAAACTGTAACAACTACTTTATAAATGTTTATTATCTCTCTTCCATTTACCTCGCTTTTTATTTCTATATGTAAAAAATCACCATCTTCACAGGAATACACAGGAGAAAGATTATCACACCACTGCGGCGAACCATCTCCGCTTACTTTTGCAGTTCTGAACGATCTGCTTCCTGTCAAATTTTGAGGTAATTCTATTGCTATGCTTCCTGCTATTAAGTTACTTATATATATTGAACCTGGACTTGTTATATCCTTATACGAAACAGCATGGTTTCCCAGTTCAGTATTTTTTCCTGCAATAATTACAGGTTCTATTGATATTTTAACTCTTATAATAAATTTATAATATACTGTTGATTCATAATTATCTCTAATTCTGACAGCAAGAATATCACCATCATTAAATGTTATTGAATCTGTGGTTCTCCATATTGGAGCAGAATCATTCTGGGTCATTCTTCCGTATGCTATTCGTGCATCGTCTGAGTTTGCAATAGGAATAATATCTGCATTTGAAACATCAGTATCGGCGAGTATCAAGTCTATCGCCTTTGCCGACTCCAAACTGGCAGCCGGTTCTCCTATAAAAACTTCATTACCGGCAACGTAAAGGCTTTCAAGGTGTACACTAACACCGCTACCATCATCTGCATCTCCTTTACAGGAAAAAATTGTTATTATAACTATTATTAAACTACTATATTTTATTATATTTTTTTTATTCATTTAATAATTTCCATTTTTTTAATTTAATATAATTTATACTTAATTTTTTATTTTTTTTATAATTCTAATTTGATAATAAAGTGATATTATTTTATTTTTAATTATTGTACGAGTATGTCTATAATTATCATATTTTTTATCATTCATATTTATAATGAATTCGTACCATTCAAATCCAAATTTTTCAAATTCAGGAACATTTTCTATAATTATTTTCAGAAAAGAAAGTAACGATTCTTGTGATTCGTATAACCAATCATATAATTCTATTTTATATTTATACTCATATAGTTTATTATCATATGTGTTTTTATCCGGTATATAATGTTTTTTTATATTTTTTTCATAATTTTTTAAATTATAATCTGGAATAAATTCCATATTAATATCAGGAATGTGATTTAACTTATTTTCTTTAATTACTTTTATTCTATTTTTCTGTTTTTTTTCAATATATGGAAATCCTGCTAATAACGGATGCAGTATTTTTATTAAATCATGCTGTAGCGCAAATGATAATTCATTTTTTTTAAAACTCATTTTTTTTGCTTTATATGCTGAAATTGATTGTATAGGCGAAAAACCATTCCTCAAGTCATATTTATTTGAAAAATGAATACGATTTCTGAATTTCTGATAAAACATATCCATTATTATTAAACTTTTTTCACTATTAATTTTTTTAAATTCATCATATATTATTTTAATAAATACTTCATTTACTTTCTTATTATCAGCACTGTTTGGAAAATTACCATTTATATTTTTAATATAATTATCAAATATTAAGGTGTTTTTATTTATAAACGCAGTACATGTCTCTCCATTTCCTCCATTTAAATGAATCGTATCTTTTTTAGTATATTTTTTAATTGATGGCTTGTGATTAATTAAATAATATATCCCCAAATTTGATGAAATAATACTTTGATCAATACCATCTGTTTGTTCTATAATCTGTATATTATTTTTAATATTATCCCATTTTAAATTCAACATATTAACAATTCCACAAGCTGTTTTAAAATCATTCTTACTTGTTTCTTTATCATAAGAATGGATACGGGTTTTATCAATTAAATTTAAAGGTAAATTCAAAACAGCTGATAAAATATTTCTTGTATCTAGACCATCTGTTAAATCTACTATTATATTTTTAAATCTTTTATGTTTATATATTGCATTAATATTCTGAATAATCTCATTTTTTGCCTTATATAATAATTCTTCATACTCCTTTTCATCAAATCCTTCCGTAGAATTAGATTCAAAATATAGTCTGGTATTTATTAATTTAATATTTCCATTTATATCAACTTCAATTTTTTTATCAGGAGAAAGAATAAAAATATCTTTTATTTCAAGTTCTTCTGAAAATAATTGCTGAGTAATCCAAGATTGAATTCCGGCATTCGCTATTATATATTCAACATTAACATCCATTTCTTCATTGATTTCACTAAGTAGCATTAATAATAGATGATATGATGTCGCTGCAATAAATATATTATTTTTTTTATAGTAAAACCATTTACCCAATCCAAAAAAATCATTACCAAGTTTAATATTATCCTTATTAATTATTAATATTTCAAATTCACCAATACATTCACAAATACTTTCAATATTAATGTCTTGTTTTATATCATCTATACCGAAAATAAAATTTTCTTTATAAATTGCATTCCCAGAAAATATAAAAGAAATATCATTTCTATCTTTAATCAAATTAATATTAGATATAATACATCCATTGTTTTTAAAAAACATTGGTAATTCTAAAAGATATAGTTCATTCTTGTTTGCAAAATTTTTGTAATTATCTTTACTAACTCCTGTTATTAGTGCAATTTCTCCAAAAGGATATTCAGGTTTAAGTAATTTTAATTCAGGTATAACCTTTGGAATATAATATTTACAAAAATCATTATATTTATCTTTTATTTCTTTTATTTTTTTAATTTCATTAATATTAATTCTGCAAACAAATGGAGCGCCTTGCAAATGAGTATCAAATACAACACCATCAATAATTTCATTATTGTATTTATTTAGAATTAAAAAATTTAAACCTCTTTTATCTGGAATACAATTAATATTATCACCACATATATAAACATAAGCAGGTTTACATTGATTATTTGCATATACTGTACTTAAAATATTATACTTTTCATTTATATATTCAGCCTCCTTTTTTTCATCTGATAAGTATTCAATTATATTTTCACTACCATCAATTATTGCAATAAAACCTCTATGTGTTTTATTTTCCAGACCGCGATATGCAGATAAATCATTTTTTACACCAAGTTCTAAAAGAAGATCCGCACACTCATTATCTAAATTTTTTCCTATATTATCCTTTGCACAAATTATTATTATATATTCTTCTTTATTCTTAATTAAATTGAGAATATATTCAATTATATTTGATATATTATTCATTTTTATATTTTTAACTAATTATTTCTTTATAAACATCAAAGGCCCGTAAAATGGCCGCATCCATGTTGTAATACTTATAATCTGCAAGCCTTCCGCATAGAAAAAGGTTGTGAATATTATTTATGTCAGACAAATATTTATTATATAACTTAATATTATTATCATTTAAAATAGGGTAATAAGGTTCATTTTTTCTTTTATCCGCCTGTAAGGGGTATTCATGAGCAATTACAGTGACTCCAGGTACATTCTGAGGCGGCAATTTTTTAAATTCTGTTATTCTTGTATATCCATCTGCCTTTGGATAGGCAACTACAGACGCATCCTGGAAACTATCTGTATTTATGGTTTTATACTCAAA
This sequence comes from Treponema sp., assembly GCA_009781635.1. Classification (GTDB taxonomy): domain Bacteria; phylum Spirochaetota; class Spirochaetia; order Treponematales; family Breznakiellaceae; genus WQXQ01. The sequence goes on from WQXU01000001.1 coordinate 82,261, forward strand.
TTTTAATGACCTGTAAGGGAGCTCTCCATAACGATACTGTAAAAATTCATCTACTGCGCCTGTATATATAACAGGAATATTTATTTTTTCATTATTATATAATATTTCTTTTTTTTCTGTATCTGTCTTAATTATATCAAGAGCGTCTATATTAAGTTTAACTTCTATATTTTTGTGATCTAAAATATTTTTAAAAAAATGTGTATAACTTGTTTCCGGCATACACTGGTACTCATCATCAAAATAACCTTCTTTATAATCAAGTCTTACAGGAACACGTTTTAATATATTCGGATCTACTTCTTCCGGCACTATACCCCATTGCTTTGCAGTATAGGGTTTGTAATTCAATTCATACAATTTATCTGCATATTGTTTTACAATTTCATCATCACACTTCAGAAGTTCAAGTATTGTAACTGTTTTTTGTCCGCCGTAACATTTTTCAAGTCGTTCTTTTAAAACTTTTGCATCTTCATTATTATACAAGAGATCTATTGTTTTATAATTTGAAGGAGCAGGGGTAATCTTCCCGTCCAGCTCTACTGCTGGTTTATGGATAAAATCCGTCCAATTGCCGTATCTTGTAATAAAATTATATACTTCTTTGCTGTTAGTATGAAATATATGCGGGCCGTATTTCTGAATTAAAATGCCATTTTCGTCTTTTTCATCATACATGTTTCCGGCTATATGATTTCTTCGTTCCAAAAGCAATGCTTTTTTACTGTCTTCCGCCATTTTTCTGGCAATTACGCTGCCGCAGAATCCGGCGCCGATTATAATACAGTCATATTCAATTTTTTCAGGCAAATTAATTATTCCAGATTTTATTTTTAGTCCCTATTAAATAAATCACGCGTAAATACTTTATCTATTACATCTTTTAAATTATTATCTATGCGATTGGCAATTATAACCGAGCTTTGTTTTTTAAATTCTTCCAATGAATCTATTATAGGTGAATTAAAATGATGTTTCTCGTGCATAGCAGGTTCATAAATTATTACATTAATACCTTTTGCCTTAATACGTTTTATTATTCCATGCACGGAAGACATACGGAAGTTATCGGAGTTTGTCTTCATTGTTAAACGGTATATTCCTATTACAGGAGATGGGTTCTGCGGAAAGCCTGCCTTCTTTAATACTCGTTCTGAAATAAAATCCTTTCTTGTTCTGTTTGCTTCTACTATTGCATTAATAATATTGTTCGGCACTTCCTTATAATTTGCAAGTAATTGTTTTGTATCTTTTGGCAGGCAGTATCCTCCATAACCGAAGGAAGGATTGTTATAGTAATCGCCTATTCTGGAATCCAGGCATACGCCTTTTATAATATCAGTTGTATTAAGGCCGCGGACTTCCGCATATGAATCAAGTTCGTTAAAAAATGCTACTCTTAATGCCAGAAAACTGTTTGCAAAAAGCTTTACAGATTCAGCCTCTGTCGCCCCCATTTGCAGTATTGTAACATCCTGCTTTATAGCGCCCTGTTTTAACAGCAGGGCAAATTCCATAGCTAAATCTTTATATACTGCGTTTTCCGGCAGTCCTGTAATTATACGGGAGGGATAAAGATTATCTTCAAGCGCCCGGCCTTCCCGCAGGAATTCAGGAGAAAATACCAGTTTACAACCAGGAAATTTATTATAAAGCTCTTCTGTATATCCGACTGGAACTGTAGATTTTATAACAACTAAAGCATCAGGTGCATAAAGTTTTATCTGCTCCATTACCTTTTCTATTGAAGATGTATCAAAATAATTTATTACAGGATCATAATTCGTTGGTGTGGAAATAATAACTATTTCTGCATTTTTAAATGCATTTTCCGGACTGGCAGACGCAGTCAAATTCAAAGGTTTTGTTTTTAAATAATCCTGCAAAACAGCATCGACAATGGGAGATTCTTTTTTATTTATTTTATTAACCTTTTCTTCTACTATATCATATGCAGTAACAATATTATGCTGTGATAATAAAACGGCATTAGAAAGACCTACATAGCCTGTACCTGCAACAGTAATACGGTATTGTTTCAATTATCTATTCTCCTTAATTTATTATTTATAGTAATTCTCATAAGCTGCGCAGACTTCTTTTGAATCCCCGGTCATTACTACTTCTCCGTCACGCAGCCAAAGCGCTTTATTGCATAATTTTTCTATCTGAGCGCTATTGTGTGATACAAGAAGAAGCGTCACTTCTCCTTCCAGCATTTTCTGTATTCTGTCTTCGCACTTTCTTCTGAAAGCGGTATCTCCTACAGCTAAAACTTCATCAACTATCAGTATCTTTGGTTTTACCGCAGTAGCAATGGAAAAAGCTATGCGTGCTCTCATTCCTGATGAATAATTTTTTACCGGCATTTCCATAAAATCGGCAAGTTCAGAAAACTCCACTATTTCATTATAATGCTCTTTCATATAATCCCGGCTTCGCCCAAGCAAAGAGCCTTCCAAAAATACATTTTCCCTGGCGGACAAATTGGCATCAAACCCGGCTCCAAGTTCAAGCATGGGTGATATCGTACCATTTACATGTACATTTCCTTTATTTGGAGAAATAATACTGCATATAACCCTTAGCAAGGTTGATTTTCCTGCGCCGTTTCTTCCTATTATACCCCAGGATTCTCCTTTCTTTACATCAAAACTTACATTATTAAGCGCAATCAATTCATTATAACGAAGCTGTCTCTTAATAAATTTAATAAAATACTCTTTTATATTATCTACTTTCTCCGAAGTCATATTAAAACGTACTGTTGCATTTTCTACTTTAATTACTGTTTCACTCATTATTCTACCTTATATGTGCAATAAAAATTTATTTTTACTATATGTAAAACTTACAAGCCCAATAAGCAGCATAATACCTGCAGCTATAGTTCCTCTTATTACAAGGTCCAGATTATTCATATATTCAGTTCCTATTGTAAAATTTCTAAACAATGTAATATAAAAGTACATTGGATTGTATTTCATAATAATGGGTCTTATCCAGTCAGGCAGCCTGCTGACAGGATAAAATATAGCAGAGAAATACATCCATGCAGTAACAATAACACCCCATATATGTACGATATCCTTGAAAAAAACAGCTGCCTGGGCAAGAAATAATCCAAGCCCTATATTAAATATATAAACCAGCATAATTGGAATAATTATTAAGAAAAACTGCGGCGTAAAAGGCACTTTTAATACAATACATAATATAAGAAATGCGCCAAGTGAAAAGAATAAAGTAACAAGTTCACTTGTTACAATTGCCAGGGTAAAAATATATTTGGGTATATATATTTTTCTTAAAAGGCTTGCGTTACCTGTTATGGAATTCATCGAAGCCGAACCTGAACCAGCCATAAATTGAAAGATCAAATGCCCTATTATGATATAGATAGGAAAGAATTGAACTCTGTCAAATATCTGAGAAAAAATAATTGCCATAACAAGCATTGTAAGAAGCGGATTAAGTATGCTCCAAAAGTATCCTAAAACACTTTTTCTGTATTTATTTTTTATGTCCCTTGATACAAGCTGGAAAAATAATTCCCTGTATTTAAAAAAAGTTTTAATTCTGTTTATTGTTCTTTGCATTGCTTTATATCCTTTAGAAATTCAATAAGGCTTTCATTCCAGACAGGAACGGAAAGCCCAAGTGTCTTTTTTATCTTTGTTTTATCAAGAACTGAATATGAAGGACGTGAAACTTTTGCAGGAAACTCTGCGCTTGTACATGGTTTTATATTGCAAATATTATCCAATATTCCCAATGAGTTTGCCTGTGTATATATCTCTTTTGCAAAGTCAAACCAGGTAATTTCACCTTCATTTGTATAGTGGTAAATACCGTATGGGACTATTTTTTCTTTATTTATTAAGTCTATAATTGTTCTGGCAAGGTCTTTAGCCCAAGTGGGGCTGCCCTTTTGATCATTTACAACAGAAATACTTTCTCTTTCTTTCATAAGTTTAAGCATAGTATAAACAAAATTATTACCATGTTTTCCATATAACCATGCAGTACGTATTACAAAAGACTTTTCGTTTTCTTTAAGGAGTTTTTCTTCACCGTCACGCTTTGTTAGGCCGTATATTCCTATAGGATCTGTTGTATCTTCTTCTGTATATGGTTTACTTCCCTTTCCGTTAAAAACATAATCTGTAGATATGTGAATAAGTTTTGCATTTATTTCATTTGCAAGAGCTGCAATATTACAAGGGCCTTCTGTATTAAGAAGGCGGCATAATTCTCTTTCGTCTTGCGCTCTATCAACTGCTGTATAGGCAGCGCAGTTTATTATCCATTCAATTGAATGTTTTTCTGAGAATTCTCCAAGCGCTTTAATGTCAGTAATGTCAACTTCCCTGTCCGTTCCAATGTAGTTTATATTGTTTTTTTCAAGAAGCAGGGAAAGTTCTGTTCCAAGCATTCCCTTATTGCCGATTAACCAGATCATTATTATTTTATTTAATTTGTCTCTTGTTATTTATAAATATATTTATATCATCGGTAATTGCAAGGCCGCCTATTGTGTGCAAAGCTTCATAATTTTTTGTAATATAATCAAAAACATTATACTCAGAAAATAATTTCATTATTTCTTTTGCTGTCTTCTTTTCAAGATACTTATATTCCTCTATTGCATAAACAAGAAAATCGTTAACAATATTTGTTTTCATGCTTTTCAGGCTTCTGTTGGAAATACAAGATCCCCTGTTTCAAGTTCCATTTCCAGTAACTCATAAAGGGCTAAAGGACTTAAATGCCACAATTTTGTGCTTTCCCTTTCCAGTTTTTCATATAATCTTGAACAATAAAATAATTTAACGGAATCGGCAGCCGAAACTTCTTTCTTTTCTATAATTACCTGGATAACCATTGGAACAAGCATTTGTAAGGTTGCTTTATATTCAATTTCTGTTATCATTTTAATTCATCGCAGAATGCAAGGCATTTTAATGATTCTTCATTTACAAAAACAAGCTGATTAAAAAGAACATTTATTTTAAGTTTTTTTAATGTTTCCTTCTCGTTCAATACACCATTTTGATACGCTATAAATGTTTTAAATATTGTATCATTAGCAACAGGTCCATATATAATATCATATGATTTTTCACTATATATACCGTTTCTGTTTAACGATACAAAATTAAGCCATTTTTTATCCGGATTATCAAAAAAAAGACAATTATATTCTTTCAATAATTTAACATTCAGGTTATATATACTAATATGCGCACTAATTGAACCATTTCTATCCTGAACTTTCTTTGCAAAACTTTTTGCCTGATTAATATTTATAGTTGTGTAAAAGCCAGTTCCAAAATCCAAAGCTCTAACAGGCTGCATTATCCTTGGCTCTTTTACAAGCACATCACTTCCGTGATATACATGGATACTCTTGTTTTTTAATATATCCTTAAATTTATAGTTTTTATTCATGCGGGATTTAAACGCGGCAAATTTTTGTCCTTATCCGATAAAATATATTCCATTCCTATATCAGGCCATTCAATGCCTATATCAGGATCATTCCATAATATGCCGCCTTCGTCATGCTGGTAATAAAAATCTGTGCATTTATAAGCAAAGACTGCGGTTTCAGATAAAACTAAAAAGCCATGGGCAAAGCCTTCAGGGATATAAAAATGATTTTGTTTTTCTGCGCTTAATATAACGCTGTGCCATTTACCAAAGGTAGAGGAGTTTTTTCTTATATCTACAGCTACATCAAAAACATCGCCTTCAATTGCTCTTACAAGTTTGCCCTGGGGATGTGTTTTTTGAAAATGCAGGCCGCGTAAAACTCCCTTTACAGAACGGGATTGATTATCCTGTACAAACATGGATTTTATGCCTGCAGCTTCATAATCGCGATGCGACCAGCATTCCAGGAAATACCCGCGTTCGTCAGTAAAAACTTTTGGCTGAATCTCTTCAAGGCCTTGTATCGGACACTTTGTAAATGTAAAAGGCACTACACGTTCTCTGCAATAAAATTAAGGTAATCACCGTATTCGGTTTTATATATTGCGGCAAGGTTTATTAATTCATCTTTTGATATCCAGCCATTTGAAAATGCTATTTCTTCTATACAGGAAACATACATTCCCTGTCTTTTTTGAATTGTTTCTATGAAATTTGCAGCTTCCAAAAGCCCGTCATAGGTACCGGTATCAAGCCATGTCATTCCCCTTCCAAGGGTTTGAACATAAAGATTATTTTTATTTAAATACGCATTGTTTACAGCGGTTATCTCTATTTCTCCCCTTTTTGACGGTTTAACATTCTTTGCTATGTCTATCACAGAATTATCATAGAAATATAACCCGGGGACAGCGTAATGGCTTTTTGGGTATTCCGGTTTTTCTTCGATGGAAAGCGCTCTGCCGTCTTCGTCAAAATCCACTACTCCGTAGGCTTTTGGATCCTTAACATAGTAGCCGAATATTGCTCCTCCGCCCTCAGATTCAATTTTTGTTCTTGTATCCCTAAGCACTTTTGTGAATCCTCTGCCGTAGAAAACATTATCGCCAAGAACCATTACACATGATTCTTTGCCGATAAAATCACTGCCTACTATAAAGGCATCGGCAAGGCCTCTTGGATTTTCCTGAACCTTGTATTCAAATTTCATTCCAAGCCATGCTCCGTCTCCGAACAATTCCTTAAAAAGCGAAAGATCCCTTGGAGTAGAAATTATTAATATTTCTCTTATACCCGCAAGCATCAATACAGAAAGCGGATAATATATCATCGGCTTATCGTATAAAGGCAGAATCTGTTTTGATAACACCTTGGTAATTGGAAAAAGCCTCGTGCCGGCTCCCCCGGCTAAAATAATTCCTTTCATTACAATATTATCTCCATAATTTAGACAAGCCAAACCCTAACCGCTTAAAAAACGGCTTTTTTTGTTTTTTCATCAATAAAAAAACCCAACCGCCGCCGGAACAGACTGATAAGGCGCATAAAATACAGGCTATATTATCTAAAAGTATAAGCCATTCTGTCAAGGGTGAAGTTACAGTTGTAATAAGGGTCACCCTTTTCAAGTTCTTCCTCCCATTTTACCTTAAAAAGGTCTGTTTCCATTGCAAGACTGTGTTTTTTACTGGAAGTTGTGTTATATCCGCGGGATCTTGACTCAATATGATACGCTTCCGCATAAGGAGTCCAGACAATAAGGAGTCCTGCCTTGCGGATTTTCAGGCAAAGGTCAACATCATTAAATGAATTTGGAAATTCAGTGGAAAACTGCTCAACATCATTAAAAACTTTTTTCTTGATCATCATGCAGGCGGCTGTAACAACGCTCATGTTCTGTACAATCTGCAATTTTCCCATGTAACCTACCGTATCATGAGAGGCTCCGTGGAAAACATGGCCGGCAATATCGCCGAGGCCCAATACAACGCCTGCATGCTGGATGGAACCGTTTAAATAATACAGCTTGGCGCCGACTGCTCCTACATCATCGCGTTGATCGTACATAAGCATCTCTTCTATCCAGTAGGGAGAGATAATTAACACGTCATTGTTAAGAAAAATTATGTGCTGCCCGTTTGACTGCTGAACGCCGAAATTGCAGATTTCACTGAAATTAAACCCTTTGCCTTTCCATGTTATAATCCGAATATTTATATTTCTGCTTAATTCCTTGTACAAGGCAAATGTACTGTCTTCACTGCTGTTATTTTCCACGATTATTATTTCATAATTAGGATATGTTGTTTTTTCCAGAATGGAAAAAATACAGTTTTGCAGCATCGAAGCATTATCCTTATTTGGAATTATTATTGAAATTAACGGCTTTTCATTTAACTCATAATAAACCCTGAAAAATCTCGGCAGTCCTATTATACTTTCTACTCTGGCAGTCTTTTTATGTTTATTAAGGTAATCGCTTAAGGCTTTTTCCGCGGCGGAAATACTTTCCATTCTTGTTCCGATATCGGATACCGTTTTTCTGTCAAGCTCTCTGTTAAAATATAAAAGCTTGGGGATATGAACTATTTTCTTTGCAATATTGGTATACCTTAATATAAGATCGTAATCATAACTCTTGTCAAAATCGCTTCTGAAGGTCCCCGCTTTTTCAAACAGTTTTCTGCTAAAAGCAATTGCATGTCCTATATAGTTATGCGAGCATAATGTATCGATCGCAAAATCCGGCTTGTGATGCCTGAAAGTTACAATATTGTTTCCTGAAAAATTTGCCTCATCTGAATAAATAAAATCGGCTCCCTCCCTGCATATAACCCTCATTATTTCATAAAGAGCGCCGGGATGCAGTAAATCCCCCTGATCCAGTAAAGCGATGTAATCTCCTGTAGACATTTCTATCGCTTTATTTAAACGTTCTGATTTTTTTATATTCCTGTCATATTTTCTGTATTTGATTCTGTTATCTTTCTGGGTATATGTTTTGCATATATGTTTCACGCCCATATGCCTTTTATCGCTTCCGTCTACAAGACATAATTCCCAATTGCCGTATGTCTGGGCTAAGACGGATTCTATCATTTCTTTCAGATGTTTTTCCGGTATATTAAAAATGGAAGTTACAATGGAAATCCTTATTCTTCTTGAAAAAATCATTGTCTTTTGGAGTTTTGTATCCTGCTTTGACAAAAAAAGACATGTTTCAAGCGGAATATCATTTCCTTTCATGTTGGCTATAAAATCGTTAAATGATTTTTTTATTCCCTGTTTCCTTATGGAAAGCAGGCTTTTGATTACAAAATATAGTCTTCTGTTTCGCCGGATATGATTAATTAGTCTCCATGTGAAAATTGATAACGGCGAATTATCTTTACTCACTACCAGTTCTCCATAGCTTCTTTAAATGCAGAACCTGATGCGCTTATAATTTTTTCATCGACACAGTAGGCAAAGCGCAGCCACCCGGGTTTTCCAAAACCCGAACCGGGAACACCCAGAATTAAATACTTTTTAAGATGCTCCACAAATTCCTTATCATCTTTCTGCTCATTATTTTTCGCCTGCGGCACCTTGCAGAAAAGATAAAACGCTCCCTGCGGCATTGCATATTCAATGCCTGCATTATCAAGCGCTTTCATAAAAGCATCTCTTCTTCGCGCATATACAGATACATCTACTTTTGCTTCTGTAAGAGAGCCTGCTATCCTTTGCATTAAAGCAGGCGCATTTACAAAGCCCAATATCCTTGTTGTGTATATAAGGCCGTTTACAAGATCATCCTTGTCATGAATTAAGGGGCTTACTGCGATAAAACCAATACGTTCTCCGGGGAGTGAAAGGCTTTTTGAGTAAGAGCTTACAACAATGGAATCAGGATAACTGCTTAGTATTGGCGGCACGCTTTCTGTGTATGCAATTTCGCGGTAGGGTTCGTCTGACACAAGGTATACAGGGCGCCCTGTCTTTTTTCCATGTTCCTTAAGAAGGGATGCAAGATTTGCAAGCACTTCTTCGCTGTATATTTTTCCTGTTGGATTGTTAGGTGAATTAACGATTACGGCGGCAGTTTTTTCATTCAGACCGGAAGCAATTGCGTTTATATCCAAATCAAAATTATCAAGTGAGTCAACTTCAACAAGTTTCGCTCCGTGATTTGCCGTATAGGGGCGGTACTCCATAAAGTAGGGGCGGCTTACTATTACTTCATCGCCAGGGTTGCATATTGTTTTAAAAACCGCGTTAAGCCCTCCGGCAGCTCCTGCTGCCATAATAATGTGGGAGAAGTCAACTTCCACATTCTGTTCCCTGCAAACCTTCTTTGCAATGGCTTCCCTTACATGGGGAAAACCTGCATTTGGCATATAGCCATGGGAGCCTTTTTCATCTTCTGTTGCAAGTTTAACAAAAATATCATGAAAGGCCTGAGGCGGATCAACATCGGGATTTCCAAGCGAAAAATCAAAGACTTTATCTGCGCCGTGCAGTTTTTTTAGCTTCATTCCTTCTTCAAACATCTTTCTAATCATCGAAGAAGAGCTAAGCGCATTTTTTATATTCTCTGCAATTGGCATCCTAATCTCCTTTTTCCCTGTGAACAATTAAACCTTAAACCAGCGTCCTTGCCGTACGCAGTACATCGGCAAAAATACCCCCTGCCGTGACCTGCGCTCCTGCTCCCGGCCCTTTTATAACCATGGGGAGTTTCGAATAACGGTTTGTGGTTATCACCACAATATTATCACTGTCCACCAATGACCGGAAGGGGCTTCCCTCCTCTTCGGCGCGAAGTGAAAGTTTTGCTTTTCCCTCTTCTATTACTGCAATATAACGCAGTTTTTTGCCTTCCGCTTCCGCCTGCGCGCGGCGTTTTTCATAGGCTGCGTCGGTTTTCTCAAGTTCGCCGAAAAACGCTTCTATGTCTTTTGCTTTAAAGCAGGCCTGCGGCAGAATGGGTTCTATTGTTACATTTTTAAACTCAATTGAAAGACCGCATTCACGCGCCAGGATTAGCACCTTACGCGCAGCATCCATTGCGTTAAGATCATCACGCGGGTCTGGTTCTGTATAACCCTTTGCCTTTGCTTCGCGCACAAGAGCGGAAAAAGGAATTGAGCCGTCAAAGCTGTTAAAAATAAAACTTAAGGTTCCTGACAGCACAGCTTCAATTTTTATTATCTTGTCACCGGACAGGAAAAGGTCCCGTAAAGTTGAAATAACAGGAAGGCCTGCTCCCACCGTACATTCATAAAGATAGGGAATGCCCCTTGTTTTTGAATAAGAAGTAAGTCTTTTGTAGTAATCAAGGGGGCCTGAGTTTGCTTTTTTATTAGGCGTAACAATCGGTATGGAATAATGAAGTATTTTTTCATACAGATTGGCGATATCCTCGCTTGCGGTACAGTCGCAGAAGCACGAATTTGGAAGGTTAAAAGCTGCCATTTTTTCGATAAATGCGATTGCTCCCTTTTGCCCGATTTCGATTTGCTGAGTACCTTCTACCTTACCGGCTGTTGTGAGCATCTTTTTGACTATCCTTGGATCAAGGCCGTCCTGATTATCCGTAAAAATCATTTTATCGTAATTGGAAGCTCCTATCAGATTTATCCTGATCATGTTATCTGCAAGTTTTTCACGGTTTTCCGCGATCTGATCGAGCAATGTGCCGCCGATTAGACCAGTTCCAACAAGAAACAGATTTACAGAACGCTGCTGCGCGAAGAAAAACGCATCATGAATGGCGTTAAGGGCCTTGCCCTCATCTGCAGAGGGAATTACAGCCGAGATATTTGTCTCGGATGAGCCTTGAGCAATCGCCACTATGTTTATGCCGTTGCGTCCAAGCGCATGGAAAACCTTACCTGAAATGCCTGAAGTGCTTTTCATTGCTGAACCTACAACAGCGATTATAGAAAGTCCTTTTTCAATAAAGGGTTTGTCTATAGATCCGCTGCGGATTTCACCTGCAAACTCTTCTTTTAATGCATCTTCAGCCATTTGCGCGTCTTCGGGGAGTATTGCAAAGCAAATTGAATATTCGCTTGAACTCTGTGTAATAAGCATTACGCTGATGCCTTTACGCGCAAGACAGCTAAAGACGCGGGATGAAAATCCTGCAACGCCGACCATACCTGACCCTTGAACCCTTACAAGGGCCGCAGAGCCAATAGAGCTAATACCGCGGATTGGATATTTTCCCGCCGGTGCGTTAGCTGTAATTTTTGTGCCTCCGCCGTTGGGATTGTATGTATTCAGAATCTCAATGGGTATTCCTTTTTCCAGAGCAGGTTTTACTGACGGCGGATACAGCACTCTCGCGCCAAAATGGGAAATCTCCATCGCTTCGTTATATGAAATTTCATCTATGCGGAATGCATTTTTAACATAGGCGGGATTTGCCGTAAGGATGCCGTCAACATCTGTCCATAATTCCAGTTTTTTAACAGACAAAGCGGCGGCAAAAACAGCGGCGCTCAAATCAGAGCCGTCGCGCCCTATGGTGCTTGTATGCCCGTCTGCCGTAGAACCTATAAATCCTGTTACAACCTGGAGTGTCTTTTTTAACTTAAAAAAAGCGCGGATATTATCTTCCGTTTCTTTTTTTAAAACCTGAGCTCTGCCAAAGTTTGAATCCGTTTTAACAAGAGAGCGCCCATCAAGATATTCAGCTTTTATGTTATTCGCATTTAGAATAAAGGTTAAAAGATTTGCGCAGAGCCTCTCTCCAAAACTCATGACAAGATCAAGACTGCGCGGCGACAACTCCCCCAAAAGCGATATCCCGTCTAAAATCTGTAAAAGCTGCTTTATACTGTCTTCAATCTCTTTTACAGCATTCTTGCGATCTGCGCCTTTAAGGAATAAATACGCGCAATCAATATGACGCGCTCTTAGCTCCTGAATTTTTTTATTGTAGAGCTCATTGCCAACAGCAAACTTCGCAGCTTTTATAAGGGTGTCAGTCACCCCTGAAAATGCGGAAACAATAACTGCAGGAACATTTGCATAAGGTTCCCTGTTGCCCAGAATTTTTATAATATTTTTAATGCCATCCGGGTTTCCGACAGATGAACCGCCAAATTTAAGAATGCAGGGAACTGCGCCCCTGGGGCTCGATGCGTGTACAATCATTATACTTCTCCAATTGAATATTAATGAATTTTTCTATACTTTTATAGTGGTTATTGGCAAAAAAATGAAAAAACACGATTTAAATCCGGATCCCGGCGTACAGAAGAGAATATACTTTGACTGGGCGGCCTCTGCCCCATACTGCGGATTCGACGGGCAGTTATCCTTCGGGAATCCTTCGTCACTGCACAGTGAAGGAAGAGCGGCCAAACAGGCGCTTGAAGAGGCAAGACAGCGCTGCGCATCAATATTGGATGTTCCGCCGGCAACCCTGTATTTTACATCCGGAGGGACTGAATCCAACAGCATAGCCCTTTTTTCAAACCTGATGCGTCCCGGCAAGGGGCGTATCCTTTCATCACCTGCAGAGCATGCTTCGGTAAGAGAATGTATGGATACCCTGGAGAAAATGGGGAAACCAGCAGGAAGCATTGAAATTGAAAGCGCCGGGATGGTAACGGTAAAAACCCTGGAAAAAACGCTTTTAAAGTACCCTGATGCGCGCTTTGCCTCGATCATGGCGGTAAATAACGAAACAGGGGCCATAACGGATATTGCATCCCTTGGTAGTTTACTGGCAGCAAAATCTGTGCATTTCCACTGCGATCTTGCCCAGGCAGCCGGGAAAATACCGCTTAATATTTCCGGCTGGGAAATTGATTCCGCCTCCATCAGCGCTCACAAGATCTCAGGACCGCGCGGAATTGGTTTACTCTACCTGCGAAAACCCATTGATGTTTTTTACACAGGAGGAGGCCAGGAAAACGGCATAAGGGGCGGGACTGAAAATACGCAGGGAGCTGCAGCGCTTGCAGACTGCCTTGAAAAATGTATAGGGGATGTTGAAACACATTTTCATAATGCAAAAAAAAGATGGAAGAGATTAATGACAGAGCTTTGTGCAATTAAACGCTGTACGATTATCCCGGAAGAACGTACCGCAGAGGATGAGAGGTTTTCTCCTTACATTTTACAGGCAGCTTTTAAAGACATTCCGGGTGAAGTTATGGCGCGGGCGCTTGACGATCTTGGTTTTGCAGTTTCTACAGGATCTGCCTGCTCTTCATCATCTCCTGAACGCCCGGTTCTTTCTGCAATGGGTATTGATGAAAACCTTAGAATAGAGGGTATTCGCATCTCTCAGGGGCAGTCTACAAGCTGCGAAGATATTGATCTTCTTCTGGAAGGAATTTCGGAGGTGTTAAAATTTCTGTGACGGGGATTTGGCTTTTAAAGCCCGGTGAACTGACCCTAAAAGGCGATAACCGTAAAAGTTTTGAAGGCGTATTAAAAAGTAATATTCAGCGTCTTTTTAATATGCTGGACTGTAATGTAAAGTTAAAGTTTACTTCGGGGCGTTATTATGTGCATGCTCCCCTGGATAAAAGCCAGGCTGTAGAAAACATACTTTCACATTTAATTGGAATCTCAGGCTGGGCAAAAACAGTTACATGCGAAAAAAATGAGCAGGATGTTCTTGCAGCCTGCGTTGAAGAAGGAAAAAAAATATATAAAAGCGGAGCCAGAACTTTTAAAATTGATGCCCGCAGAACGGATAAAAGTTTTCCCTTGTCATCCTACGAATTATGCTGCAAGGCAGGAGATGCTGTTTGCGGCGCAGTAGATGAATTAAAGGTTGATATTCACAGTCCGCATGATGTTATTAAAATAGAAATCCGCGAAAAGGCCTTTGTTTACTCCGGCGGGAAAAAAGGACTTGGGGGGCTTCCTGCAGGAACAGCAGGCAGAGGAATGCTTTTATTGTCCGGAGGCATTGATTCTCCTGTTGCAGGTTTTCTTATGGCATCCCGCGGCATGATAATAGATGCCATTCACTTTCATTCATACCCTTATACGTCACTTGAAGCAAAACAAAAGGTAATTGATCTTGCGCGCATAACAGGCGAATACTGCATGGGAATCCGGCTCTACATTTTAAATTTTATAAAAGTGCAGACGCGGATAAAAGAGAAAGCTCCCTTCCCCTGGTCTACAGTTCTTCTTCGCATGGCAATGATGGAAGCGGCGGAAAAGACGGCAGCGAAAATAAAATGTAAATGTCTTATAACAGGCGAGAGCCTTTCACAGGTAGCAAGCCAGACGATAGAAAACTTAACCTGCACGCAAAACAGAATTAAACTGCCTGTCCTTCGTCCTTTAATTGGAGTCAACAAAGAGGATATTATTAATAGTGCAAAAAAAATCGGCACCTACAATGTTTCAATACAGCCTTATAAAGATTGCTGTGTGCTGTTTAATCCTGCTCATCCTGTATTACGCGGTGATTTTATGGAAGCAAATGCCATTTACGAAGAGCTTAATCTTGGTGAATTAATTGACGATGCGCTGCAAAATTATGAGCTTGTAAAATAGCCTACTCCATCGGGGGGAAGAAACCTGTACTATCACGGCCGGATCTTTCCATAAGGTAGACTTCAGCTTCTACTGGGAGCCATGCACGGCCAAAATCTGTGGGAAGCCTTGAATTGTAGGTAAAACTGTAAAGGCCTGACGGGTTATCAGCTGTGCTTTTTATAAGTTCGCCGATGCCGCGGGGACGGTAAAGATTCATTGCACTGCCGCCTGTTTCCCTGCATAAATATTTAACGCTCTCAGACGCTTGCTCTGCGCCAATTATTATTGCGTTAAATACAATTGCGTTATTTGCAAGATAGGCCGCCATCTCAGAGAGGCTGTACTGTTCAAAAGCAAGTTCGCCCAAACTGCCTGAACCTATATAAACAACAGATCTCTTCGGTGATGCTGTTACCGTTAAAAGGTCTGTTGCGGCAAGACGCAGCCCAAGGTCAAAACGCCAGCGCTGGGTATATCTGTCGGGGTTTGAGCGGACAGCATTTTCCAGTTGTGAAAGCGGTACTCCCGTCTGCCTTTCCGATGAAAGCTCGCGGCGTGGCTGCGCTGAAGCTGAAATAACTGAAACGATTTTTGAATTGTCCATTTCCTGCAAGGCGCGGTTTATATCCCGGGATGCCGCCGAAAGGTCATTAAGGTAGCGGGCGGTTATGTCGGAGCGTTCAACAAGCAATGATATATCCGCGCCGCTATGACGGAAACCGGGAACAAGATATGTCTGGTTTTCAACCGGGATGCCGCCTTCTGTAATCAGAAAATTACTGTCATCCAGCCCAAGAATTGGACGGCGAAGCCTGTCTTCTACCGTAAGTTCCACTAAAACCTGCGGAAATCTCTGTGTATCAACTTTGCGTATCTGTACAAAAAAACCGGAAGCAAGATCGTCAAAGCGGGTCATTATTGCAGCTTCTCCCGCATTGAAGTTAGCTGCAACTATATTTCCGTTTTTATCCATGTCCGCGCCTGTTATGCGCACACGGTCTCCCCCCGCAAGCCCCAGCTCCCGGACAATAGCGGAATCAGGATCAATCTGTAAAATTCTGTTTCCGTCAGGAACAAGCAGCGTTCCGTCAGAAAGAAACCTAAGGCTCTCAGGACCTAAAAGGTTTTCAGCGGCAAGGCGTCCCAGATAATTGCCATTCGGGTCAAACATGTAAATTGACTTTGCCGCGCTGTCCGCAACATAAATCCTGCCGTTACCGGCTGCTATTCCCGTGGGCGAAAGCATGCCGGAAAAAACAGAGCTTCTAAGCCCAAATGATAATATAAAATCTCCGTCCGGATCGAATTTTGATACGCGCCTGTTTCCGTAATCTACAGCATACAAATACCCGTCTTCATCTATTGTCAAATGCTGGGGACCGACAAACTGGCCTGCGCCAAGCCCTCTTGAACCTATATAGAAAAGCCATTTACCGTTACTGTCAAGAACGCTAATTCTTGAGCCTCGGTATTCTGAGAGATACAGACGGCCGTCATTTCCCCGCACCATATCATAGGGGCGATCAAAGCCGTTTAAGGGGCCTCTTTCACGATCCCTTATTCTTCCGTTAACATCTATTCTGACAATTTCATTGCTGCCGTACGCGACAAGCCAGACTGAACCGTCGTTATTCGCAAGAACTGAAACCGGCTGGCGGTAATATACAGTATCTTCGAATCTTCCCGGAAAACGCCCCGATTGCACATAACGCACGTTATCATCCGCAACAGGCATTAAAAAACGCCTGTTTGCAACTGTTTCAATCCGCGCGTTTAAAAGCATTCCAACGCCTGTGTTTCTGCCGTAAATTTGAAGCGCAGAGCGCCACTGGCGAAGGGCAATTTCTTCAAAACCGGAAAAATAATAGGCCCTGCCAAGCCAGTCAAGAATGAGAGGCTCCGCCGGCCTGAAAGAAAGGCTGCGTTCAAATGAAAGTATCGCTTCGTTGTAGGAGAAACGGTTAAATGCATGCACTCCAAGCCTGAATTCCTCCGCCGCAGAAAGAGAATCAGACCCTGTTCCGCCTGTAACAGGACCGGGGCGTACAGGCTCAACCTGTGCATATAAAACGCAGATAAAGAAAAACAAAAGAAAACATAACGATGTTTTTCTCACCTTGCGTCCCCCGAAACAATTTTAAAATGTTTTTTTATAAGTTCTTCATTAGGTGCAATTTCAAGCGCTCTTCGCAGCCATGTGCGGGCTTCCAGAATTTCGCCGCTTTTATAATAAGCCCAGCCAAGAGAGTCAAGATAGGCCGCATTCTGCGGTTTTGAATCTACCGCTTTCCTGCACAAACGAAGGGCGCGCATGATATCCATTCCGGTATCTGCAAGAATATAACCCATGCTGTTCATTGCAGTTGCGTTTTCAGAATCAATTTCCAGGGTTCTCTCATAAAATTCTACGGCATTTTTATGCTGTTTCTGAAGCCAGGCCGCATAGGCCAGAGTATTGTAAAGCAGGGGTGATTCAAAACCCGATGATTGCAGTCTTTTTAATTCGTATTCCGCCATTCGCACGCGTTTTGTAATCACATAAATATACGCAAGGGTCATTCTGCACTGGAAAACGCGCAGGATATCATGACCCTGTGTTACAACCTGTTCAAGAAAAGTAAGGGCTTCTTCATAGCGCATAAGTTTCGTATAACACAAGCCGAGGTAATATGCAAGTTCCATTTTTTCGTCATTATTGAAGCTTGATGCGTCTACAGACAAAAGTTCCGCAAGAGCCTTATCCCAGATTTTCATGCGGTATAAACCAATAGCGCTTATGAGTTTTTCATTTACAAAAGCGTCCGCTTTTCCGGCGCCTTCAAACCCGTCAATGCCGTTTGCCTGAGAAGTCATGTTTCCCCCGCTAACCCGATGCAATTGCAGGCTGAGACATAATAAGGCTAAACGCAGCGTTGCCTTTCAGAACTTCAGCCCAGTCAGAACCTTCCTCCGGTATATTTTCAACCTTCCCCGGATTTGCAAAGCAATATTTTCCTCCGTCCGGAGGCGTATATGTAACTATACGATCATTATAGTACCGCATAGACGGGAAAGAAGGAACAAGAGAAGCAGGTTTTTTTTCGATATTTGGAAAATTGACATTTACAAAGGTACCGTTCTTCCAGTATCCCATAAGAAGTACAAGTTTCTCGTTTACATATGAGACAACAGATTCCCACTGCCAGGGAAGATCGTTTTCTACAAGTGACAAAGCCACTGAAGGAATGCCGAAAAAACTGCCCTGTCTTGCCGCAGCTGCGGTTCCTGAATAGACGATGTCGGTACCAAGGTTCGCCCCTGCATTAATCCCTGACAAAACCAAATCCGGAGCTCTTTCCATGTTAAGGGATGAACTTTCTGTAGAAATGCAGATTTCAGGGATTCCGCCCAAAAGCGATGTTATAACACAGTCAACAGGAGTTCCGGAGCATGAGAAAGTGTCCATCTCAATCTCCAAAAGCTTTAAAGGCTTATTCAAAAACAAAATTGAATGGGAGCATCCGGAACGGTTTATATCGGGAGCGACAGTAAAGACCCTGTGGCCAGCTTGGCGCAGCGCCTTTGCAAGCAGCCTGATCCCCGCAGAAGAAATACCGTCATCGTTTACAAGCAATATTCTAAGCATACACCCTCTTTTCCGGAACAATCCTGGCTTTTGTCGCAAGTTTTACTTCGTATATAACCGGGCGGAAACCGAATATCCTTTCGTATTCCTCTAGACGCTTTTTATATTCGTCAACAAGTTCGCGGCGGATTATTGTATATGTGCATCCTCCAAACCCGGGCCCTGTCATTCTGGAACCTGCTGCGCCTTCAATTTCCTGCGCGCGCTTTACAAGCCAGTCAATTTCAGGGCAGCTTGTTTCATAGAGATCCCTTAAACTTTCATGGGAATGATATATGATTTTTGCAAAAGACGCTAAATCGCTTCTTTCAAGAGCATCTGCGGCATCGTTTACCCTGCGTATTTCCTCGACAATATGCATACTGCGCCTTCTTATCTGCTCTGGAAAATTTCCCAGCACTTCCAGAAGATCAGAAGATGCAAAATCTTTAAAACTTGTCCCCTCCCGTTTTTGGGTAAGATGATCAAGTCCCTTTAATATGTCGGCTCTGCGTGATGAGATTTCGCTCTCTGTGCCCATTCTGGGTACACGCGAATCCACAAGCATAAACCTGAAACGCGAAAATGGCGATTTTATTAATTTTATTTCCTCTCCGGATGAATCTACAACCAAAAATTGATCTTTACGCGCGCAAAGTGTGACAAGATAATCAGCAAGAGGCGTTGAATTGCCGAAAATGGCAAGATGCGCCTCTTTAAGTTTTTCCGCCATGAGCATATCGTTCATCTGAACGCGTAAAAGGCTCCGAAGAGCTGTCGCTGCGGCTGTTTCTATCGCAGTTGATGATGCAAGGGCTATATGCTGAGGTATATTTCCGCAAAAGGTAAAATTTAAACCTTTCATTGGATATCCAAGTTCGGTAAAAAGGTAAATTGCAGGTTTTAAATAGTTAGCCCACCTGTCTTCACGCTTATATTTTAAATTTACCAGTGTGCTTCTCTTTCGTTCTTTTAAATCTGCAGCAAAAAAGCGGAATGAGTTGTCTTTTCTGCTGCTGACAGCGACATGAATGTATCGATCTATGGCCGCTGACAGGAAAAAACCGGTTTCAATCTCACTTTGCCCGGCGTAGACTCCGTTTTTTAAATGTGTACTGGAATTAACCGTTGTATTTGTGCTGGAATTTGAAGTTGAGCCTGTGTTTGTAAGCGAGTTTGGCGTAAATGCAGCTGGTGCGATTGCGCTCGAACCTGTCGGTGCGATTGTGCTAGAACCTGTCGGTGCAATTTCACCCAGGAAATGGATTCTGCCTGGGGCTTCAGCAATAACAACATGAGTCGATCGGTCGTTTTCTAGCTCATATTCAATCCGGTGGATTTGACCGATATCCAACATTAATACCCTCCCTTTATGTTTTTTTACTATTTTACCAGAGAAAATTGAGAATTACAATGGAGAATAATTAAATATTATGTCGATATTTTGGAATTATTGAAACAAAGATCATCACAATTAGCGTAAAAATATACGGAAAAGCAAGAATAAAATCAATAGGGATTGAAAGAAAGCCCTGGGCATAGTTGGAAAAGGCCTCGGCCAAAGCAAAAATAAATGCAGCGGCCAGGATACCAAGGGGCCTTTTTGCGCCAAGAAAGATTACAGCAAGGGCAATCCAGCCCTTGCCTGCGGACATCCCGGGAACGAAGGAGCCAAGATTAAGGCTTAAAAATGATCCGCTTATCCCGCAGAAAAACGCGGAAATAAGGATTGCGCCGGCCTTGTAAACCCCTGGCCTTTTCCCCAATGAAACAAGGGCATCGCTGCATTTTTCGCAGGCGCGCAGCCTGTATCCAAACGGCGTTTTGTAAATTGAAAGCCATGTAATAAGTAAAAAAATAAGGGCCGATAATACATACCATTTTAACAGGGGTTGACTAAAAGGCGCTGTTATAACCCCCTTTGTATTGAATATTTTATCCGAAAGAACAATGCAAAGGCCGCTTGAAAAAAGATTAACGGCAAGGCCTGATATAAATAAATTTGCGCGCATCTTAAAAACTGCAAATACATGCAGGGCCGCAAGCATAAGTGCCGACAGAATTGCACCTGCAACAGCCGCTGCCGCGCTGCCTGTAAAATAAAATATTGCAAGCGCTGAAAATGCGCTTACAAGCAGCAGCCCTTCCAGAGCAATATTTAAAGTTCCTGCGAGCGCCGGAAATAATCCTCCCAGAGCGGCAAAATAAACAGGAATTGCTATTGTTAAAGAACTTTTCAGGAAGGGTAAAAACATATCCATTTATTCCTTCCTTTTTTTTGCAATAATATTTTTTAATACAAGACTTGTAGAAAAAAAGAAAATTACAGCCTGCACAATATATGCAATTTCAAAAGTAAGCCCTGTATTCTGCATCGCAATTCTTGCTCCTGAATTAATCCATGCAAGAAATAAAGCGCCGGGTATTACAGCCAGGGGAGAAAAGCCTGCAATTAATGCCGCTGTAAGGCCGCTCCAGCCAAGCCCCGCAGAAAATTCTTTTATTACCGCATAGTGCGTTCCAAAAACTGCAAAGCTGCCTGCAAGGCCGTATAAAAAGCCGCTTATTGTCATTGCAATGACTGTGTTTATTTTTACGTTGATTCCTGCGTAACGTGCAAATGTTTCATTATAACCTGCCATTCTAAACTCATAGCCTGTTTTTGTTTTATCAAGAAAAAATTTTACAATAAAAACAAAAACCAATGCTATTATAAATCCTGTATTTAAGCCTGAAGGTCTTAATATTTGAGTAAAGCGCATGTTTTCATGAATTTTTTCTGTTGATATAAGTGATGTCCCGGGATCCAGAAAAGGGCCTGTAACAAGATAATTAATAACCGGAATAACAGCGCAGGATAAAAGGAAGCTTGTTATAAGTTCGCTTGTATTCCATTTTGCCTTGTAATATCCGCTGAACCCTGCAAGGACTCCTGCTGAAAGAGAGCCTGCAAGAGCGCAGATAATTATTCCCGCTTTTCCAAAGTGTGGAAGAGATAGTGCGGTTACAGTTGTAATAAAGGCGCCAAGGTAGCACTGCCCTTCTCCTCCAAGGTTAAGGCTGCCTGCCTTCATTGCGGTAATTATACCAAGAGCTCCCAGAATAAACGGAACCGATGCGTTTAACATGTTACCAAAGCTGAACAAATTTCTAAACGGGCCTATAAAAAAGAAATAAACAGCTCTCTGCGGAGTATCGCTTAATATACCTATTAATAAAATAATTGTTAACAGGGAAATAATAAATATAAATATTGCATTCACCCTCATTAACTGATTCCCTGCATTGATTTTCCTATTAGTTCTTTTATCCGCTTGTCATTGCCATTTTCATATTCACCTGCAATCTTGCCTCTGTACATTACAATGATTCTGTCAGAAAGTGAAATTATCTCATCCAAATTTGTAGAAATAAGAATAATTGCAGCTTTATTTTTACGAAGATTATTTATTTCTTCCAGCATAAATTGACTTGATGCAAAATCAAGACCCCATGTTGGCTCTGAGAAAATAATGTAGTCATTTAATTTATTTATTTCTCTTGCAAGGATAAGTTTTTGTAAATTGCCTCCGGAAAGAGTGCCGGCTTTTTCCTTTAAATCAGGAGCATCGATATTATATTTTGACCAAATTTCATGAAAAGCGCCTGTAAATGATTCATTTTTCCGCAGTTTTTTATTAAAATAGTTAAAATATTCATCCCGCCTGTTTACTATAATATTTTCTTCTATAGTGGCATCCTGCGCGCTTCCAACCCTTTTCCTGTCCGCCGGAACATATGAAAGTCCCAGTTTTCTAAGCGCCCGGGATCCAAAATTTGTAATATCCATCCCCTTGTAAAGGATTTTACCTGAAGCTGGATGAAGAAAGCCGCCCATCACAGCTTCTATTACTCCAAGTCCGTTTCCGCCAACGCCTGCAAATCCCAGAATCTCACCTGCATTCACAGAGAACGAAACATTATCAAGCAAAGGACGCTTTTGCCCCTGCCTGCGTACAATAACATTATCAAAAACAATTACAGGACTTTTATTTTTTTGAATTTCATTTTTATTAAAAAATTGCGAGTACGGCAATTTGTCATCACCTATCATCATGCGCGCAATTTCATTTACTTCCATTTCATCTGTATTGCAAATTCCTTTAAGCTCACCTTTCCTAAGAACTGCAACACGATCGCTTATTCTCTTTATTTCATTTAATTTATGCGTTATAAGGATAATCGACTTCCCGTTTTTAACAAGCGTTTTAAGAGTTGAAAAAAGAGACTGTATCTCATTTTCTGTTAAAATTGATGTAGGCTCATCAAGGATAATGATATCCGACTTTTTATGAAGTATGCGGCTTATTTCAACCTGCTGCATTTCACCAAGGGTTAAATCCTTAACCTTTTTTCCGGATTTAACAGAAAAATTATTTTCCATTATTATTTTATCAGAGATTTCACGCGCTTTTTTTTGATCGAAAAAAATGCCCCATTTGCACGGCTCAATTCCCATTACAATATTTTCAGCTACTGTATAATCGCCGAACAGCATAAAATGCTGATGCACCATGCCTGTATTTCCGTTTTTAACAATAAAACCCGAATCCTGTTTTTCAAATCCGCAGAGGATCTTCATTAAGGTTGTTTTTCCTGCTCCGTTTTCACCTGCAATGCATAAAATTTCACCTTTGCGCAGATCCAGGCTTATGTTATTATTCGCTTTTGTATCTTTTCCCGGATATTGTTTGCAAACAGATCTTATTTCAGCTATATTCATTCTTGGAAATACTCATCAAGGAATTTTTCAAATCTTTGCCTGACACCGGAAGGAAGATCACGGTATGCAGGATCATCAAAGATAAATCCAAGATAACCTTCTTTTACACCCAGGGAATCTGAAATACCGTATTGTATTTCACCGGCAAGCGCGCTTTTAAGAATTTCCATTACAAGCTTTTTTTGTTCCATTATTCCGCAGCCGACAATAACGCCGGGAGCCATGTTATATGCATTTGTGTTATACCAGACTGCATACGCGCCCCTATCTGCTAAGACCTTTATCATACCCTGCGCAGCAAGGCCTGCAATCGCTGTAAATACGTCAACTCCGCTGTTTATCATTGCATCTGCAAGTTCAGCCGCCTTGTTTGCATCCGCCCAGGAGCCAATTACCCTGAAATCAAGTTCAATCTGCGGATCGACAAGCTTTGCGCCTTCTATAAATCCAGGTACCATATATCCTGTTAAAAGCGGATATTCCTGGGCTGCGATAAACCCGATCTTCTTCTGACTGTTTATCCGGGACATATCGCTTGTTGTTATAAGGCCTGCAAGGTAACCAAGAAAAAGAGACTGTTCATACTGATTATACTGATATGTTCTTATCTGCGGATTTCCTTCCAGGTGCGCATCCAATATTATAAATTTTTGATCCGCAAACATTCTGCCGACATTTATGCATATTTCCGGTAATGACGGATTTGCGCCTATAACAATATCATATCCGCCGTCATATACCATTTCCGCAAGCTGCTGTTCCCAAAGCGCCTGATTAACACCGGCTTCGTATACCTTAATATTTACTTTTGGATTATCCCGGGCAAATTCTGCCGCTCCCTCTGCAAGCAGTTCATAATAAGGGTTTCCTATGATAATTCCCGTTATAAAAACAAGTATAGAAAAGCCGTCTTTTTCCTGCAATGCGCTCTTCCTTTCACAGCTTAATGTTATAAGGAAACACAATAATAAAAGTACAGTTATAATTCTGCCTGCAGGATATATCTTTTTCATATGCTAACTCTCCGATGTTTTTAATTTATATTAATATTTATAATATGGCAACCGTGCCATTAATGAGAGCTTTTAAAACTTAAATTTCGGGATTTATGTAAAATCTTCGCTGCTGCTGTTATTTCTCATTTTTACATATTCGCAAAAGAGCCCTTTGTAAAGTTCATTATTCTTATGATTTGGCTCATAGCGTCTTTTTATTTTTATGTTTGAAGAAGACGCTTCTCTTAATGACGAATATCTGCCTGTAAAACAGCCGCCTATTATCGCAAGACCTAAGAGTTCAGTTTCCCTGTATTCTCCTTCCAGCACTTCAATTCCTGTAATATTAGCCTTTATCTGGTTTAATCTTTCGCAGCCGGAAAGCCCTCCTGTTACGCGCAATTCTTCTATCCTGCCCCCTGCTTCTTCCATTAAGCCTGTAACATCTCTTATTGCAAAACCTATACTTTCAAGTATGGAGTTTGCAAATTCGCCTCTTCCTGCAGAAAGGGTAATTCCGTTCCATGATGCGCGTACTGCAGACTTCCATACAGGCGCTCTTTCTCCTGCAAGGTAAGGAAGAAAAACAAGTCCCCCTGATCCTGCTTCGCTTTTCTGCGCTGTTTTAATAAAATCGTTAATATTTTCAATTCCCAGAAGATCGCTTCCCCATTGTATTGCCTTGCCTGTTGTATTTATGTTTCCTGAAAGATTCCAGTACGGCTTAACAGGATGCGCATAAAACAACAGCCTTGAATCTCTTGGGCGGTTTAACATACAAAGATTTATTCCCTCGGATGATCCGCTTCGGTTGCATGCTTGTCCCGGAGCTGTTACCCCGCTTCCTAAAATAGCGGCAAAAAAATCAGGTCCGCCTGAAACAACGCAAATATTTTTTCTAAAGCCAAAATATCTTGCGGCATCTGAAGTAATTGTTCCAAATTGCTCCCCTGGACGGATATACTCAGGGAATTTTTCCCTTTCCAGCTTAAATTTTTCAAGAACTGTATCATTCCAAAACCAGCGATCATATCCATCGCATGGAAAAACAGTCCGCGCCCGGGATGTTAAGGCATAGGCAAGATACTCAGGACATCCAAGGAAAAACTTCGTCTTTTCATATAACTGCGGCTCTTTATTTTTTATATATAAAATTTTCGGAAGAAAAAAACTTGCATCAACAAAACCGCCCATCACTTTTGATACATCCGCCTGGTATTCTACAGCGCGCCTGTCAAGCCATAACCTTGATGCGGCGGCAGGAACATGCAGGCCGTTTTTAAAAACAGGCTCCCCTAATACAGGAACAAGACTTGGGCCGTTTCCGCTAATAATAATCGCCTCTACTTTTTTTAAGCTGCCAAGTTTTTTACAGCATCTGGAAAATGCATAAAGCCATTGAGACGGATCTGCTTCATGCTTTTGTACATCGCTTATGGAAAGCGGAACTGAAGCATACGATAAACGCCTGTTTTCACAGCTCCAAAGCGCGGATTTAAATGTTGACGTACCTATATCAATAGTAAGCAGCATACAGCTATTTTCTTAGTATTTTCTTAAAACCTCAAGCACAGGATTATTTATCCTCTGGCTGTTGTTGTATTGACTCAAGTTTTCATGCAGGCTCTCTCCGATAGAGATTATTCCAAAATCAAGATTCTTGTAATTCCAGTATGAAAAACCTATATTAAGCTCCTGTAAAACGGATAAAAGATCGTTATACCACCTTAACTGGGCCTCAAGCTCTACCGGCGTATACACGCCGAACTCATTGCAGATAACAGGAGCATTGAACTTTTTGCTGAAAGCGCTGACAGGTTCAAACTCGCTTAAAATCCTCTGCCTGTCCCATTTGCCTTCTGACTGCGTAAAACCGTATTTGCGCACAAAGCCGGGGCCGTAATCAAAGGGATATGTTCTTTCCATTTTTATTTCAGGATTATTTATCCACGGCGCATTTTGGTGAGTAAAAAGAAGGGGCTCATAAAAATGCACACTGTATATTATGTTATCGTCGTTAAAGGGAGTAAGGCTGCTGAATGTGTTCGGCCAGTTCCACATATTGGATCCTGTAATTATCGTTGACTTCGGTGCAAATGCGCGTATTTGGGCGCAGAGTCTGTCCTTTACACTGTTCCATATTTCCGGCGTTGGAGCTACAGGTTCATTTAATGTTTCAAAGAGCACATGCTCATTTTCACCGTAACGCTCGGCAAGATAGGCCCATATTTTTTCAGTTTTTTTTATGTAGGCGTCATCTTCTGCAAAAAGTTTTTGAACAGGGCTTTTTGTCACTTCCGAAAAATCATGTCCCGGACACTCATGGAGATCTAGTATCATTTTAAGTCCGCTTGTCTTTGAATAATTTACGGCTCTGTCAAGATTGACAATACGGCTTTCTATTGCCTTGTCATCGTCTGTAAAAAACAGGTATGAGTCTACCGGAATGCGCACATGGTCAAAACCCCATAATTTTACATTTGCAAAATCATTATCCGTTATAAAGGTTTCCATATGTTTATCTATACCAGGGAATTTTTGCGGATCCTTTTCCTGTATAGCGTCAATTTGGCTGAGCCAGCCGCCCATATTAACTCCGCGTAAACGATTCGATAAATTACAAGCCATATTATCCTCCTGTTTTTAACAACCAGCCGGGTTGCCGGACAAGTCAATTATACTACTATATTTTGTTAAAAAAAAGCTCTCTTATAATATGTTCCTTTTCAAGTCCCTTCTGTTCAAATCTTGTTTCCGGTCTCCAGCCCTGCGGCACGGCAAACCCATTTTCAGCATTTATTAATCCGCCGGTTGCAGTCAGCTGTGAAAGCGCGCTAAGCGCATAATCCTCCCAGTCAGTAACCATATATATATAGCCGCCCTTTATAAGGCTGCCTGCCATGAGCTGCGTAAAAGGCTTTTGCACAAGGCGGCGTTTTTGATGTCTCTTTTTCGGCCAGGGATCGGGGAAAAAAATGTGAATTGCTTCCAGGCTGTCCTGCAGGATAAGCTTTTCAAAAATTATATAAGCGTCATATTCAATAATTCTTAAGTTGTACAGATTGCGCTTTTCGATTTCCTGCAGCAGCCTTCCGATACCGGGACGATGAACTTCTATTCCAATATAATTTTTATCCCGGTTTTGCTCTGCAATTTCCGCCGTTGCAATACCTGAACCAAAACCGATTTCGACAGTTACGCCGGATTTGTTTGAGAATATATCTTCAAAGTTCAATTTATCATTTTTGTCCAGATATTCAGATACATTAATTAAATATTTCTGCGAAAGACAGTCATATGCCTTTCTTTGGGCCTGAGTGTAATGCCCTTTTCGTATCACATAACTTTTAAGCATTAATTAATCGGAACCACATATGTAAAAGCGCTGCACGCGTTTGCTTCATCTTCCGCCCAAAGAGCTGCGCTCCTTACCAAAGACGGCAGCCTCAACTGCGATACGCTTCCTGAATTGCCGGTAAGCGTAACAGTGGTTAAATAATTTCCGGAGCTGTCATAGCAAACAAGCCTGTTAACAGGCCACAGCGAGGTCACATTATAAACACCGCCGCTTATTTCAAGTTCCGGAAAGGGGAAACGAATTCTTCCGTCATAGGTAAAAGTGCGCTGCGTACTCTCTCCGCCTTTGTTGATCAGAACAGCCCTAAAAACGCCGCGCGGAAGGCTGCCCCCCGCCGCAGTTATGCTTCGCGTTCCAATCCAGTCCCTTCCATCATGCGTTGAATGAAGCCATTCATCGCTTTTTATATTCCATTGAAGCTGTTCCCTGTCATGATAAAGATACAGCTCTTCCAGGTTTTCAATTCCGTCTTCATCTTCAGGAATAATAAAAAATGAAAAATGTTCAACAGGCTGATCATCACTCTGATACAGCACCAGATTGATAAACCCGTATGTAATTTCAGGCTCTGATTTTGTACATGATACCGATATCACTACGGCAATCAGACAGAAGAATAATATCTTTTTACATTTTTTTTTCATATAATTTTAAATTAGTATAGATTGAAAATAAAAAATTGTCTACAATAACCTGCATGAATCTCTGGTTCGCTACAAACAATACTCACAAAAAACACGAGCTTGAATCCTGCCTTAAAGAAGCCGTCCCCAATGTAAAGCTCATGATCCCGTCTGAAGAAGGCATTTCTTTTGATCCTGCGGAAACGGGAACCGCCTTTTTTGAAAATGCCCTTATAAAAGCAAGAGCGCTAAAAGAACTTCTTGGCAATGACGATCCTGTTATAGCTGACGACTCAGGTCTTTGCGTTGATTCCCTTGACGGCAGACCCGGCGTTTATTCATCGCATTACGGATTCACAGACAAAAAAAAATTGACAAGCCGCGAGCAGAATATACTGCTGCTTGAAGAGCTCTCTAGTAATCCAAAACGCACCGCCCGTTTTATATGCGCAATGGTTCTGCTGTTCAGTAATGACAGGTTTTATTTTGTCCAGGAAACACTTGAAGGTGAAATTGCAAGGAAGAGTGATATGAGAGGAGAAGGCGGTTTTGGTTACGATCCTGTCTTTCTGGTATCCGGATTTGGACGCACTCTTGCCGAACTTTCCACGGAAGAAAAAAACTCTCTTAGCCATCGCGGGAAAGCAGGAAGACTTATTGCAAAAATGTTATGGCAAAATTAAATATTAAAAATGAACTAAACGAACCGCAGATAAAAGCTGTAACTGCAATTGAAGGACCTGTACTTATTATTGCAGGCGCCGGATCCGGGAAAACAAGGGTTATAACATACCGTATTGCATACATGCTGGAAAAGGGAATTCCTCAATCATCCATACTTGCTCTTACTTTTACAAATAAAGCGGCGCGTGAAATGGAATTAAGAATAAAGGAATTAACAAGGAAAAAACTTCAAAACCTTACTGTAAGCACATTTCATGCATTCGGCCTGAAAATAATAAAGGAAGAGTGCGAAACTCTTGGCTACAGAAAAAACTTTTCCATTTACGATGAAACTGACAAGATGTCTCTTATAAAGGAATCACTGAGGGAATGCAAATTATACTCGCCTAAAATTGATATTTATTCATTGAGCCAGTTTTTTTCAAAGATAAAGACAGGGCTTGCAAGCTGGAATACCGCAGCGGATATGCAGGTTGTTTATAATGAGTATCAGCAGGGATTAAAAATTTATAATGCTGTAGATTTTGACGATCTTTTGACAATTCCCCTTGAATTATTTGAAAACAGAATTGATATTTTGCAGAAATACCGAAAAAAGTACCGCTTTTTGCTTGTAGACGAGTTCCAGGACACTAGCATTATTCAGTATAAAATACTAAGACTGCTCTGCATGGATAAAAATTCAAATATATGCGTAGTCGGCGATGATGATCAGTCCATTTATTCATGGAGGGGCGCTAATTTCGGCAATTTAATTATGTTTGAAAATGATTTTCCGGACAGAGCCGAAATAAAACTTGAACAGAATTACCGTTCAACCTCCACCATTCTGAATGCCGCAAACGGCCTTATTTCCCATAATACAGGCAGAAAGGAAAAAAACCTTTGGTCTGTTAAAGACAGCGGAAAGCCTGTTGAATTCTATTTTCCGGAAAATGAAACTGCAGAAGCGGATTTTATTGCATCGCAGATAAGATCTTTAATGCTGCAGGATGACTATAAATATCATGATTTCGGCGTGCTTACAAGGACTAACTCTCTTGCACGTAACATAGAAGAATCATTTCTTGCCGAAAATATTCCTTACAGGATATCGGGAGGAACAAGTTTTTTTCAGCGGAAAGAAATTAAAGATATAACATCCTATCTGCGCGTTATTGCAAATCCGGATGACGATGTAAGCCTTTTAAGAATTATAAATACGCCCCGAAGAGGGATAGGTAAAAATACAGTTGCCGTATTAAGCGAGATTGCAAAAAAAAATCATATCGGTATGTGGGACTCCCTTGAAAGGCTTAATTACAGCCGCAGTCAGGGTCAGCAGGGCCTTTTCCAGGGCGGATCTACTCAAAGTGAAAGCGCGGCAACAGAGCTTGAGGAGTTTTCATTAATGATAGAAAATTTCCGCACTGTCTTTCTTGAGCGGAAAGGAGAGGAAAAAAAACCATGGAGGCTATCCGCCTGCGTACGCATGTTAGTTGAAAATATCGATTACTGGAGCTATCTTGTGCTTGAACACGGCAAAGATGAAAAAAAAGCAAGATGGAAATACAGCAATATAGAGTACTTTATAAAAATGATAGAAAATTGGGAGAATGATCCTGATAATCTTGATGCAGGCCTTTACCCATGGCTTAACAGGATCAGCCTTATCACCCGCGATGACGGTGAAGATGATACAAAAGGAAAAGTCAACCTTATGACGATTCATTCGGCCAAGGGTCTTGAGTTTCCGGTTGTTTTTATTGCCGGCGCGGAAAAGGGATTAATTCCGCACGAAAAAAGCATAGAAGACTCTGACAGCGATGAATCAGGCGGAAGCCTTGAGGAAGAGCGTCGCCTCTTTTATGTTGCAATTACAAGAGCGCAGGAAAAACTTGTTATTACAAGCTGCCAAAAACGCCGCCGCCTGCAAAATACAATTGAATGTTCTGCATCCCCATTCCTTAATGAAATACCGAATGAACTTGTTACAATCCACAAGAGGGTAAAAGAAGACGCGCAAGCAGACGAAAACCAGGCTGATGAGTTTATGAAAAAAATGAAATCTTTTTTTAATTAAAATATTTTTATTTTTATAAATTAAAGATCTACATTGGAAAAGGGAGGAGATTCTTCCAAAACCCTTGCTATTACACGATGATTTTCAAGCAGCAAGTCCGGATCGTTTTCAAGAATTGAAAATACATCGCTGCGCGCCTTTTCAAGCGTATCCATATCACGAATGGGATTTGCAATTCCAAGAACAAGATATCCTGACTGCTCGGTTCCTGCAATTTGCCCCGGGCCTCTTAATTTTAAGTCTTCTTCCGCTATTATAAAACCATCTGTGTTTTCCAGCATTACTTTCAGGCGGGTTTTTCCCTCGTCTGTAAGTTCATCGCTGTAGACTAAAAAGCAATAGGACTGCTCGCTTCCTCGGCCTACACGCCCTCGCAGCTGATGAAGCGCAGACAAACCAAAACGCTGCGCATGTTCAATTACCATGCATGTTGCATTCGGAACATCTACCCCAACTTCGACAACGCTTGTTGCAGCCAGTATTTTTATTTCTCCGCTGCGAAAATTATCCATTGTTTCTTTCTTTTCATTTTCCGTCAATTTTGAATGAATAAGTGAAACATTGTATTCCCTGAATATTTCCGTTGAGAGCCTCTGGGCCATGGATACAGCATCTTTAATTTCATCTTCTGATTCAATAAAAGGATAGACAAAATAAGCCTGTCTTCCCTTTTCAAGCTGCCCTCTTACAAAATCATATACTTTCTTTTCATTGGCTTCCCTTGCAAGATGCGTAATTATTTTTTTTCTTCCGGGCGGCATATCTTTAATTACAGAAACATCCATATCGCCGAAAACAGTCAATGCCAGAGTACGGGGAATGGGCGTAGCGCTCATCATTAAAAGATCCGCCGATTCTCCCTTTGTCATTATAAAGGATCTTTGCGTTACTCCAAAACGGTGCTGCTCATCTATAACTGCAAGTTTTAAATTTTTATATATTACATCCTTTGAAAAAAGAGCATGAGTTCCGACTACAATATCAATATTCCCCTGCGCAAGGTTTTTTAATAATTCCCTTCTTCCTGCTGTTTTTATATTTCCGGTAAGAAAAGCAATTCTTATTCCTACCGGTTCCAATAGCCGTCCTGCGTTTTCCGCATGCTGTCTTGCAAGCAGTTCTGTCGGAGCCATAATTGCCGCCTGCCCTCTTTTACTTCCTTCGCCGGGTTCAACAGCTTTTAGCGCAGCCATAAAAGAGACAAGCGTTTTTCCGGAACCTACATCTCCCTGTAATAGACGGGCCATGCCAATGTTTGCATCCATGTCACGGTTAATTTCGGTAATTGCCGTTTTCTGCCCTTCTGTCAATTTAAACGGTAATCTTTCCATTAACCGCTGCTGGAGAGCAGAAAAATTTAAACCCTCATTTTTGCAGGTAATGG
Source organism: Treponema sp. (assembly GCA_009781635.1). Classification (GTDB taxonomy): domain Bacteria; phylum Spirochaetota; class Spirochaetia; order Treponematales; family Breznakiellaceae; genus WQXQ01. The sequence continues at coordinate 114,673 of WQXU01000001.1, forward strand.
GTTTATTAACATTTTTTCTCTTTCTTTCAAGCGCGCGCTTTGCTACCATTACTTCAAGGTAAAATAATTCCTCGTAAATAAGTGATTTCCTTGCTTTTTCAAGCAAATCAAAAGAAGATGGAAAATGAATTTCCTTAATTGCATCCTTTTTTGAAAGCAGTTTTTCCTTTTCAATTATTTCCAGGGGAAGCTCATCTTCAATACTGTCTGCGTATTTTTTAATTGCGCCGGAAATAAAACGGCACATCATTGGATTTTTAATGCCGGATGTCAGAGGATAGACAGGCATTATTTTCCCAAAACCTGACTCCGGTGATATAGTTTCCATTTCAAATGAACTGGACTGTATTTCGCCGTATTTGCAGAAGAATTTTCCAAAAATCATGAATTTCATGTCTTCTGAAATTTGCTTTGCCATCCACGGCTGGTTGTAAAACAAAAGAGAGGCCTGCGCGCTTTCATCTTCTACATATACTTTTAATATTTTCTTTTTGCCGTAACCAATCCATTCCTTTGCAAAAACAGTTACTTCAGTGCATACTTTGGCGCTTAAATAATCTTTTAAAAGAATTTTGTTTCTTCTGTCCTGCCAGTCCCGCGGATAATGATGAAGGAGATCCGCTATTGTATTAATTTTAAGTTTTGCAAGCTTTGGAACAAATGAACTTTTTACCGCTCCAATTGAATTTACGCTTTCGCAAAGCAATCTTATAAACATTATACAGGCAATCTTGCAAGAAAACCCGCAATAAGGTTAATGATTATTCTTCCGCCAAACATTAACAGAGCCAGTAATAAAAGTGAAATAATCATTCCTTTCATAAAGCCTGCTATTTTATTTCCAAATATTATTCTGTTCATGCGGTACATCAAAGGCTGGTAAATTGAATCTATTACTCTCCAGAAATTACTGTAAATATTTCTGTTTGTAAGATATGCAAAAAGACGCAGAATTATAATTACCATTATAAAACCAATTATAAATGTAATAATTGTCCATAACGACAGCAGTATCTGAGCCAGTATTAAACCAATCGTAATCATCTGGGAGACTGAAAGCGTAAATAATATATTTTGAAGCAGAGATAAAAAAACAATTGCCGCAACCGCTGAAAAATCCAGTGAACCAAATTGTAATTTTAGATTCTTACGCCACCAGTTTAAATAAGGATCAGTTATTTTTTTTAATATTTCTGCAGGTTTGCCGAATACATTTCCTGCAAACCATGAAATTATTATCCTTACAAATATCAATATTGAATATATACCGGCTGCGAAAGCCAAAAAACTGAATATTGCACGCATTAATTCCTCCATACCTTCGCAACGCACTTGATGTTCTCAAGTCCTTTAACAGCATCACTGCCGGGTTTCGTATCCAGTCCGGACATTGCTTTAATTATCTTCTCTCCGCCTGAATAGGGAATATGAATATAAACCGTACATGTACCGCAATTATCCGCAAGATAATCACGCAATTGATTTAACTCTTCCCTGTTATCAGAAGATCCTTCATAGAGCCTTAAGTGTATATCAAGCTCTTTTTCGTCCTGTTCCTTCTGTTCGTTTATTATAACAAGGGCTTCCTGTTTTTCAATTATATTTTCAGCCAAAAAACTGTACTTGTCCTTGTCTTTCTGATAATCAATTCTGCCCTTTAATATGACTACATCATCATTCTTAATTAGATTCTGGCATTTTTCCCACGGGCCTGAGAAAAATGTTACTTCGATTTCTCCGTTATAATCTGCAATGGAGGCAAAGGCCATCCTGCTTCCCCTTGATGTAGTTATCGGTTTTATATTTTTTATTATGCCGACAAGAATGCAATTTCCTGTTTTTATGCTTTCAATTTCTCCCAGGTTTGCCTTAACGCACTTTTCCCACAGTTCCTTGTATTCGTCCATTGGATGACCGGAAAAATAAAATCCTATAAGCTGTTTTTCCATGTTCAGCCTGTCAGCCCTGCTTACGGGAGGATGCTCAGTAAAACTAAAATCAGGCATTTGCGTTTCTGCGGCATTATCAAACAGGCTTGACTGTCCGTATTTTTCATCTTCCTTCTTTTTAAAAGCATAATCTACCGCGCGCTCCAGATTTCCTGTAAGCGTTTCCCGCGTTATTCCAAAACTGTCGAAGGCTCCTGTTTGAACAAGCAGTTCTATTACCTTTTTTCCAACTGCCTTTATATCAACCTTGTCAAGGAAGTCGATAAAACTCCTGTAAGGTTCATTCTGTCTTGCTCTTACAATTTCCTGCGCAGATGCTTCGCCAAGGCCCTTAATTCCCAAAAAACCAAAAATGATGCGTCCGTTTACTACCGTAAAAAGCCTGTCCGAATTATTAATATCCGGAGGCTCAACGCGAATACCCATTTTTCTTGCTTCGTCTATGCATTTTGAAAGCTTGTCCTTGTCTGCGCTGTGAATGTCATTTGTAAGGTTAGCTGCCATGAACTCCGCGGGAAAGTTTGTTTTTAAATAGGCAGTCTGATATGCAATAACAGCGTATGCCGCAGAATGGCTTTTATTAAATCCGTATCCTGCAAAGGGAACAAGCATATCGTATATTTCCCCGGCTTTCTTGGCCGAAAATCCCTGCTTTAAGGCGCCTTCTATAAAAGGTATTTTTTCTTCTTCGAGTGTTTCTTTTTTCTTTTTGCTCATGGCGCGGCGCAGAAGGTCTGCTTTTCCCATGCTGTAACCTGCAATTATTTTTGCAACTTCCATTACCTGTTCCTGATAAACAATAACGCCGTAGGTTTCTTTTAAAATACCTTCAAGGCTTGGATCAGGGTATACAATTTTCTGCTTTCCGTTTTTTGAATCTACAAAGCGCGGGATATTCTGCATTGGTCCCGGCCTGTACATTGCGTTTAACGCAATTAAATCTTCTATTGAGCCTGGCTTTGTCTGTTTAAGAATATTCTGCATTCCGTCAGATTCAAACTGGAATATTCCGTAGCTGTTTCCCTCTCCCAGCATCTTAAATGTGTTTTTGTCATCCTCAGGCGCATCTTCTACGCAGAAATCAGAATATTTTCCGCCTCTTTTTTGTATCAGCCTTTGTGTATGCTGTATTACATCAAGTGTTTTCAAACCCAAAAAGTCCATTTTTACAAGGCCGCAGGGTTCCAGGTAATTCATGCTGTACTGGGTTGCGACGGCTCCGGGTTTGCCTGTTTTTGAATCATCGCGCTCCTGATAAAGCGGAACCAAATCAACCAAGGGAAGCCTGCCTATTACAACTCCTGCAGCATGCAATGAAGAGTGCCTGTTTAATCCTTCCAGTTTACGGGCAAGCTCAAACAATTCTGTGTATCTTGGATCCTTTTCAAGTTCTCTTAATTTTTTTTCATCTTCAAAGGCTTTTTTTAATGTTACATCAGGGCCCCTGGAAATAAGCTTTGATATCATGTCTGATTCCGGAATTGATATACCCAGTGTGCGGGCAACATCTTTTATTACAGCCTTTGCGCCCAATGTTCCGAATGTGATAATCTGCCCTACTCTTTCTTTTCCGTATTTTTCCGTAACATACTGAATTACATCATCTCTGCCGTAATTCGCAAAATCAATATCAAAATCCGGCATGGAGATGCGTTCAGGATTTAAAAACCTCTCAAAAAGAAGATTGTATTTTAAAGGATCTATATCAGTTATTCTAAGCGCATATGCGACAATGGAGCCCGCTCCGGATCCCCGGCCGGGGCCGACAGGAATGCCTTTTTCCTTTGCAAAGTTGATAAAATCAGCAACAATTAAAAAATAACCTGTAAAGCCCATGCTTATTATTGTATCAAGTTCAAAGGCTGCGCGTTTTTTAATTTCTTCCCATTCCCTGCCGTTAGCTGACATTTTATCCCTGTAGCGTTTTTCCAGCCCTTCTTTTGCAAGATGATGCAGAAAAGAATCAGCGTCTTTAAAACCTTCCGGAATGTCAAAGTTCGGAAGATAAAAAGGCAGCTCTTTTACTTCAATTTTCGGAACATCTGTTATGCATCTTTTTGCAATAAGAGATGTGTTTTCAACCGCAGAAGGATAATCTATAAAAAGAGATGCCATCTCTTCCTGTGATTTAAGATAAAATTGATCCCCGAAATATTTTTTGCGCTTTTCTTCTGATCTTGCCTTTGCAGTTCCAATACACAAAAGGATGTCATGCGCAACAAAGTCCTCTCTGTCTAGATAATGAACATCGTTTGTCGCTGCCAAAGGTATGCCGGTACTTAAGGCTATTTTTGCAAGGACTTCATTTGTCTCTTTCTGGGATAGTCCCTCTCCCCTGATTCCTCCTGCAGGAATTCCATGATCCTGTATCTCAAGATAAAAACATGGCTCACCATATTCGTCCCTGCCGAAAAGGTCGCGGTAAAAAACAGCTTTTTTTTGCGCTTCTTCGTTTTTACCTGCCTGAATTAGATGCGGTATTTCACCTGAGATACATCCTGAAAGAGCAATCAAGCCCTCATGATGTTTTTCCAAAAGTTCGTTGTCTATCCTCGGGCGGTAATAAAAACCTTCTGTGTAAGCCAGTGAACATATTTTAACAAGGTTAAAGTAGCCTGTTCTGTTATATGCAAGTAAAACCATATGAAAGTATCTGTTCTCATGTTCCGCTCCGCTTTTTTCCATACGCGAGAAAGGAGAGACATATACTTCGCAGCCAATAATCGGCTTTACCCTGTTTTTTCTTTCTTCGCAGGCTTCAAGAAATTCCATAACGCCGAACATATTGCCGTGATCAGTAAGGGCAATATGGGACATCCCCAATTCCTCTGCGCGTCTTACAAGGTCTTTTATTTTAACAGAGGCGTCGGCAAGAGAATAATCCGAATGCACATGGAGGTGGACGAAATTTTTCATGCAAATTTCATTTTATATGCAAATATTCATTATTTCAAGGTTTCTCCTATACTATCTATCTGGAAACAGTACAATTTCTATTGGCTCAATTGAAAGAATCTGCCGGCTTAGTGCCTGCACATTCTGCGCAGTAACTGACCTTATAACATCAGGCCTTAGGTTAAGCCTGTTAAGCGCTGTTGAATAGAGAACCGATGAATTGGCATAACTTTGCGCAATATGCAAATTCTGCTGCATCGATCTTTCATGTCCCATCAGCAAGGCCTCTCTTGCCTTGTTATAAATATCTGTATCTAATGGCTGTCTTGTCAGGTTTAAAAGCTGATTTTTTACAGCGGCTATTAACTCATCCGCGCGTGAAGGATCGCATACAAAGGAAACAGTCAGCATGTTCTCACTCATCGGAATTACACTGATTGATACTCCAGAAGAAATTGAATATACGCCTCCCATCTTTTCACGTATTTCATCGTTTAGAACAATGTTAATATATTCTGTTAAAACAGAAGCCGTTTGATTTCTGTGCTCATCAAAACCTGGCGCTCCCTGCGCAAACCATGCAAGGAAAACCATGGTTCTCTGTTCAATCCCCTTGTAAATTGTCCTTCTGCCTCCGGAGGGTCTTTTTAGTTCCAGGCTCTCCCAGTTTCTCATGGAAGCTGAATTGGGAATTGAAGCAATATAGAATTCCAATAAATGGCGCATGGCATCAATATCCAGATTGCCTGTAAAAATAAAAGTGTAATCTGCAGGATTTATACATCTTAATAAATATTTATTTGCATGCTCTACAGATACCCTGTCCATATCCTCCAATTCAAATGGTTTATAGTTTGGATGTCCGCCAAAAATAATTCTTGATAACTCGCGCGAAAAAAACTGCTGGGGATTATCTTCCTGATGAATAAGGCTTGTCCTGTATTGATCAATCATGGCGCTTATCGCCCTTTCGTCAAGATTTGGCTGTGTAAAAAATAAATGTATCATTTCAAAAAGTGTATTAATATCCTGAGTAGTAGATGACCCCTGAAAACCCCTGTAACTTGTTGATGACCAAAAGGAAGCTGAAACCTGCTTTCCTGCAAGTTTGTTTACAAGTTCTGTGCGAGAATAAGGACCCAAACCCGATACATTAACCATTTCCGCAGTCAATCTTGCGGATAAATTTTCTTGCGGCGGAACATTGTTTGTTCCCCCCAATGCCATTGCATACATTATTATTTCGTTATTTCTGTTTGCAGTCTCTTTTAAAATAACCCTTGCTCCGTTTGACAAAGTAATAATATGCGCACCTGTCTGCGAATCGATTATTTCATTAGATATATTTCCGGGAACAGGAATGCTCTCCAGCAGCTCGCCGGAAATAGAAAAATCTTTTCTCTGCGTAATGAGTTCATACTGTGCTTCGTTAAATATCTGCCAAATCCTCTGCTTGGAGGGTAAGCTGCTTTCTTCCGCCTGCGGAGCAATTAAAAATAAATTAATATCATTTGCGGCAAAATAATCCCTTGCGCTTCGGGATATTTCCGTTAATGTAATCCCCGGCAGAATTGATTTAACGGCATTTACTTCCCATTCAATATCCGCCATATCTTCGCCGTATAAAAAGTTATTTGTAAACCCTCTTACAAAAGTACGTGATTCCGTTCTGTCCTTTTCAGATAACATTCTTTCCATATACGATACAAGATTTAATTTTGCGCGGATAAACTCACTTTCCGTAAACCCAAAACGGCGGACCGCTTCTTTTTCCAAAAGCAATTCCTTCAGAGCCTGTTCTGCGTTTCCCGTCTTTGGCTGTGTTCCCAATGAATAAAAGGAAGTGTTTTCAGACCAGTTCCAGATACCACCCCAGGATTCAGTTGCCGCAGCTTCAGGATTTGATGTCTTCTCATTAAACCGCGCTGAAATCATTAAGCTTATAAGGTAATCAATTATACTCTTGCGGTAATAGGCAATTGTTCCCCTTTTTTCTCCCTGTTTCTGTTTGTAATAAATCATGTAGCTTGATGATGTAAGCTCCTGATCTGTAATAATTTCTATGTTGAAATTGCCGTTTTTCGGCGGAGGCAGTTCATTGCGCGGACGGTTCACTCTCTGCGCGGCCCTCGGCATGTTAAAATGCCTTGCAAGGTCTTTTTCCAGAGCCTTTCCGTCAAAATCACCTACAAAAATTAAAGCCATATTATCGCTTGTATAATAGCGGTCATAAAATTCTTTTAACTGCCCGGATGTTGCGTTTTCTATAATATGCGAAAGCCCTATCGGATGCCTGTCTGCGAATGCGGAGCCTTCAAAAAGGATTGGAAGAGTAATCCTTCTTACCCTTTCCATTGCACCTAACCTGGAGCGCATTTCTTCCAGAATAACTCTTTTCTCGCTTTCCACATCTTCTTCATTAAAACTGACAGCATAGCTCCAGTCATCAAGAATGGCCAGCGCCCTTTGCGGAATACTTTTTACGCCGTTAATATTTTCTACAGGAACATCAAAATGGTATACGGTTTCGTCATAGGATGTATAAGCGTTCGCATCAGCGCCGAAACGCATTCCAAGGGAACGAAGATATTCAACCAGTTCCAGTTTCGGAAAACGCGCAGTGCCGTTAAATGCAAGATGTTCTATAAAGTGCGCAAAACCTCTTTCATCTTCCCTTTCAAGCACAGAACCTGCATTTACAACAAGGGCAAGATGCGCGCGGTTTTCCGGAAGAGAGTTTTCCAGTATATAATAACGAAGTCCGTTGGGAAGGTGCCCAGACAATACCCTGCCGGAAAGAGGCACACTGTCGCGTCCCCTTCCCAGCCCGCCGTAATCAACTTTTGATATTGTCGCGCAAGTTGAAACAAGAGATGTAAATATTAAAAGAGCTATAATTTTAATTATTGTTTTCATATGAATGATTATATTGATGTTTTTCTGTTTTGGTAAGGAGGATTATTCGTCTGTTTCTGTCTTTTTTTGCCTGCCGGGATGATCATTTTCCAGCATTTCAGTAATTACATCCCTTATTTCGCGGATAATTTCTTTTTGAAGTTTTTCCATGGAACTTTCTATAGAAGCAGGGACGCTAAATAACTGATAAGCCTCAATTCCAAGGGCAAGGGCAATACGTTCAAGCACTTCCGGCGTCGGAAATTGCCGTGATAATTCGATCATGGCTATATATTGTGTAGAAATTTCCGCTTTTTCCGCCAGCTTTGACTGGGTAATGCCGCATTTCCGGCGGTTTTCCTTTAGATTGCTTGCTAATATTTCCCGTAGATTTGCCATTTCACCATTTTTATTGATTCTAGAAGAGGGCCATTACCCAGAAGGTATACCGGTTGATAACAAATATGATATAAAAAATTTAGTTACGTTGACAATCAACGTATTGTTGATATATATTGGCTGTATGTTGATTTTATTTTAAAGGAGCTTTTATGAAGAAAGCGTTTTTTAACATTATTACTATTACAGTAATAATTATACTTTCATTGGCTGCCTGTGATGACACCCCTCCTGCTAGCGCTGAATACTGGAACATTAGCTGGCACCTAAACGGCGGTGTAACGGCAGGCGGCAGCTTGTATCCTGACAAGGTAGAGAAAGGAGCGCTGCTTGCAGCCCCAACGCCTCCTCCCGCCAAAATAGACAACACATTTGGCGGCTGGTTTTCCGATGCCGGGTTATCGGTATTGTATAACTTTTCAAATCCCGTTACGGGCAATTTAAATCTGTATGCAAAATGGACTCCTTCAGGAGATGATGACGAATGCGACATTTGCGGCGAGATTGATTGCGATTGTGAAACGGGCGATAACGAATGTGATATTTGCGGTGAAATCGATTGCGACTGCGAAGCCGGCGACACTGAATGCGATATTTGTGGCGAAGTTGATTGCGACTGCGAAACAGGCGATAACGAATGCAATATTTGCGGTGAAATTGACTGCGAGGGCGACTGCGAAACAGGCGATAACGAATGCGACATTTGCGGCGAGATTGATTGCGACGGTGACTGCGATATAAGCGATAACGAATGCGACATTTGCGAGGAGATTGATTGCGATTGCGAAGTCGGCGATAACGAATGCGACATTTGCGGCGAGATTGATTGCGATGGCGACTGCACAAATAATTCAACACAGACAAATATTTCCCTTGCGGATTTTACAGACATTAATGTGCCGTCAATTTCGGCACCGACTATTTATATAGTAGAAAGTGCAGAAAAGTTAGCATCTTCAATTATTACTGTTAACGACGCATCCTTATTCGATGCTGGAAGCATTAAGTGGTATTACAACGGACAGCAAATTAGCGCCGGTATTTCCGGAAGCTCCGGTGAGATACTTACTGTAAGTTCATCTGTTTATAACAAGATTGGGCAGTATCAAATAACGGTAGAAGTAAAAATTGACGGCAAGCTTTACAGCAAGATTGTCATATTCGAAGTAAAGCTTTTCTAAGGAGATAAACAATGAAAAATATAAAATTATTTTATTGCGGTATTGCGATTCTTTTCTGCCTTGTCCTGTTCGCTTTTTCCGGATGTCAGGAACCTCCACAAACAGGCTCTGCAACTCTTATGCTAACTATAAACGGGCAGGGGCGCACTATTATGCCAAGCCAATGGCCCGATTTTATCGAATATAAACTTGAGTTCACCGCTAAAACCGGCGGCAACACAAGCTTTGATGAAACCTGGAGTGAAACAACAGGCCTTGTCGATTTAGATGTTGGCACATGGGAGTTAATAATTACAGCGTTTCTTGCAGGGAATATAGAAGCTGCAAAAAGCAAGACAGAAACTATAACAGTACCCTTAACAAACCCGAGTGTTAATATTGAACTTTATCCTATAGAAGAAGGCCTGGGAACATTCAGCTGGGAAATTGAATTTGAAGGCAGTTTTGATACCGCGCAAATGAAGATCTTCCATATATATAATGAAACCGAAACTTTAATAGATACAATTAATATTTTAGTTAATCCTGACAGTTTAATTGATGATTTGCAGGCCGGACAATACCGTGTGGTTTTTGAGTTTACAAGCGCGCAGGACAATATAAAAATTACCGAGATTTTGCATATCTACAAGGCTTTGGAAAGCTCCTATGTAAAAACTTTTTCAGATAAAATTTTTACATATACAATCGATGCGCTTATAAATTTGGCGGATATAGATGAATACCTGTCACAGGCATTAAATGGCAGCTCAGCAGATGATCCTGTTAATCTTACCCTGGCTATAAATCTTGGCATTATGACAGATGCACAAAGCAACTGGCAGCAACTGCTGGATATCCTGGAAACAAGAGGCAAGTATGTATCCCTTGATCTTTCGCTATGCGGTATGGTTGGAGATACAGGTAATTATATATTCAATCCAGATCCTTCTGTCGAAACTGGAAAGGATAGAATTGTTTCGCTTATTCTGCCTGAAGTTGCAACGAGTATCCCAGATGGAGATTGGAACGAAAATACACATGCATTCTATTATTTTGATAACTTAAAAAACATAAGCGGAAAGATTACCACCATTGGCAATAATGCTTTCTATAGCTGTACAAACCTTACAGAACTTAACTTCCCATTAGTAACAAGTATTGGCGATGGTGCTTTCCATAGCTGTACTAGCCTTGTTGAAGCTAACTTCCCATTGGCAACAAGCATTGGCGATGAAGCCTTCCGTAACTGTACAAGCCTTGAAGATGTAAGCTTTCCATTGGTAACAAGTATTGGTAATAGTGCTATCCGTAACTGTACAAGCCTTGTAGAAGTAAGCTTCCCATTGGCAACAAGCATTGGCGATGAAGCCTTCCGTAACTGTACAAGCCTTACAGAAGTAAACTTCCCATTGGTAATAAATATTGGCAATAATACTTTCAATAACTGTACAAGCCTTACAGAAGTAAACTTCCCATTAGTAACAAGTATTGGCAATAATGCTTTCCGTAACTGTACAAGCCTAACAGAAGTTAGTTTCCCGTTAGTTACAAATATTGGTGATGAAGCTTTCCTTAGTTGTTCAAATCTTACAGAGGTAAGCTTTCCGTTGGCAACAAGTATTGGCGATGAGGCCTTCCGTTACTGTGGAAGCCTTGTAGATGTAAGCTTCCCATTGGTAACAAGTATTGGCAATTTAGCTTTCCATTACTGTACAAGCCTTATGGAAGTAAGCTTCCCGTTGTTAACAGGTATTGATGATGAAGTCTTCCGTTACTGTACAAGCCTTGTAGAAGTAAGTTTCCCATTGGTAACAAGTATTGGTAATAATGCATTCTTCAATACCAGCCTTGTAGAAGTAAGCTTTCCATTGGTAACTACTATTAGTGATGAAGCCTTCCGTAGCTGTGAAAGCCTTGTCGAAGTCAACTTCCCATTGGTAACAAGTATTGGTGATAGTGCCTTCATTGACTGTACCAGCCTTGTAGAAGCAAGCTTCCCTTTGTTAACAAGTATTGGCGATTGGGCGTTCGCTTACTGCAGCCTTACAGAAGTTAATTTCCCGTTAGTAACAAGCATTGGCGATGGTGCCTTCGCTTACTGTACAAACATTACAGATATTAACTTTCCACTGGTAACAAGTATTGGTGATGTTGCGTTCGCTAACTGTACAAGCCTTGTAGAAGCAAATTTCCCGTTGGCAACAAGCATTGGTAACAGAGCTTTCGGTGTATGTACCAGCCTTATAGATGTTGATTTTCCATTGGTAACAAGTATTGGTTATGGTGCCTTCGCTGCAACCAGCCTTACAGAAGTTGATTTTCCATTGGTAACAAGTATTGGCAATGAGACCTTTTATTACTGTACCAACCTTGTTGAGGTTTATATCCCATTGGCAACAAGCATTGGCGATGAAGCTTTCCGTAACTGTACAAGCCTTACAGAAGTAAACTTCCCATTGGTAACAAATATTGGCAATAATGCTTTCAATAACTGTACAAACCTTACAGAAGTAAACTTCCCATTGGTAACAAGTATTGGTTATGGTGCCTTCGCTGCAACCAGCCTTACAGAAATTAATTTTCCTTTGATAACAAGTATTGGTGATAGTACCTTCGAAAGTTGTGCCAGCCTTACAGAAATTAATTTTCCTTTGATAACAAGTATTGGTGAAATGGCATTCGCTGGTTGCACCAGCCTTACAGAAGTTGATTTTCCATTGGTAACAAGTATTGGTTATGGTGCCTTCGCTGGTTGTATAAGCCTTGTTGAAGTTAATTTCCCATTAATAACAAGTATTGATTATAGAACCTTCGCTGGTTGCTCCAGCCTTACAGAAGTTGATTTTCCATTGGTAACAAGTATTGGTTATATTGCCTTCGCTGATTGCACCAGCCTTACAGAGGTTGATTTTCCATTTGTAACAAGTATTGGTTATGATGCCTTCGCTGATTGCACCAGCCTTGTTAAAGTTAATTTCCCATTAATAACAAGTATTGATAATAGAACCTTCGCTGGTTGCACCAGCCTTACAGAAGTTGATTTTCCATTGGTAACAAGTATTGGTTATTATGCCTTCCTTAATTGCACCAGCCTTAACAGTATAACACTAGGTACGATTGCTCCTGCAAATTTTAGCGAAGATGACTCATTCCCCGGAGATTTAAGAGATGTCTATTTTTCTCCAAGCGGAGGTGCAGGAACATACACAACAGTTAATCCTGGAAGTAATCCTTCCTGGGTAAAACAGTAATTAGATAATTCCACACAGATACTCTGCCTCTGTGTGGAATTATTAAAGATTCATAATCTGTCTTGCGGAAGTTAGCTCATCAATCTGATTCATCTCACTTACAAAATGAGGGGTTTTCACCGCTTGGTTTAACGCCTACGCAGCAGTTACCGTGCGTTATACGAAATGGCAAAAAATTGAGAAAAATAACCCGTTGACAATATATCAAAATAATGATATATTAAATTAACAAATAATTTTTATGGGGTGGTATTATGCCAGCGATCAGGAAAAGCGCAGATTTACGCAATAATTATAGTGAAATATCAGAATTTTGCCATAATTACAGGGAACCAATATTTATTACGAAAAATGGTCAAGGGGATTTGGCTGTAATGAGTATTGCATATTATGAAGAATTAGTTGGAAAGCTAAAATTATATCAGGCTATTCAGGTAGGTATAAATGATATTGAAAATGGAGATATAGTAACAGAAGAAGAAATGACGGAATTTATTAATAATTTATAGGAAAAAAAATTGAACCAATTAATGCACTCAAAAACAATAAAAAGTGACATAAAAGCTGCTCATAAGTATATTAAAGAAACAATTGAAGCGCCAATGGCTGCTGATAATTTAAAAGAAGAATTATTAAAAAAATTTGAATATATAAAGGAAAACCCTTTTTCAAGGTCTTTTGTTCAGGATGCGTTTTTAGCTTCTTTAAAGGTTAGATCCATAAATTTAAAAAATTTTTCAATATTTTATAGAGTAAATGAAAACAAAGATAAAAAATTAAAATTTAATAATATTGTTACAGCATTAAGGTTTATGTATAGCAAAAGAGATTGGCAAAATATATTAAAAGAAGATGCAATAGAAGGGATAATATAAAAATGCCACTTCGCATAACACACGATCAACGCTGAGCCTGAGGGCGACTCGGGTTCCGCCAATCTTAAACGTTAGACGAAAGTTGAGAGACTTCGTATATGTCTAAATAAGGATGTAAAGCGAAAGAATTCTTTTTGCCACACAGTCATTCGTCTCAGGATAGAGATCATAAAGAGGAATAAGAGAATTATGCCTGTTTTTCATATTGGCGTTCACGCCAAGCAGCAAAACAACCAATGGCTAAAATTGGAAGTCCAACAATAAGCATTCCAAGAATTAAATACATATTATTTCTCCTGTTTTTCCAGGTTTTGTTCGCTATTTTCTTTCTTTTTTGCTCCTAAAATAAGACCAGCTATACAAAATGGCATTTTTATACTATTTTTCCATCCATTATTTTTTTATATAATATTTCCTCTAAATTTCTTCTTCCGTCTATTATGGATATAATTTCCATTTTATTATTTTCCAATTTATAGTATATTATCCAAGGACTTATATTAAATTGATGAATATGATTTACTCCGAATTCCCTTAATAATGGAGCTATTTTTCTTCCTTCCGGATTTTCCGATATTTGTTCTACTTCATTCATTATTTTATCATTAATTTTTTTTGCTGTAATGTTTCCAGTGTTATATTTTACATATGAAATAATATCAACAAGTTCATCTCCAGCATCTTTTGACCAAATAATTTCATGTTTCATATTTATTTAGTCCAATATTGAATTTATTTTATTTTTAACTTCATCATGGGAATAAATTCTTCCATTTTTTATATCATTTTTCCCTATGGATAAAATTTTGATTAAATTTATTGTATCAATTATATTCTGATAATAATTTACATTCATTAAAACAGCCCGAGCTTCCCCATTTTGAGTTATTACAATTGGGTTATTTTTTTCTCCAACTTGTTTTAAAATCTCAGCGGTGTGGGATTTTACATAAGATATTGGTCTAATATCTTGTATTAAATTAATCATAAAATCTCCTATTCTTATATAATACCATATTTAGATCGTTTTGTCAATATTCAATACCAAATTTAGTCATACCTAGGTGTATACTTTTTCATACACTTTTGTGGCGTTTCGTGTAACGTTTAATATTGATCCCGAGGGCGCAAACAGCGCCTTCAGCGCTAACCATGTGTTATGCGAAGTGGCAAGAAATTTGCAAAAAAATATATTGCAATTGACAATACATCAAAGAAAATGTAAAATTAATCAAATAATTTCTGGAGGAAATATGCCTGTCGTAAAGGAAATAACAGAATTTAAAAATTCATATTATATTATTTCTGATTTTTGTCATAAATATAATGAACCTGTAATTATAACCAAAAACGGAGAAAGTGATATTGCTGTTATGAATATTAAAATATATGAAGAAATTACGGGAATACGAAATTTGGTAAATTTATTGGAAGAAGCGGATAAAGATATTGAAAAAGGTAATTATTTAACAGAAGAAGAAATGGATAACAAATTAGATTTATTGTTTAAAAATGCATAAATTAAAATTTTCAAATTATATATATGAAGATGTGGAATCATCTATTAATTATATAAATAATGTTTTGGAAAACCCAATTGCGGCAAAAAAATTATATGAAGAAATAAAAAAGATGTATAAAAAAATAAAAATTAATCCATTTATTTATCCCAAAGTGCCAGTTGATCATTTGGCAATAAAAGGTTTTAGATTCACAATGGTAAAAAATTATATGTTATTTTTTAAAGTAAAAGAAAAAGAAATAAATGTTGAACGTTTTTTATACGGTCCAAGAGATTGGATAAGCATATTAGAAAATACAAATTAGGAAATTTACAAACCGCCACTTCGCTTAACACATGGTAAAAGCTGCGCCGCTTGACGGCGGCTTGGGTTACTTTAAACGATATGCGAAATGGCATTTTTACATATTTTTATCTGATGTTATTTCTTTTTAATATTATTTGTATTTTTTATAAAAAATTAGTTGCTTTGACAATCAAGGAAATTCTGTGTGGAATTTTTAAAGATTCATTATCTGTCTTGCAGAAGTTAGCTCATCTATCTGATTCATCTCACTTACAAAATAATCCTTGCGGTATTCTTCGTAGCGTTTTTCTTTTAACTTTTCTATCGCCTTTAATTCCTTGTAGGCTTCCTGGTACAAAACTCTTTTTTCTTCTACAACCATTTCCGCTTGCGCCGCTTTTTCTGCAAGCTGCTCGGCTTCCCTTTCCAGTCTTAAAATATATGTATCCCAGAAAATCATCTGCGCAGGATCATTAAAACGCTGGGAGGCTGCGTTATGCCTTTTTACGGCGGTTTGCATTATCTGCTTTTCAATTAAATTTAAGACGCTTATTGCCTGTCCAAGCGCCATTTTACATTCTTCTTCATTGAATTTTTTAATTCTTAAAACTTTTTCAAGTTTAAAATTAAATTTTTTCATTTCTAATTATTTTCCAGCACAGACATTCCAGGTAATGATGAAAATAAAGAAGCTACGCTGTTTAAGGCTTTGGCTGTGTCTTCCATGGGAGCAGCCCTTGCCTTTTCCTGCACTGGTTTTGCTCTTTGTTCCTTGCGTTCTCTTGCAGCCTCGGCAAGTTTCATGTTTGTATCGAGCATTTCCTCTTCCGGTATTTCTATATTTGCTATTTCCGACATTCTTGTAAGCGTCTCTTCCAAGGATGCGCTCTCATTAATATCCTGTATAAGAAATTCTTCTATTACATTGTGTTTTGCTATGGCTTCATCCGTTGCAGGATTTGTACCGGGGCGGTAGGCGCCGATATTTATAAAATCTTCGGCTTCAGCGTAAGCTGCCATGTTTCTGCGTATAAGACCTGCCGCCTTTTTTGTCGCTGCGCCCGATACATCAGGTGCAAGACGCGAAATGCTTTTTAAAACATCAATCGGCGGGTAATGATGGGCCTCTGCAAGTTTTCTTGAAAGTACGATATGGCCGTCCAAAATACCGCGAACAGTATCGGCAACAGGCTCATCCATTTCATCGCCGTCTACAAGGACTGTGTAAAAACCCGTTATGCTCCCTTTTTCCGATGTGCCGGATCTTTCAAGGAGCTTTGGCATTGAATCGAACATGCTTGGAGGAAAACCTCTCTGCGCAGGAGGCTCACCGGATGCAAGGCCAATTTCCCGCATCGCGCGGGCAAAGCGCGTAACAGAATCAAAAAGCAGCATAACATCAAGCCCCTGATCCCGGAAATATTCTGCGACAGCAGTTGCAACATATGCGCCGCGAAGGCGCGCAAGCGGCGGAGAGTTTCCGGGCGTTACAATTAGCACGCTTCTTTTAAGCCCTTCCTCGCCCAAATCCTTTTCAATAAAATCGTTAACTTCACGACCGCGCTCTCCGATTAACGCTACAACATTGACATCCGCCGTTGTGTTACGCGCAATCATTCCAAGAAGGGTGGATTTTCCAACCCCGGATCCTGCGAAAATGCCGAGCCTCTGCCCCTTTCCCGCAGCAAGAAGGCCGTCTATCGCACGCACGCCTGTTGTTATACGATCTTTTACACGCCGCCTTTTCAGTGGGTCAGGCGGGCTTGCAAGAGCCGGATACATGCATACTGAATCAATAGAGCCCTTGCCGTCTGCAGGGTTTCCAAATGCATCCAGCACTCTGCCTAAAAGTTTTTGCGACACAGGCACTTCAAGCCTTGTGCCAAGAGCTATAACGCGATCTCCCACTTCAAGCCCGTCAGTATCTTCATATGCCATTAGCTGCACAGTTTCATTTCTTAAACCGACAACTTCCGCTCTTATAATTCCTCTTCCCTTTGGAGACATTATTCTGCATATCTCGCCTATAATTGCCTGGGGTCCGCGGCTTTCTATCAATAAACCCTGTACTTTGGAGACTCTGCCGACGCACTTTATTGGATCTGTGCGATCTGTGCATTCAATGTATTTGTCAAAAATTACTGTTTCTATATCTTTTTCAGAATATAATCCCTGCATGCAGCCCCTCCCTCTTCATGCAAAAACTTTCCGGCTATATTTTTATTTGACCGGATCTGTTTTTCTTTTCATACCAAGGCTTTCTATTTTTTCCGCTATTTTTCTGTCCGCTTCCCTTTTACCCTTTGTCGCCATTGTGGCAAGAGCTGCCAATGCCGCGGAAGCCGTAAGAGCTGCGTTTGCCCCCTGTGACAATTGCTCTTCTTCTTCATCGTCTTCAGATTCTGATTCAACCCTTGCGGCCAATTCAGCATGAGGCGGCGTAAAAGATGCTGCGGAAACTCCCAGCAATGTTGTGGCAGCGGCAAGCTCTGCGTTTAAATTTGCAGTTTTTACAACAGGTACAGGCGTATTTCCTTTTACCCTTGAACTGATAGGTGAAATTTCAAGTATTCTGTTTTCCAGTTCCGCAAGCTGGCTTGCAATACGCGCATCTATTTCGCCAAAATCAGTTTCTATAATACAGCCGCCCAAATCCACAGAGCTGTCTTCCACAATATTAATTGAGCTTGTTCCTTCCATCAAATTAATAAAATCCTGCTTGTGTTCCGTAGCAAGTTTTAGATCTGCAAGGTTAACCCTTATTATAACGCTTCCCTTCGCTTTTACTTTTCTTAGGGCCTCTACTATATTAAAAATAATTATATCTTTTTGATTTTCAGAAATTACTTTTATTACTTTGCGCGCGATAAGAAGAACAAGATCGATTATTTCCTTCTCTGTTTCGCTTAGGATATCACCCCTCTTGTCCTGGGCGCGTTCAAGCACAATCTGTGTTCTTTCTATTAAACGATCCACTTCCGCCTTTCCGTCTGTGTAACCGTCCTGTCTGCCTTCTACCTTTCCCTGTTCTCTTGCGTCTTTGCGTTCTGTTTCAAGGTTCTGCCTTATCTCATATTCAAGTTCATTTGCTTTTGTCCTTGCATCAGCCATGATACGTTCCGCTTCTTCTTCTGCCTGCTGTTTTATAACCTGCGCTTCATCGGTCTGTCTTTTTACTTCTTCAAATGCAGCTCTCTGCGCATTTTCTACAATGTTTTGCGCTTCTGTTCTTGCGTTTGAGAACATTTTTTCTTTTTCTTCTTCCCATCCTATTTTAAACAATTCAGCTTCGCGGCGCAGATCATCTGCAGTAGGGCCCTTGTATTCTTCAACATCTTCAATGGCCTCAACCTCATCTTCGATTACAGATAAATGCGCTATTTCTGGAAATGAGGTGGGAGAATTAATAACGATCTTTTCAGGAAGCGCTACAAGTTCGTTAGGTCTGAAAACAGCCTTTAACATAAGATACCCTCTTTTTGTTTAGGGGTTAGGGGTCGGGGGTTGGGGTACGGGGATTGGGGGATTGGGGTGCGGGGATTGGGGGGTGGAAACGAAATTCCCTACTCCCTACTCCCTAACCCCTATTCCCTACTCCCTAACCCCTATTCCCTATTCCCTACTCCCCATTTACCTAAACAACTAATTCATCTTCGCCGGCGCGGGCAACAACAATTTCACCTGTGTCTTCAAGATGCCTGATAATGGATACAATTTTCTGCTGCGCTTCTTCAACGTCTTTAAGCCGTACAGGCCCCATATACTCCATATCTTCCTTAAGCATACTGGCGGCGCGTTTTGACATATTTTTGAAAATCTTGTCCTGTACTTCCGAGTCAACGGATTTAAGCGCTTTTGCAAGTTCCTGAGAATCCACTTCCCGCATAACCTTCTGAATGGCGCGATCGTCGAGCATAACGATGTCTTCGAATACGAACATTCTTTTCTTGATCTCTTCTGCAAGTTCCGGATCTTCGTCTTCCAAAGCTTCGATAATCTGTTTTTCAGATGCGCGGTCAACAAGGTTAAGTATTTCAACGATGCTTTCAACGCCGCCTGCCGCAGTGTAGTCTTCACTTGACAGTGATGAAAGTTTCTTTTCAAGAACGCGTTCAACTTCGCGCAAGACTTCAGGGCTTGTTCTGTCCATTGTCGCAATACGGCGCGCTACATCGCTTTGCACCTCATTAGGCAGATTCTGCAGAATAATGGATGCCTTGTTAGGCTCAAGATAAGCAAGGATGAGCGCAATTGTCTGCGGATGTTCCTGCTGTATAAAGTTTAAAAGATGCGCAGGATCTGTGCGGCGGATAAAATCAAAAGGACGAACCTGCAGCGATGATGTAAGGCGGTTAATTATGTCGATTGCCTTCTGGCTTCCAAGAGATCTCTCCAAAAGTTCCCTTGCAAAGTCGATACCGCCTGTTGATATAAATTGATTTGCCATCATAAGCTCCTGGAACTCCTGGAGGATGGCATCCTTTTGTTCGGCGTCTATTGTTTCAAGACGCGCGATTTCAAATGTTAACGTTTCAATTTCATCTTCACGCAAATACTTAAAGATTTCCGATGAAATATCCGAACCTATTGTTACAAGAAAGATAGCTGCCTTCTGGCGGCCTGTATATTCTTTTACGCTTTTCTTTTTGGAACCGCCGACAACAGCTCCAGCCGCTAATGATGATTTTGCCATAGTTAACCTCTATAATAACCCGGCTGCAGGCCGGATGGTAAATTAAATATGAAACGAATGTTCATAACTATTCCTCCAGAAGCCATGTTCTTATAAGCTGCGCAGCATCTTCCGGATGTTCTTTTGCCATATTGATGGCGCTTTCCATCAATTCCATCCTTGAACGCTCTTCAAGTGAAATGGACACTTCCATTCCCTCCTGTTCAGCTTCAGCCATTGCGCCTTCACGCATCATCTGCTCGCGCCGCGCCCGCTCTTCTTCGGCAAGTCTCTTGCGTCTTTCCATCTCGCGGGAGATCGTTTTAAACATCATAAATCCAAAGAGCAGTAATGTCAAACCGGCGATAAAAACAATAATTGTAGTCTGCATCTGTTTTCTTCTGAAGTAAGCCGCATCCTCATCCCTGAATTCACTTGTGCGATCCACAGGAATATTTCTTACGGTTACAGAGTCTCCCCTTGCCGAATTATAACCAATGGCATCCCGTATAAGTTCATCTGCGTGGCGTAAAACCTCAAGCCCGACAGGTATGTACTCTCTTTCAATTGTTCCGTCAGGAAGCACAACAGGATTTCCCTTTGCATCGAAATTCCATTTCCATGTTCCGTCAATATTTACTGATACTGTTACACGATCAATCTGGGGGCTTCTTTCCTCCTGAATATTGCGCTGGTTAATTTCTTCGTTACGGGTGCTTGTACTTTGAGTCATCCTTCCATACAGGTTACTCATGTCCCTGAATGCAGGCGCTACATGTCCTTCTACCCCCGCAGGGCCTTCAGGATTAAAACCTGTTCCTTCCCAGTTTGTTTCTGAAATACTAGTTGATCTAAGCACAGATTCCTTTATTTCAGAATCGTCATAGGGAAGACCCGGAGTTCTGGGACGCACCACATACGGAAAGTACTCAACTGTCTCAACGCTCTTTTTAGACATATCAGTTTCTATTTTGATATTAAGATCCCTTACGCGATCTTCTGTGAATATCTTCTGAAGTGCTGTTAATATTCTTGCCCTGTAATGCGCTTCCTGCGCTCTTATCATTCTTGTTTCCTGATCAATAAGAGCAAGCCTGTCAGCTGCGGCCATGCCGTCAAAGTCATTAAGAATATTGCCTCTGTTATCTGTAATTACAATATGTTCCGGCTGCAGCCCTTCGATTGCATATTGAAGCAGCTTCTGTATGCCTTCGATCTGCCCGCGATTCTGCGGAGACTGCGTAATAATGCTTCCTGGTTTGGGTGTAATGCGTACGCTTGCGCTGGCAGGCTGCTGCTGGGAAGCAAAAAGTTCCCTCGTTGGCCATACAATCTGAATTCCCACATCATCAATATCATCTATTGATCTTAGATGTTCGATTATCATTCTCTGCTGGGCGCGCTGGAAATTTACGTTGCGTTCAAAATCGGTTATTGTCCAGCGTTCCCTGTCAAAAATGTTCCAGGGATCAATTCCAGAAGGAATTAAATCTTCCCTGATTAAAATTGCTCTCATGCGCCGCGCAGTAGATGCATCCGGAACCTGCACAAGACCTGTTGCTGTAACTGAAACTTTTACATCTTCCTGATTAAGGCGCAGCACAATCCTGTCAAGAGCAGCTTCGTCTCTTATCGGCGCGTCAATTACAGAATAAAGCACAGGTGTTGAAGAAACACTGAACAGCGTGACAATTCCGATTACAAGGATAATTGCAACAACGCCTGCAATGAGCCTTTGCTGCAATGACCATCCTGCCCACAAGACGGCGGCCTTGGCTAATAATTTTCTGAAAAACTCCATTTATCCCCTCCCGAAAATAAACTTATCTTGTATTTATCAAATCTCTCCAGCCCTGAACAAGCCTGCTTAATATGTTGCGCGTAATGCCAAGGGCCATACTGGCTTCGGCCTGCGCAATTGTAATATCGTGTATGTCAACAGAGCCAGGATTAATAATTGCTTCTTTCTGCAGATTGCTTGCATTTAACTGTGCGCCGGATACATTATCCAGAGCCTTAAGCATTACATCTTCAAAAGTTCCCGCTCTTGTAATTCCGTTTGCGCCTATTGTATCCCTTAAATGAAGGGCCTTGTTTCCGCTTCCAAAATAAGGACTGTCTGGCGGCAGCATGTGCTTTGAATTGGTGCGGTTCATTACTACAGAGTAATTTTTCGCCGCAGAAGCGCTCACATAAGAATCGCTGCTGTATATTTTCATAAAACCCTCCCGATTTTATTTATCTTTTATCTGGAACCTATATCTAACGCGCGCTGGAACATTGCTTTTGATCCTTCTATAATCGCTGCGTTTGCTTCATATGAACGGGATGCGGAAATCATGTCCACCATTTCCGTTACAACATCAACATTCGGCATCTCAACATAATCTGTGCGGGGACCTGTTAATATTCTGTCCGGATGAGTCGGATCATAAACATAGCGGGGCTCAGTTGATCTGTCCTTTTGAATTTCCACAACCCGCACTCCCCTGCCAAGCCCGTTGTCCATTGACTGCGGAAGAAAAGGAGATCTCCAGTAAGGGCTGTCCGCCACAGGCCTCATAATGACGCGGCTTCTTTTAAAAGGGCCGCCTTCATTGGTGCGCGTTGTATTGACATTAGCCATGTTATCTGCAATTACATCAAGCCTCATCCTGTTTGCGGACAAGCCTGTAGAAGCGATATTTATTGAATTAAAAATTCCCATTTATTTATCCCCTTAAAACCTGATTGATCTGGGCAAACTCAAATGCTGCCGCCTGCGCAAAGAGTGTGTAGCTCATCTGGTTCTGCGTAGCAAGCATGAATTCCTGTTCCGGATCAACATTGTTTCCGTTATTGTTATATGTGCTTGTATAATCCAAAACCCGGCGTATCTGCACATCACGGTAATCCCTTTCCTTAAAGTTTGGAAAATGTTTATCATTCGTTCTTGTCAGTTCAAGAGCCGGCCTTTGATTTTCCGATTCCAGCGCACGCTTTAATTCGCTTTCAAAATTGACGACTGTACGCTTATAATTGGGCACATCAGCATTGGCCAGATTATTGGCAATTACCTGGCGGCGTACTGTGTTTGCATCCATCGCCCTGTGCAGCAAATCAATAGTTCTTGCAAAAGTGTTCATAAAAAACCTTCCTTCCTACTCACTTTTCGGCGAATTTTACCCAAAACTGTAATTACAGGATATAACGGCCCAGATCCTGATCCTTGACGATATCGGCCAGTTTATCATTGACATAACCCACGGTTATATCGATGTTTGCAGGCGCGATATCTGATGCCTCAAACGACAATTCCTCCAGCAGGGTCTCCATAATCGTGTGAAGCCGCCTTGCCCCGATATTTTCAAGCTTGGAGTTTACTTCCGCAGCCAATGCCGCAAGATGTTCAATGGCATCGGGTGCAAAATCTACCTTTACATTTTCTGTTCCAAGCAGTTCTACATACTGTTTTATAAGAGCATTTTTCGGCTCTGTAAGGATGCGAAGAAAATCATCCTTTCCAAGAGAATCAAGTTCAACGCGCAGCGGAAAACGCCCCTGCAATTCCGGAATAAGATCCGATGGCTTGCTTACATTAAAGGCGCCTGCCGCTATAAACAATATATGATCTGTGTTTACAGGCCCCCATTTTGTATTTACTGTTGCGCCTTCTACAATCGGAAGAATATCGCGCTGCACGCCTTCGCGGCTTACATCAGGTCCTCCTCCGCGCTCACCTTTTACGGCGATTTTGTCTATTTCATCTATAAAAATTATTCCTGTTTCTTCCACACGCTGGCGGGCTTCTTCGCTTACCTTGTCGCGATCTACAAGTTTCTCCGCTTCTTCCGCCTTTAATATTTCTTTTGCGCGCGGAACAGAAACTACTTTTCTTTTCTGGCCTCCTGACAGCATTCCGGCTATCCCTGAAAGGCTTGCTTCCAGATCTTCCATGCTCCCGCCCATCATTTCAAATGCCGGAAATGTCGGATTCTGGCTTACAGTCAGTTCAACTGTCCTTGAATCAAGCTTGCCTTCACGAAGCATTATGCGCAACTTTTCCCTTGTCGCCTTAAATTTTGCATCACTTGCCTTTGTCTCTTCTTTTAAGTTCTGCGTTTCATTTAACTGTTCATTTTTATTGTTTTCATTTTCTTCCTGGCCGTTTTGCGCATAATTTGGAATTCCAAACTGCAATGTTGTTGCGATTATTCTTGAGTTTGAATTTTCCGGATTGATCGAAAATGCGTTCATAGGCCCCATTACAGGAGATGCTCTTGGTTTTGTATCCTTTTGTTTTTTTTCATTTGTCGGAAGCAATAAATCCAAAAGAACTTCCTCGGCTCTTCTTTCAGCTTCCTGGGTAACAAGTTCCTGCATCTCCTGCTTTACCATCTGAAAACCGGCGGCCATTAAATCGCGTACCATGGATTCTACATCCCTTCCTACATATCCTACTTCCGTATACTTTGTCGCTTCCACCTTTATAAAAGGAGAGCCTGCAAGTTTTGCAAGCCGGCGCGCTATTTCAGTTTTTCCGACTCCCGTAGGACCTATCATAAGGATATTTTTCGGCGCGATATCTTCACGTAACTCAGGATCAAGTTTCAGTCTTCTTATACGGTTTCTTAGAGCGACTGCAACAGCTCTTTTTGCCTTTTTCTGGCCGACTATGTATTTGTCAAGTTCGGATACAATCTCTCTTGGCGTAAACTCGATCTTTTTTTCGCCAATCTGTTTTTTTTCTTCTGTCATCATCCAAGTTCCTCTAATGTTATTTGCATATTCGTATAAATGCAGATGTTACCTGCAATCTTTAAACTCTTTTCCGCAATCTCCGCTGCGGAAAAATCACTGCCCTCAAGATATGCCAAAGCTGCTGCATAGGCATAATTGCCTCCGGAACCGATTGAAAGCGCGTTTTCCGCAGGCTCTATTACATCGCCTGTTCCGGATATTAAAAGCGTTTTTGTTAAATCCGCAACAAGCAAAAGCGCTTCAAGGCGCCGCAAGTTTCTGTCCATGCGCCAGTCTTTTGCAAGTTCCACTGCTGCTCTTAATAAATCGCCTGAGTATTCCTTTAATTTTCCTTCAAAGCGATCAAAGAGGGTAAATGCATCGGCGGTCGCTCCTGCAAAACCGCAAAGCACTTTTCCGTCCATAAGACGGCGTACTTTGCGCGCATTGTTTTTCATGACGGTATTGCCCATTGTAACCTGTCCGTCTCCTGCCATTGCAACTTTGCCGTTTTTACGCACTGCAATTATGGTAGTGCTTTTAATTTTTTCCGCCATTGTGGCTCCCTCCGTACATTACTGTATTACCCTTCTTTTTTAAATCTTTCCTTAATGCATTTTTATTTACATGCAATGATTTTGATGCATTTAGATATGTCTTTTTCATTTTTTCTATGTTGATGTGCGAATAACGCTGGGTTGTGGAAATGCTTGAATGTCCGAGCATTTCCTGAACAATGCGTACATCACATCCGGAGTTGACAAGATGAGTTGCAAAACTGTGCCGCAGCGCATGAGGGTGTATATTTTTTCCAAAGCCTGAATGTTTGGAGTATTTAGAAATTATCCAGCGCACACCCGGCACAGAAATAGGCTGTCCCTTTCTGTTTATAAAGAGCGCTGATTTTTTTTCATCTATCCCGGAAAGGCTAAGGCGCGCCGCTCTTTGCGGCAGGTACTCCAAAATTGCTTCCCTTGCCTCATCAGAGAAAAATACGTAACGCTGTTTCCCGCCCTTTCCTGTTATTTTTGCTTCTTCCAGCGTAGATTTAATATTTGCCATATTTAACGAAACAACTTCGCTTATACGCAAACCGGCGGAATACATGGCCATTATAAGAGCCTTATCTCTTACCGGCCAGAGAATTCCTGCAGTATCCGGAAGAGATGCAAAGTCCGCCATTTCATTTTCCCATAAAACTTCCGGCAGTCTTAAAGGAGTTTTTATATTTTTTAATGCCGAGCAGGGGTTATCTTCCCTTTTATTCAGCCGGATCATCCATCGGTAAAAACCGCGAATAGAAGACAGATTGCGGTTTACGCTTGTTGCGGCCATGCTCTCCGCCGTTAAGTCGGCAATAAATTTCTGCACTTCATAAGATGATGCTTTCTCCGGAATTATTCCGAAATTGGCGCAATAATTTTTAAATCTGAATAAATCATTGTTGTATGCTTCCAGTGTGCTTTTTGAGCTTCCCTTAACAGATGCAAGATATTTAATATATTCCTGTATAAGGCTTAATTCACATTGAGTATTTTGATTATTCAAAGCCGCTTTTCCCAGTAAACCCATTATCCTTCCTCTTCCGCGCTGTGCAAATAATCACAGTCAGGATTTATGCAAACCTTGTGCGCGCCGTTTTTCTTGTCGTATTTTTCAACCATAAAAAATCCGCATTTCGGGCAATCCTGCTTTATCGGTTTAAAATGGCTTATAAAATCACAGTCAGGGTAATTCGTGCAGCCGTAGAATTCCTTGCCCCTGCCCTTGGTTTTTCTTGCAACCACATCGCCTTCGCATTTCGGGCATTTTGCAAGCGGAATTGATTTTGTATTGCGGCATTCGGGGAAGGCTGAACATGCAAGAAAAAATCCAAAACGTCCGAGTTTTTTTAAAAGAGGCTTTCCGCATTTTTCACAGGTATGCTCTGTCAGTTCATCCAGCGTCCCCTTGTAAGATTCTATTGTTTTACTGACTTCATCTACAGTTGTTTTAAACGGATCCCAGAACTCTCTTATCATCTCCGGCCAGCTTACCCTGTTCTCTTCAACTTCATCCAGTTTTGTTTCCATGGAAGCTGTAAAATCCGCATCCACATAAAGCGGAAAATGTTCAACCAAAACTTCATATATCAGCTTTCCAAGAATGGTCGGCACAAGCTGTTTATTTGATCGCGTAACATAATACCTGTCCAGAAGCACAGAAATAATTGATGCGTAAGTTGATGGACGCCCGATGCCTTTTTCTTCCAGGGTACGGACAATTGTAGCGTCGGAGTACCGCGCAGGCCCCTGTGTAAAATGCTGATCGCTTCTGAATTTTTCTACCTTTACTTTATCGCCGGTTTTTAAAGACGGATATGAGCCCTGATTTTCTTCTTTTGATGAAAGAAGTTTTAACGCTCTGTAAAAACCTTTTTCTATCAGCTTGGTGCCGGAAACCCGGAAGAGCCCCTCATCTTTTTCATTGTTCTGTTCTGCGATGACTTTAATGTCAACGCTTACCGTTTTACTCTTTGCATTGTTCATCTGGCTTGAAACAAATCTTTCTCAGATAATCGTATACAAACGAAGCTGATCCTTTGTAAGATATTCCTTTATTGAATCGGGCGTATAATCTGTATATGTCGGCCTTATTGCCTCATGAGCATCCTGGGAGTTTTTACCAACCGTATATTCAACGGCCTTTTGCGGCAGCTCATTGGGAAAGTTTTTTGAAAGCCAGTTTCTTACATCTTCAAGCGCGGTATTTGATATGCGGACACTGTCTGTGCGCATATATGTTATAAGACCAACCCTTGATGCGCCTATGGCAACACCTTCATAAAGCTGCTGCGCAACCTGCATTGTCTTGCGCGAAGTAAAACCAAGCCGGTTTGCCGCGGTTTGCTGTAACTGCGATGTTGTAAAGGGAGCTTTCGGGCGTATGGTTTTTTCCGTTTCACGGACATCAGAAACAAAACATTCGTTGTTTTGAATTTTTTCTATTATTGCTTTTACTTCAGCTTCATTTTTAAGATCCGGTTTGCTGTTGTTCCAAAGCACAAGCTGCGCTGTATAGGTGGTTTTACCTGATTTAAAATCAGCTTCCAAAGTCCAATACTCTTCCGGAATAAAACTTTCAACTTCCTTTTCCCTCTCACAGATAAGACGCAGCGCAACCGACTGCACCCTTCCTGCAGAAAGTCCGTTTTTAACTTTCTTCCAGAGAAGCGGAGAAAGATTATAGCCTACAAGCCTGTCAAGCACACGGCGCGCCTTTTGCGCTGCAACTTTTGATTCGTCAATGCTGCGCGGATTTAAAACCGCATCATTTACAGCCTGAGGAGTAATTTCATTAAAACTTATGCGTTCTATCGGTACAAGTTCATTTTTTGCCGTAATTGCATTTCTAAGATGCCAGGCAATCGCTTCTCCCTCGCGGTCATTATCGCATGCAAGCAGAACCTTGCCTGATTTTTTTGCATCTGTCTGCAGTTCCTTCAGTATCTTCGCTCTCCCGCGTACAGTAATATATTCAGGTTCAAAATTGTGATCTACATCTATTGCTGTTCTGGATTTTGGAAGATCTATTAAATGCCCCATAGAAGCTTTTACATTGTATGAGGCGCCTAGATATTTTTCTATTGTCTTAACCTTTCCCGGTGATTCAACAATAACAAGGATCTTTTTATCCTGCTTTGATGTTTTTTTTCTTTCTGCGCTTTTTTTTGCCGTTTTTTCTTTTGCCATAATGCGTCCCTTAGATCTCAATTTTTAGAAAATTTGCCATTGAAGATACAAGCATGTCTTTTCCATGCAGCTCTTCTTTCTTTTCATAAGCATCATAAGCTGTATTCATATTCCATTTGTCAAGCACATCACATGATGAGTGAATTACTTCAGCTCCGTCATCTGCAAGTTTTATTGTTCCCTCTCTGTCAAACAAGTCTTTTTTAATTCCGCTGGAAGCAACAAAAAGATCCTTTCCCTGCTCAAGTGCAAATGCAGCAGTAATTAAAGCCCCTGATTTTTTCGGCGCTTCCACTACAAGTACGCTTCGTGAAAGCGCTGCAATGATTCTGTTTCTTGCAGGAAAGCTCCATTTACACGGACGAAAACCCGGAGGGTACTCTGAAATTACAGCTCCTCCGGAATCCAGTATTCTTTTTGCAAGAGGCCTGTTTGCAGAAGGATAAAATTCATCTATGCCGCAGCCAAGCACCGCATATCCGGGAGCGCCGCCTATCAAATTACCGCGATGGGACATGGCGTCTATTCCAAGTGCAAGCCCTGAAATGACAGACACTCCGTTTCTTCCTATGTTACCTGCAATTTTATAGGCCTGTTCTGCAGCCTGGGGGCTTGGTCTTCTTGTTCCAACCATGCCTAAAAGCGATTTCTCCGGATTTGGAAGAACGCCCCTGTAAAAAATGACAGGCGGAGGATCATATGTTTCCCTTAACAGGGGCGGATAATCTTCATCTGTCCATGATACCCATTTAAATGAGCGCACTTTGCATATTGTATCGATACTGCCTGCTCTTTCGCAATACTCGCTTATATCCCAAAATGATTTTAATTGCCTGCCGATGATTTTTTCTATATCTTTCTTTGATTGTATAAATAATTTCTCTTCGCTGTCAAACTCTGTGAGCAGCAGTATTTTTTCTGTAATTCTTAGTTCCGGCAAAAGAGAAATAATTAATGGAAGAAGAGAGCCTTCATTCCGGGAATTAATAATGTTCTTGTTATTCATATAATAACCCCTGTATTAAATCCTTGTTTGCCCATGCTTCCAGTCTTATATTGCTGTCTTTTGTTCTTTCAATAATCCTGTCATAAATGTCATTCGCCCGCGAGTAATTTTCGATCATGAAATAAGCTCTTGCAAGGACGAACATCGCAGGTATATCTGAGGGCAGTATTTGCAAATAACGTTCAAGCTGAACGATTGCATCCAGGGGTCTGTCCAGCTCAAAAGCGTACAGTATGCCAAGGCCGTACATTGGCCTTGTATAGGTAGCTTCCAGTTCCAGCGCCCGTAAGAATGAATTTTCCGCCAGTCTAAAATAACGTTCTTTCTCCCTTTCAGAGTTAGCTGAAAATCCCACGACAGATTTTGCAACAGCTCCTGCGGAGATTCCGGTAAGATAATAGAGAGCCGGATCTTCTGTATTAAAAAATATTGCCCTTTCCAGAGCTGCAAGCGCATCGTTATGCATACCCCTGTCCGCAAGCCTTGTCGCAAGAATCTTCCAGTAGACTCCCGTTTGCGCGCCTTCTCTTACATTTCTTTCAATTTGATCTTCATAAATTGCAATTGCCTGCTTCAAACCCTCTATTGTTTCAGGAGGGCCTCCGCGGGGGCTGAACTCCGCGACACGTTTTAACAGTTCCCTGTTCTGCCTTGCGCTTCCGCTTTGATAAATAAAATATATAAGGCATCCTGCAGCGGATAAAATGAGAACGGCAATTATAACTTCTTTTAGTTTTTTCATTTTAATCCCATTCCCTGTGTTTTTAATTTCGGAAGATACATGCGGTGGTTTTCCCGCAAGACAGCGGTATTAACATGCGTATAAATCTGGGTAGTAGAGAGATCCGCATGCCCTAAAAGTTCCTGAACAGTTCTTAAATCCGCTCCCCCTTTCAGCAAGCCTGTTGCAAAACTGTGCCGTAATGCGTGAATATGCGATGAAGTCCCCGCAATTAAGGCGTATTTTGAGTAATTCTTCCATATGCCTTTTCTGGAAAGCCGCTTTCCGTTTCTGCTTATAAAAAGCGCCTGAGTTCTGTTTGCTTTTCCTGCAAGTTTGGGGCGCGTAAATCCAATATACTGCTTTAATTGAAACGCCGCTTCTTTTCCAAATAATACAAGACGTTCCTTATTTCCCTTCCCTCTTACTTTTCCAACTCCGCTTTCAATATCTATATCACCGATATTAAGAGATGCTGCTTCCGATACCCGAAGTCCTGCAGAATAAATCAGTTCAAACAAGCATCTGTCCCGGCTTCCTCCGGGTTTTTTAATATCTATTTTATCCAGAAGCTCTTCTATTATGTCTGCGTCCATTACTTCCGGCAGATTCATACTGCGTTTTGGAATTTCAAGTATATCCGCAGGATTGTTATTAACAAGTCTTTCATCCCGGGCAAATCTGAAAAAGGATCTGAGAGCAGAAATTATTTTTGCAATAGAGCGTGAATTGATTCTGCCGTTATCGTGTCTGTATGACAAGTATGAAGAGAGGCAGAGTACATCAGCTTTTTCAAGAGGTATTTTTCTTTCGTCAAGAAAATCAAGAAAGTTTTTTATTTCAAGACGATAGCAATCCTTTGTCAGTATTGAAAGACGCTCTATTGCAATAAGCCGGGAACTAAATCTTGTTAAAATTATTTCTTTATCCAAATTAACACCCTTGCACCGCTTCTACAGCCTGTTTTTCTTCAGTATGGAAATTGTGTTTTCTTATCACAGACGGGACATCCAAATCATCCTGATATTCCCTTTGCGGCAGATATGAAAGGTATTCCGGCCTTTTTGTCTTTTCTACCATTCTGACATATTCATTGTAGTCAATGAAATCAGAGTCTGCTATTTTTACAGGAGCAGCCTTTGGCGTATCTGTATAACGGCCTTCCTTAAAACCTGTAGCAATGACTGTTATGCGAATACTGTTTTCCAGTTCAGGATCGATACGAAGCCCCTGAATAATATGAGCTTCAGAATCGCATTTTTCCTTTATTGATTTGACAATACTCTGGATTTCAACCATTGTTATATCCTCAGGGCCTGCGATATTAATAAGTATCCCTGTAGCTCCTTCTATACATGTATCTTCAAGAAGGGGATTGTCAATTGCATTTGTAACCGCAGCCATTGCGCGGTTGTCGCCGGTTCCAAATCCAATACCCATTAATGCATCACCCTTGCCTTTCATAATTGTTTCAATATCTGCAAAGTCGGTATTCTGAAATCCTGTTTCTGTTATAAGCTCGGATATTCCCTGCACTCCCCTGCAAAGAACTTCATCCGCCATAAGAAACGCTTTATTCCAGGTTGTTGTATTATCTACTATTTTAAAGAGGTGCTGGTTCGGAATGACAATTAATGTATCTACTTCTTTCCTGAGTTTTGCAATTCCCTCTTCGGCAAGTCTCATTTTATAACGTCCTTCAAAATCAAAAGGAGTTGTAACAACTGCAACTGTAAGAGCGCCAAGCTGCTTTGCGATTTTTGCAATAACCGGAGCAGATCCGGTTCCTGTCCCGCCGCCCATTCCGGCTGTTATAAAAACCATATCTGCGCCTTTTAAGGCCTCCGCAATTGCAACCTGATCTTCAAGCGCAGCGCGTTCTCCCTTCTCCGGAATGCCTCCGGCTCCGCGTCCGCCGGTCACTTCTGTGCCGATTTGCACTTTGACTTCCGCCATACTCTTCTTGTTAAGATCCTGTATGTCTGTGTTTAATGCAATAAATTCCACTCCGCTTAAGTTTGCCTCGATCATCCGGTTTAATGCATTGCCGCCTCCGCCGCCTGCGGATATTACCTTTATAATAGCAGGCACATCCTTTTTTACATGACTCTCCCTTCTCACCGAATTGGTTACATTTGCAAACTCCTGCGGCTTGAACTGAAGTACCCTTGATACTTCAACACCCTCAAGCCCGCATGCTGCATGCAGTTGCTGCTTGACTCTCAAAGCCTCCTCAAGACCACTCTTAAGTTCACGTACTGATGAAACATTCATTTAAAACTCCCCCCCAAATTTTATATCTTTAATTGCCCTACTATTTAAAAGGTTTTAGTCTAATGATTTACCTGACATAAAACCTTATTAAACCCAATACTAAAAAAACTCCTCTTTTAACCATGATTTTAATTTATCAATAATGGCGCCGCTTTTTTTATCACCCTGACGCAATTCTGATTTTCTCTCTGAGTCATCCATATTTGTCCTTTTTAAACCTTCAAGCGCAAGCCCGACGACAGTGGCATAAGACGGGTTGCGGTAATCTTCTGCAAGCCCTCCCAATTCATAAGTTGGCATGGGACTGCCAAGCCTTGACGGTAATTTAAGGATACTGTTTGCAAGTTCTACAACGCCTGCAAGCTGCGCTGTACCTCCCGTCAGCACTACACCTCCTCCGAGCGGACGCGGAAGATTTAATGTATCAAGATGCTGTTTAACAAGTTTAAAAATTTCTTCCATTCTTGGTTTTATAATTGCAAGTATCTGGGATCTTGGTATAGACATGGGTGGCCTTCCGCCTACGCCGGGCACAATAACAGTATCGTCATCGTCGAGTAATGAATCCCAGCAGCAGCCTGCGTCTATTTTAATTTTTTCCGCATTTTCCATGGAAATATTTTTTATAA
Organism: Treponema sp.; assembly: GCA_009781635.1. Classification (GTDB taxonomy): domain Bacteria; phylum Spirochaetota; class Spirochaetia; order Treponematales; family Breznakiellaceae; genus WQXQ01. Next base: position 147,660 of record WQXU01000001.1, read on the forward strand.
TGGAAATGTCGCTTGTTACCTGGGTTCCGCCCGCTGCAATTGTATATGTTGAATACGGAGTACCGTCTATGTATACAAGCGCATCTGTTGTTCCGCCTCCAAGATCCAGCAGCATAACGCCAAGCTCCATTTCTTCCGTTGTAAGCGCAGCTCTGCCCGCCGCAAGCGTTTGCAGGATAAGTTCATTAACTCTGAATCCGGCGCGATTAACGCACTTAATAAGGTTCTGCGCTCCTGTTACGGTGCATGTAATAATATGCACTTCTGATTCAAGCCGTACGCCAATCATGTCCATGGGATTTCTTATCCCTTTTTGATCATCAACTTTATAATTTTGCGGTATCACTTCCAGTATCTGCCTGTCGGTCGGTATAACCACCGCTTTTGCAGCTTCTATTACACGATCAATATCTTCCTGGCCTATTTCCCTTTCTCTTGCATCGCGTTTTTTTCCTGAAACTCCGACAACACCGCGTGAGTTTATTCCGTTTATATGGTTTCCGCCGATACCTGTCCAGCAGTCAACAACTTCAAGGCCGCTCATCATCTCTGCATCTTCAATCGCTGCCGATATTGCGCGTACAGTAGCTTCGATGTTTACAACAACGCCCTTTCTTAATCCTGTGGACTGACGCTCTCCCAATCCGATAATTTTCAAGCTGCCGTCCGCGTCGCGTTCACAGATAATGACGCGCACATATGTAGAACCAATATCCAGAGACGCAATAATTTGATTACTCATAACAACCTCTGCCAAAGACAGTTAAATTATTTTTTCTCATAAGGATTGCTCCTTTACCTGATATGAACCTATAATTGATCTGAAATCTATCTCATTTGGTTTATTTATATCTTTTTCAAGCACATTAAGCATTACAAGCATATACCTTAAAGTATGTTCTGTAAGATTATTTTCAATTCTGACCCTGATGGAACTGTGAACCGGAAAAACAACAAGATCAAATCCGTCCCATGCCTTGCGTTCAATGCGTATTTCTGAAATTGCAGATAACAATTCCGGTGATGTCCGCGCCATTTCACAGAGATTTTTTACAAGCGGAACCAGCGCGGAAGGAAGGCGCATGTTAAGCCTTACGTTTTCTATTCCCGCAAGAACAGGCAGATTCATATTTTCAAGCGAGGCGCTGTCTCCTATTTTGAAAAACACCCCATTTCTGTCAACATACACCGGAACCTGCCTGGAATTTATATTTGTCAGCGTAACAGCCGCAGCTTCGCGCGGATTAAGGAATATGGACAATCTGTCAGGAAATCTTTTAATTACAACTGCCGATTCTACAAGAAGATGAGAAGAAAGCCTGTCGCGGATCTCATTAACGTTAGCTGTAATGTAAGAAGAAGTTTCGTTGATTCCGGCCAGGGAAAGAGCTTCCGCGCGCTGAATGCCTGCAAATCCGTGGACTTCTACAGTGGAAAACGGAATAAAAGGGCTTACTCCAAAAAGCCAGATTAACTGCGCGGTAAAAATTACCAAAACTATGACAAGAAGTTTTTTTAGGCCTTTTTCGATTCTACCTGCAGGGCGCTTCGCTGTTAATGAGGATTTCTTTTTCATATCTATATTTTCGCAGTCCATATAATAATAATCGCTACTCATCTTCATCCTCCGAATTGTCATAAACTGCATCTACCATGCATCCGCCTGCATTTAATCCGTTTTTTCTTGCGATATTCGCAATAAGCCCGACGCTTGCAAGCGTTGTTAAAAGCGAGGAGCCGCCTGCAGAAAAGAAGGGAAGCGGAATTCCTGTCGCAGGCAGCGCGCCGCAGACTACCGCAGTATTTAAAAGCGTCTGCGAAACTATCATTGTTGTTAACCCTGCCGCCAATAACCTTCCAAAAACAGTTTTACTTTTTATTGCGGCTCTGTATCCAAGAACCGAAAACACTGCAAAGAGTGTAAAAAATAAAAGTATACCTATAAATCCTGTTTCTTCGACATATGCGCTGAAAATAAAATCTGAATGTATTTCAGGAATGCTCGCTATTTTACGCGTACCTTCTCCAATTCCTTTGCCGAAGAAACCGCTTGATATAATCGCATCCCGGCTGGCGTTAACCTGAAAACCAGCGCCCATGGGATCCCACTCCGGCCTTAGAAAACTTACAAGACGTCTTACCCTATGTTCCTTTGTAAATACCAAAAGCGCTGAAACAGGAATTGTTATTATAATCGCTGCAAAAAAGTATCTGTATTTTATTCCGGCAATAAAAAAGATAATTATTACATTAAAAATTATAAATACAGCAGTAGAAAAATTATTCTGCATGTATATTAAGGCAAAGAATACGCCCGTTGTAAAAACAGGAGTTAAAATACCCGAATAAAAATTATCAAGAGCATGGGCTTTTTTATCCATATAGTGCGCCAGATAAAGTGGAAGTACAAACTTTACAGCCTCTGAAGGCTGGTATGAAAGCGTGCCGATTTCTATCCAGCGGGATGCACCGTAACGTTCTACTCCGATGCCGGGAACGCCTGTTAAAATACACAGACCGGCCGTTAAAATTAAAAACAGCAAAGTGAATTTTCTTAAGATTTCAAGATTGATATGTGAAAATAAAAAAAACAGCGCTATTGAAATTATTGAATATACAAGCTGCCTTGCAATAAGATAATTACCGTTATTAAAAAAGCGGGATGCAAAAGAATATGATGCAGAGTACAGCGTAACAAGACCTGTTCCCAAAAGCAGAATTACGCAGAAATAAAAGAGATGAACATTTTTTTTGTTTTGCGTTCTTTCTACATCAAACTGATACATTCTCTTTCCTTATTGAATCTTTAATGTTGAAAGGGCGATTATTGCAAACAGTCCGCCCAGTATCCAGAACCTGATTACAGTTTTTGTTTCCGACCACCCCATAAGCTCGTAGTGATGATGAAGAGGCGCCATCTTGAATACTCTTTTTTTACGGAGTTTAAAAGATATAACCTGTATTATTACTGAAGCAATCTCAAGCACAAAAACTCCGCCGATTACAAAAATCAAAATTTCTTTTTTTGCGATAAGTGAAATTACGGCAATTACGCCGCCTAAGGAAAGTGAGCCTACATCGCCCATGAAGACTTCCGCAGGATGTGCGTTAAACCAAAGAAAACCTACACAGGCTCCGGCGGCGGCAAGACAAAACACAGTCAGCTCTGCGGCTTCCGGAATAAAAGGTATTCCAAGATAATTTGAATAATCAAAACGGCCGGAAATATACGTGAGTATTGCAAGAGTAATAAACACAACAATAAGAAGCCCTGCCAAAAGCCCGTCAAGCCCGTCTGAAAAATTTACGGCGTTTGATTCTCCAACGACAAGCAGTACGGCAAAAGGTATCCACCAAATGCCCATGTCAAAAACAGGATCTTTAAAGAACGGAATGTACAGGGCTGTCGTCTCATCTCCGCCTGTATAATAAATTACAAGCACAATTGTTATTGCGACTGTAAACTGCAAAACAAGCTTTGCAAGAGCAGGCAGTCCTTCAGAGTTGTGCCGTTTTACTTTCAGAAAATCGTCAATAAAGCCAATTGCGCCGAATGCGACAAAAGCGCCTAAAGTTATCCAGATTGCCTTGTTTTGCAGGTTCCCCCAGAACAGCATGGCAATTACAACCGATAAAATTATGAATATTCCTCCCATTGTAGGAGTTCCGGATTTCAACAAATGCGTTGCAGGGCCGTCCTGGCGGATTGACTGTCCTATTTTTAACCTGCGCAGGCTTTCAATTATTTTTCCGCCGAAGATAAAACAAATTGATAATGTGGTAAGAGCGGCAAAGGCGCTTCTGAAAGTAAGATAGCCAAAAACGCGGAATGGAGTAAAAATACTGTACAAGTACTCGATCAATTCAAAAAACATTAATTAACCCCCGTAAACCCTGCATTTTCTTCATCTGTACCGGTAAGCATACCGCTTAATCTTTCCAGAGCGCAGCCGCGCGAGCCTTTTAAAAGCACAAGATCGCCCTCTTTCGCATAACAGTTAAGCTGTGAATAAAGAACATCAATTTTATCAGTATAAAAATAATCCTTTTTGTTATCTGTCATGCAGTCAGCTGCCGCTTTAATTTCATTTCCGAATAAAAAGACTTTATCCGCTTTGGAAGATGCAAGGATGCTGCCGATATTTTTGTGTTCGCAGAAGGAAGCCTCCCCCAGTTCCAGCATGTCGGCAATAACATAGATTTTTCTTGCAGGCCAGTCAACTGAATCGCAGAATTCAATGGCTTTTTCGCATGACTGCGGGTTTGCATTGTAACAGTCGCGGACAACTGTAGTGCGTCCTTTCAGGATTTCAAGCCTGCCGAACAATGGTTTTACAGATTCCAGTCCCTGTTTAATTGCGCTTTTCTTTACAGGAATTTCTTTTGCGATTGCAATAGCGGCCATCGCATCCTCCAGGCTGTGTTTTCCCGGAAGCGCAAAATGTATTTTTTCTCCGTCCCATAATATCTCTGTTCCTTCAAGCCCAAGACTGCGCGTTCCCTCAAGCTCACTGAAAAATCCTGCATCATAGTATTTTATTTTGCCCTTAACGCCCTGCGACAGCTCATTTTTAAACTCGTCATTCTGCGGAATAAGCGCAATATCATCATCATTTAAAAAATTAAAAATACATTTTTTTTCATCAACTATTTTCGCCTTACTGCCGAAATATTCGATATGGGCAGATCCGATGTTTGTAACAAGGGCAATGTTTGGTTTAAGAACTTCTGCAATCTCAGAAATCTCACCCGGCCTGTTCATCCCAAGTTCAAAAATTCCGACTTCATGACAGTCACGCACTTCAAAAACTGAAAGAGGAAGCCCTGTTTCGGAGTTAAAATTCCCCTTATTCATGACTGTATTTTTATCGCAGGATATAATTGCCGCTGCAATTTCCTTTGTGGTTGTTTTTCCGGATGAGCCTGTTATTCCGACCTTAATAATATTTTTAAATCTCTCTATATATGCCCTTGCAGAATCCTGCAGCGCTTTTAATGTATCATTGACAATTATTAAATCTTTTTCCATTTTCCGGGCAATATCGGAAAGATTAAATTTTTCATGCCCTAATAAGGAAACAACTGCAGCCTTTGCGCCCTTTTTAAAGGCATCTTCCACAAAACCATGCCCGTCCAATGATGAACCTGCAAGCGCAAAAAACAGGGCACCTTCATTAACGCATCGGGAGTCAATGGCTACTGATGAAAATCCGCAATTGGATGTAAATGAAATATGGCGCCCTCCAATGGTACCGGAAAGTTCGCCAATGCCCATCAGGTTAGTATCCATGCTCCAGTCCCCCCGTTATTTTTACCTGAAGCAAATACTCAGGTTGTATCTTCTGCAAATTAAGTTCGTTCTTTGCAATATCTTCTATTCTGTCGGCGGAAGAGTATTCAGAAATACCCGCGATGAGTTTTTTATTGCTTTCCACCCATTCTGCCTGCGACTGTTCCAGACGGGTAATTTCCCTTGAAAGATTCCGGTACCTGTTGGACTGCCATACCAGAAGACCAAGAAAGACCGGTATGGTTAAAACCAGTAAATAAAGCAAAAAATATTTTTTATTCATTGTCATCACCGTCCAGGATTTTTTCTGCGACGCGCAGCCTTGCGCTTCTGGATGGAGGGTTACGCTCAATCTCCTCTTTACTTGCAGTTATTCCTTTTTTTGTCAGCAGGTTGACTGAGCGGTGCCCTGTACATTTACAAATCGGCGCATTTTCAGGACAAATACAGTTTTTATTCATTGTTCTGAAAAAATCCTTTACGATTTTATCTTCCAGTGAATGAAAACTGATAACCCCAAGCCGTCCCCCCGGCTTAAGGACCCTAAGCGCCGCCTCAAGGAGCGACTGGAGCTTTACAAGCTCTCCGTTAACTGCAATACGAAGAGCCTGGAAAGTTCTAGTCGCAGGATGTATATGCCCATGCCTGTAAGAAGCAGGCACAGCCCTGTATACCAAATTGGCAAGAGCCGATGTAGTGGTAATTGTTGATTTTTGCCTGTCGTTTACGATTAGAGACGCAATACGGCGGGAATATCTTTCCTGCGCATTATTGTAAATAAGATCAGCTAACTCGCGCTCGCCAAGACGCGCAAGCAGGTCGGCGGCTGTAAACCCCGTTGAAACATCGATACGCATATCAAGATATTCGTCTTTCTCAAATGTAAAACCCTTGCCGCTTTTTTTATAGTGATAAAAACTTACTCCCAAATCAATAAGAATGATATCAGGCCTTTTAAACTGCGAAGGATAATCGGCAAAGAAATCATGGGACCAGCCGGAATAAAAATGAACGCGCTCTGCAAAACAGGACAGACGTTCTTTTGCAATTTCAAGAATACCGCTGTCCGCATCAATTGCAATAATTTTTATATTCTTAAATCTTGATAAAAATTCAAAGCTGTGACCGCCCTCCCCTGTTGTTGCATCGATCATTAAAACGGGATTACTGCCGCTGTTTGGAGTTTGTTCACCCGGGCCAAGAAGGTTCAGGGTTTCTTCAATCAGAACAGGGGTGTGTACAATGTCTGTCATACATTCCCCTCTTCTGCAAAGAAGTTTGCCTTTCCCTGCATTTTCTTGTGAGTATTTTTATTTATAAGCCGTACTTCTTCCATGAAGACCTTGTTAAGTTCGGCATTCCATATTTCCAAATGCCCTTTAATGCTTACAACAAGGCAATCCTTTGTTAAATTCGCATATGATCTTAAGATAGCGGGAATTGGAATACGGCCTGTTTTTGGATCAACATCGACATGAAAGGCTGTGCTTATGTGCTGGTATTCAAAAGCTTCAATTTCATCGAAGCTCCAGTTATTTTCTATGCTTTCTTTTTTGAATGTAGCGACAAAATATTCAAACGCAGACGGCGTCATCACCCAAACGCATAATTCTTTTCCCTGCGTGATAACAAGCTTTCCGTTATACCGTTCACGCAATGAAGCAGGAATCACAACCCGGCCTTTGTCATCTAGAGTACTCTCGGATGTCCCTGTTTGTAATATAAATCCCACCTGCTTCCCTTTATTTCTAATTAATTACACCAAATGTCACTTATAGTAGTATTTCCCAAGATTGATTTGGGGTCAAGCACTATTCATAATATTTTTATATAAAAATGAAAAAAAATGCTAATTTAGCTATACACTTATGTAGTAAATGGGTATAATTGCGTGATTTTATCCATTAAGTTATGATTTACGCATGTATATAAGTGAATTTTTTATTGTTTTCCCGGAAGGCGATGTCCAGGAAATACGCGGAAGGCTGCCATTTAACTCCCTTGTTGACATGAACGGCAATGTGCTTGGCCTGCCGCTGCCGACCAACAAAATGATTGTCTTTAAAGTTGCAGGAATTAAAACCGAGGAAAAAAAAGGAAGCAGCACAACCTATCATTTTCTTGACCTTTTAAGCGCAGAGGAATTACTTGGGTACACGAAAAGTTAAGGCAAAATCACTTCTTGCAGAGGCGCAAAGATTCAGAAAATCGATCGGCACAAAGAATGAAAGCAGCCTGCACAGAACTTTGAAATTCCGGTATACGGGGAAGGACGGAAAAGCGGAAACGCAGGTTGGAGATTATGTAGCAGACGGAATAAGAGACGACGGTGAATATATAGAAGTGCAAACCGGCAGCTTCGGCCCTTTAAAAAAGAAAATTAAAGAATTTGCAGCTAATGGCAGGGTAAGGATTATTCACCCGATTGCAGTAACAAAAAATATTGAAGTATTTGACACAGAGGGAAAACTTCTTTACAGAAGAAAAAGCCCCGTACGCGGCTGCGAAAGGGATATATTTGAAGCCCTCCTTCATGCTCCTGAGCTGCCGCTTATTAAGGGGGTAACAATAGAAATTGTCCTTGCAGACATAACGGAAAAACGCATAAAAGACGGCAGGGGTTCCTGGAGACGCAAAGGAATCAGCATTGCAGACAGGGAACTTGCCGCCTGGCATGAAAGCAAGGTATTTAAAAAACCAGGGGATTATCTTTGCTTTGTACCCTTTAAAAAAAATGAAGAGTTTACCGTTTCTTCGTATGCGGTAAAAACAGGAATAAAAACGCATACCGCGCGGAAGATCCTTTATGTACTGACAAAAATGAAGCTAATTAAAAGGATTGGAAAAAAAGCCCGCGCTTGGGTATATACAAGGTAGCAGTCTCTTTCTACGATTTTCGTAGAAATTACAAATAATTTCTGTTTTTCTACGATTTTCGTAGATTTTGATAATTTTTATTAAGTATCTATGATTTTCATAGAAAAAAATAAATCACAAAGCCTTAACAAGGTTAATTATATTGTCTTTTATATCATCGTTAGATGCACTGTCATTTTCCGGGAAAAAGATTTTTGGACTTACATTGAGCGCGGAAGCAATTCTAAGTATGGTTAATACTGAAGGCTGTTTCTTTCCTTTTTCCAGACTTGCCAGAAAACTCTGGGACAGGTTTGATTTTACAGATAATTCCAGTTGAGATATAGATTTTTGTGTTCTGATTTCCTTTATTCTGCCAATAACATACTTTAATTGTTCATTAACATCTTCCATAGATAATAAAATAACGTCTATAGAGATTGACACAACGCTCTATAGATACTATTATATGCTCTGTGGAGGCTTAAAATGAAAGAAACATTAAAATATATAAGAATTTTAACACTTTTAGGTATTATTTTTGTAATTGCTGCCTGCGGCGATGACAATGGCGGCGGATCAATAACTGTTACTTACACTGTAACATTTAACAGTAACGGCGGCTCTGCAGTTCTGTCTCAGACTGTATCTGGCGGCGATAAGGCAGCAAGGCCTATAGGCGTTTCCCAGCAGGTGAACTTTGCCCTGGAAGGCTGGTACACCGATAATAATTCATTTGAAAATAAATGGGATTTTGACACTAATACTGTTACCGGCAATATTACCCTGTTTGCCAGATGGCAGGCTGTAAGCCAGACAGATTATGAAGATTTCGGCGCGGTGCTGGTAACAACAACATATACAGCAGCAAATACAACACATTGGATTAACGCCCTGGAAGCCATTGCAAACGGCGGCAATAATAAGGCTTATATCATTAATATTACTGATGATTTCTCTGTTGAAAGTAATCACTTCTATAACAGTATAAATAACACTATTGGCGATGTAAGCGATGTTATAGTATCACTGCGAGGTACAGGTAATACCATTTCTACTCTGCCTGCAAGCGAATATGAAGACGGAAATATTTTATACATAGGAAGCGGACAAAGTTTTGTACTAAGAAATGTAAATCTTAAGGAACAAAGAGATGCAAATTATGTTGGCGGACACTCTGGTATAGTTCATATAGATAACGGCGCATTTATATTGCGTGAAGGGACTGTTTCTGGAAATTATAATGAAGAAGGATGGACAGTTTCCCACGGAGTGTATATCAAAGACGGCAGCTTTGTTATTTACGGCGGAAAAATCTCGGATAACATGAACGGTGTATATATGTCCGAAGGGATTATCAATATGTACGGCGGAAAAATATCAAGCAATGAAGGTTATGGTGTAGCTGTAAATAATGGATCTTTTACTATGCACGAAGGTGAAATATCGGAAAACGAAATTTACGGCGTGTTTGGTATGGGATGCAGCTTTACCATGAATGGAGGAAACATCGTTAGAAATACGAACGCGGGAGTATATCTCGGTTATAGCTCCAGTACATTTACCATGAATGGTGGAAATATTGATAATAATAATGGGTACGGCGTCTACGCTAGTGGTAATTTTATTATGAATGGAGGAAGTATCAACGGAAATAATTGTACCGGGGTATATTTTGAAGGAACCAGTTTTACTATGAATGGAGGGAGTATCAATGGAAATACCGGTGAAGGAAACGGCGGCGGTGTGTATATTAGATTTGGCACTTTTATAATGAATAATGGAACTATAAGTGAAAATATAGTCAGTACTTTTAGTGAAAGCTACGGCAGTAATTTTGGTGGTGGTGTTTTAATTTATGGAACCAGTTTTACCATGAATGGTGGAATTATCAGCGATAATATTGCTGGTGGTGGCGGTGAATATAAAGTTGGCCACGGAGGCGGAGTATGTATCACATATGGTGGTAACTTTACCATGAATGGCGGAACCATAAGCGGAAATACTGCTTATAACTCTCCTGGAGGTGGAGTATATGTTGGTGGAATTCCCGGATATGAAAGTGGTGGCGTAGTTTACGAGCCCATAATCAGCAGTTTTACAATGACAAGTGGAATTATAAGAGGTAATACAGCCAGGGATACAGAGCCAGATTCCCGCGTTATGTATGGCGGCGGCTTATTTGTCGCTCTTGGAGATTTTAACAAGACAAGCGGAATTATATATGGAAAAAATGAAGGCAGTAACAGTAATACCGCTGATGATACCTATGGACATACCATATATTACTATGATTATAATACAGGCGGTCGATTTTACAGAGACACTACCCTTGGTTTAAACGATAACATAAGTACTGACAATGAACTGCCGGCAAATACAGGAGAAACACTTAACGGTTGGACAAAAAGAGAAGCTTTGTAACATTCAATAAATACTCTTAAGGTGCGGACGCAAAGGGCTGGCAGCGACATTGGCGTGAAGTCCTAGCCGGCCACACCAGAGTGTGCGTCAATCGCAGCCACGACCACAAGGAGCTGCCAGAACTTTGCGTCCGCACCTTTGCATTATTTTTAGAACATTTATAACAGACGGACTCTACTTAATGTTTAAAGCCACGAAGACTGCTCTTTATTAATATACAATTATTCAGACAAAAACTTCTCTATCTCCCCTGCCGTCTTAAGTTCCAAAGCCTTTTTTGCCAGCTCCTGCGCTTTTTCAATAGTCACGCCGGCAATAACTCTTTTTACAGCCGCTACCGATCTTGCTTCCATGCTGAATTTCCGCAGGCCAAGGCCGATTAACAGGGGAACAGCCTTCGTATCGCTGCCCAGCTCTCCGCAAATGGAAATTGGTTTTCCGGCATCTGTAAAATCTGCAACTGTATCTTTAATAAGCCTTAGCATCGCAGGATGCAGGCTCTGATAATACGGCTCTGCTGCGCTGTTCATGCGGTCGGCGGCGCACAGATACTGGCATAAATCATTGGAGCCAATACTTGCAAAATCAACTTCCCTTGCAACAATCTGCGCAATAAGTGCTATAGACGGGATTTCTACCATTATACCTGTTTTAAAACGGCCTAAGGGTTTTCCTTCTTTTTCCAGTTCTTCCTGTGTATCAGAAATAATTTTTTTCGCTTTGTGAATGTCATCAAGAGAGCTGACCATGGGCAGCATCAGCCAAAGATTGCCGTAGAAGGATGCGCGAAGAGCCGCGCGGATTTGCGTTTTAAATATATCAGGACGGCTAAAGCAAAAACGCAGAGCGCGGATTCCAAGAAAAGGATTATCTTCGCGCGGCAGTTCCATGCAGGAAAGTTTTTTGTCCCCGCCAATATCCAAAGTCCGTAAAATTACAGGACGTTCTTTAAAACATTCTAAAACCTTTTTGTATATTTCAAACTGCTCATCTTCTGCAGGTAATGCGCTTCGGTTCATGTATATGAACTCTGTCCGGAAAACTCCTACAGAATCCGTGTAACAGGATGCTTTTAATTCATCATCACTTGCGCTTGTAATATTTAAGGCTATGTCTATTTTCACGCCGCAGGCAGTACATCCCCTGCCGTGTAAAAATGTTTGCGTTTCTGATTTTTCCTTAAAAAACAATTCTCTTTTTTTATTGTATTCTCTTATAACATCTTCATCAGGATCAAGAATTACAGTTCCTTCCTCCGCATCAACTGCTGCAAGCTGCCCCTGTTTTATATAACTTAAAAGCGCGTCCAGACCGGAAACTGCCGGTATCCCGTAGCTTTTTGCAATAATTGCAGCATGGGATGTTCCCCCTCCCCTTTCTGTAATAATTGCCAATACCTTGCCGGAGCTTAACCCTGCTGTATCTGAGGGCATAAGTTCGCGCGCGGCAATTATTACAGGCTCCTTAAGATCGGATAAACCTTGCGTTTTCTCTCCGTACCATAAGCGCAGCAATAAACCGCGCACATCGTCAAAATCCGCTGCCCGTTCTGAAATTAAGGGATCCTGCGTATTGCGAAGCACGCAAAGAACAGTTTCATAAACCTGGTAGATTGCCCAGTCTCCGCTCCATTTATCATTTAAGATTTTTGCGGGGATTTCTTCATTTATTATAATATCTTCTACTATTTCTTTTTGAGCAGTAAATATTTCAGCTTTGCGGATGTCTATTTTTTCAACGGACAGCCTGATTTCTTCCAGCTCATCGAGCGCCTGTTTTTTTACAAGATTATATTGTTCAAGATGGGATTTTTCCTGCCCCGTAAGGATAAAACTTTCAGCAGGTATATTAAACTCTTTGTTATAAATATAAATGCTGCCCACGGCTATCCCCGGAACAGCTCTTTTTCCCTTTAAAATCATGTAAGCAATAAAAAAGCTGCCAAGCACATAAGTGATAGCAGCTTTTTACTGTTTTTTACCAGCCGTCGACCATGTCGTCCGGATCACGGTGATGTTCTGAGAACAGGTCCGTTTCCGCGCGAAGATCGTCAAAGTAGATATAGTAACTGCCTCTGGCTTCCATCGGGTCACAATCTATTCTAAAACCCATTACCTTTATGCCGAAATTACCCTGGTAATGATAGCTCCGCTGTACTACGCCGCTTAAGCCGTCATCCGGAGCAGGCGGGATAGCAACAGTCATTTTCTGCCAGCCCATGAAGTTGAGTTTTCCCATAATAAATTCGTAATTTCTGCCGTAGAAATCCTGGATCAAAAGAACGAGCGTATGATTAAAGTTACGGCCTGCAACCCAGAGAGAGACTGTCTTTGTTATACCTTCAATCGGGATTGGGCGGCTTGGGAAAATAGTAAAATGGTGATAACCTCTGCGAAGAAAATCTACTCTTGTGCCAAGGACGTGATCATCCGGTATATTAAGTCCTTCTTCATCCGGAATCGGCTGTTTGCCCAGAGGAGAACCTCTGAATAATCTTGTTGTTGTATAGCCGTTATCTGAAGACATCGAAGAGAGCCAGAAACCGTCATGTTCAAATTTTTCTACAGACACTTCTTTTATAAGCTGCTGGGCGGAATCAATTCCTATCCTTTCCGCATCCGGCGTGCCTATTTCCTGCTGCGCAAAAGCGAACCCGCCGATACACAGGATTAAAGTAATAATTAAAAACTTTTTCATTTTTATCTCCTTAATTGCGTGACCAGAGTCTGTCAACATGATCCGGATCAGCCAAATCATTACCGTCAAACAGCAGGTCAAAGGTATCTGTTAAAATTTTCAGTTGTTTGAAGTAAATATAGAAGTTATCGACTCTTTCAACAGGCTGTGTCCAAATCCGGAACTTTACAAATGAAAGGCCTGCATACGAAGGTAATGTACGCCTGTTTTGCGTTATATTGCCGGGGATGGATACACGCAAGTTTCTCCAGCCGGGGAATGCGATATCGCCAAGGCGAAGCGTATGAATAACGCCGCGGTAATCCCTGACAAAAACTTCGATGTAGTATCTTAAGTTTGAACCCCAAACCCACACATCCATGTTATGAACTCTGCCGGGAATTGGAATTTCAAATGGCTTTTCATCAGCGTCATCAGCTAAAACAGGATATAAATCGATCCAGTTATATCCCCTGCGATCGAACTGACCGCGTATTCCCAAACTCCTGATAGGAGCAGCATTCGGGTCTCTGGCATATCCGAAAACCGCGATCGGCCAGGCATCCACAAAGGTTGTTACAGGGTATTTTTGCGGGTTGCCGCTTGAGTCCTGTACTGCTTCACCGTCTGCATCCCTGACAACAGAAATGAATCTGCTAGCCTGGGTCTTCCATTTATATGGAGCGTCGTCGTCCCCGTTAAAACTTTCCAGAATCCTCGATTCCAAGGAAACGGTCGGTGACTGACCATAAGCTGAAAAGACCGCTATACATGCCCAAATAATCAGGCAGATAATTTTGAAACTACCGTGTTTCATCCCTAACTCCTCTTTAATAAAGCCTTAGTTTCATTATATTTGTTTACGCCCTCTTTGTCAATATTCAAGGTTTATATATATATTCTAGTGCATTTTCCTTAATTTACGCAATATCTCCCTGTTAAAAACTTTATCATTTACTATTGTAAAATTTGATTTTATAAGCCCTTCCCTGTCTTCTTCTGCAAGAAATCCGGCAACCTGAAGGATGGCAGCCCAGGGTGAATCGTCAATTACGATAACTGTATCAACGGGCGCCAGGGAAGGATCCAGCCAGGAAAAGAGAATAACAGGAATTCCGCTTTTTTTGTCAAAATAATCAGAGCCCGCTCCTGCAAGCACCACACATGAAAGATCTTCTGTGTCATTAAAGCCTGTAATGCTTGTAAAAAAAGCTGCTCTTACAGTGGGCGCAAGCTCTTCTACACCCCTTGAAAAGGCCGTTCTTGCCTGCCTGTCTATACGTGAATCATGAAAAACAGCGATATTACCCTCATTTACGCTTGCAATAGCTGCGGCGGCAAGCCCCGCCCTGTAAAAGTCAGCTTCAATATCGGTCTTATATAAAAAATACGCGGGAGAAATAATATTTTGATCTGTCTGACGGAAATAATTTGCCGGTCTGTCAACAGGTAAGCGTCCTTCCAGTATGACTATCCTGGTACCGGGGTTAAGTTCATTGTAAATTCCAGCAGACCGGATAAACCTGGAAGGAAAAAGCACGTAAAATGGTTTTAACGACACTTCATTTATGGCGTACGGAACAATATCGTCCCCTGCGTCATTTGCAACAGTAACTGTTTTAACAGGACGAAAAAGGGTAATTGAAGAGCGTAATGATTCGCGTTTGGCTCTTTTTTCTCCATACAGATTGATAAATGACTGCTCAACAAGAATTATAACAGGCGCTCTTAAGCTGAAAATGACGTATACCGCCAAAGCTGTCAAAAAAAGACCTGATAATATTATAAGATGCCGGGATTTTTTCTTCATAACGATTTATTTAAACATTATATCAAAAAAAATGAATAATGAGGAGAGCCTTTTTACATCCGTTGACCAAGTGCTTTAAAAACATATAGTATTATAAAAATTGCTTTAAGGAGCCAAAGATGACAAGTTATAAAGAACTGGGTCTTGTAAATACAAAAGACCTTTTTAAAAAGGCGGTTTCCGGCGGATATGCCATTCCAGCGTATAATTTCAACAATATGGAACAAATGCAGGCTATTATCCAGGCCTGCGTAGAAACCAAATCACCCGTTATACTTCAGGTTTCGGCAGGCGCGCGCAAGTACGCGAATCAGAACATTCTGCGAAATATGGCAAGAGGCGCTGTGGAATATGCCGGTGAGCTTGGATATGACATTCCCATCGTTCTGCATCTTGATCACGGCGATACTTTTGAGATTTGCAAGGATTGCATAGAAACAGGATTCTCTTCTGTAATGATTGACGGCTCTCATCTGTCCTACGATGACAATGTCGCCCTTACAAGAAAGGTATGTGAGTTTGCGCATTCTCAAAAAGACTATGTTTGCGTCGAAGGAGAGCTTGGAGTTCTTGCAGGAGTTGAAGATGATGTCTCCTCCGAACACAGCCATTATACAGAGCCGGGAGAAGTTGTGGATTTTGTAAGCAAAACAAAGGTTGATTCACTTGCGATTTCCATAGGAACAAGCCACGGCAGAACCAAGTTTAAACCGGATCAATGTACAAGAGACGCCAACGGCATCCTTATTCCCCCTCCCCTGCGCTTTGACATCCTTGAAGAAATAGAAAAGCAAATACCGGGTTTCCCCATTGTATTGCACGGATCTTCTTCTGTCCCTATTGAATATGTGCAGATGATTGAGAAGTTCGGCGGCAAGCTGTCGGATTCTGTCGGCATTCCCGAAGACCAGCTTCGCAAGGCCGCAAAAAGCGCTGTTTGTAAAATCAATATCGACTCCGACGGCCGTCTTGCAATGACCGCGATAATCCGCAAGATACTGTTTGAACAGCCCGAAGAATTTGATCCGCGCAAATTAATAGGACCTGCAAGAGACGAACTTAAAAAACTTTACGCGCACAAAAACGCAAATGTACTAGGCAGCGCAAACCAGGCGTAGAAATTTTAATCACATAACATTTACAAGGTGAATATTATAAAATACACACCATGTAAACAATTTGCACCTGCTAGGCGGGCAGGCTGCGGGGCTGGAAAACAATCTTTGGAAATTCCCCGCCGGAGAGACTGAAGGGCTCATAGGCGGATTCCTCCAAATGTTTTACAGGCACGCAGCCTGCCCGCCTAGCAGGTGCGAGTACTTTAAGTACGTTATTATACATTCACCTTTAAAGGAACACCATGGAGCAAATTGTTTGGGTCTGGAATTACATGAAAGGAAGAAGGGCCGTCTTTATGTGCGGCCTTTTTCTTACTCTTGTAACATCGGCAATGCGCGTAATAAATCCAATGCTGGGTTTAAAAATAATCGATGAAGTAATCATACCGCGCAACACTGCACCTCTTATTCCTCTTCTTGTCACCATGATGATAGTCCAGCTTGTCCGTTTAGGCCTTAACTATTTAATGATTATATTGATGGAGATCGCCTCAACCGATGTTATGACACGCATAAGGCACGACATGTACGAAACGGTACAATGGCAGGATTACCGCTTTTTGGGACTCTTTCCGACAGGCAACCTCATGACCCGCATGACCCAGGATCTGGATCGTTTAAGACATACAGTAGCATGGGTTTCCTACCAGTTTATCGGAGCTATAGCGCTTTTTATTTCCACTTTTACTTTTTATATGATAATAAACTGGAAGCTTGCCCTGTGCCTTGTAGCTGTAACTCCTTTCATCCTTTATATCAGCCGCCGGTTTATAAGAAAAATAAGACCGCGCTTTATGCTGCTGCGGCAGAAATTAACAGACCTTGGAACTGCTGTTACGGAAAACATCGACGGCAACCGCGTAGTAAGGGCATTTGCGCGCGAGGAATACGAAAAAGAAAAAGTTGAGAAACATAATTCGCAGTTCCGTGATATAAGCTGTGAAAACGCGCTTATATCGGCAAAGTACCAGCCCTTCCTGGAAACAGCAAGCCAGTTTTTAATGGTAATAATGCTTGTAGTAGGCGGATTCTTCCTTATTAGGGAATGGATGACTCCAGGTGAGTATATGGCATTCTCTTCTCTTACATGGGCGCTGTCCATGCCCATGTGGATGCTCGGCCCGCTGTTGGCGGATCTTGAACGCTACACCTCGGCAGGACAGATGATAAGGGAAGTAGTTGAGTCTCCAAAGGGAATAAGCGATATTTCCGGAGCAGTGGAACTTGCGCACAGGCCCAAGGGAAAAATCGAATTCAGGGATATTAAACTTACAATAAATGAAACAGCAATCCTGCAAGACATAAATTTTACAGCCGAGGCCGGATCTACAATAGGCATACTTGGCAGCACAGGATCCGGCAAGACTTCTCTTGTAAACCTTCTTGCGCGTTTTTACGAGCCTGACTACGGCGCAGTGCTTTTGGACGGTGAAGATATAAGGCGTTATACGCTATCATCGTTAAGGCGGAATATCGGGCTTGCGATGCAGGATGTATTTTTATTTTCAGATTCTGTAAAGGGAAACATCTCCTACGGCCGGCCGGAAATGGACGATGAAACCATACAAAAAAGAGCTGTCCAGGCTGACGCAGACAGTTTTGTAAGCTGCATGAGCGGCGGATACAACACCCTTGTCGGCGAGCGCGGCGTCGGAATCTCAGGGGGGCAGAGGCAGAGAATAGCGCTTGCCCGCGCTCTTGCAACAGAGCCTGCCATACTTGTGTTAGATGACACTACATCCGCTGTGGACAGCGAGACAGAGCAGTTTATCCAGGAACAGCTTGAAAAGCTCGATTTCTCCTGCACCAAAATCATAATCGCGCAGAGGATATCATCATTCAGAAAGGCGGATTTAATTCTTGTCATGGACAAGGGACGCATTATAGAAAGAGGGACTCACAGCGAGCTGCTTGAAAAAAAAGGCTTTTATCATCACATATGGACATTGCAGTATAATGCCGGCATTGAAGCCATGGAGGGCAAGTGATGCTGTGGCAGAAAAAGCGCGTGCAAAAAACCGCAAAAGAACGTAACCGCTATGATGTTGATGAATACCTGGACGAAAAGGTAAGCCTTTTTAACGTCAAGCGCGTTTTAAGTTATTTAATAAAAGCGCAGGGGCATTTAAAACTTTCTCTTGTATTCAGTATCCTTTCCAGCATTGCATCTCTTGTAGGCCCTCTTTTTATCAAAAGAGCACTGGACGAGGCTGTTCCCAACAAGGATTTAAGACTGCTTGTCATGATGGGTGTTTATCTTACCGCATCCATTATTATAAGCGTTGCGTTAAGCACAATCCGCAATATCCTTGTAGCAAAAGCGGGCGCGGGCATCATTCATGATATAAGAGAGGATCTTTTTTCTCATCTGCAGAAACTGTCCTTCAGTTTTTTTGACAGCCGGCCGCACGGTAAAATATTTGTGCGCGTTGTGCCTTATGTAAACAGCGTATCCGATGCGCTCTCCAACGGAATCATAAATTTTGTAATAGAAATATTAAACATATTTTTTATCATCTTTTTCATGTACCAGGTTGATCCCCATCTTGCTACGGTAACTGTGATCGGACTTCCTCTTCTTGCAATTTTTATCTGGACCATAAAACCTGCGCAAAGGCGCGCATGGCAGGCTGTCAGCAACAAGGGCGCAAACCTTAACGCCTATGTCCAGGAATCCATAGACGGAGTAAGGGTAACGCAGGCCTTTGACAGACAGAAAAAAAACATAGACATAATGAATGATCTGGCGCAGGAGCGCAACCATGAATGGATGAAAGCCATTTATATTTCAAATACCGTGTGGTTTTCCACTGAATCCATAAGCCAGCTTGTGTGGTCTTTTGTGTTTATAATGGGCGTATACTGGATGAATCCGATGGCAAGTTTCGGGATGCTTCTTGTTATGGGAAACTATGCATGGCGCTTCTGGCAGCCGATTATAAATCTTGCAAATATTTATAATACATTCATAACGGCAATGGCGTATCTTGACAGAATCTTTGACACAATAGCGGAGCCAGTTACAATAAAAGATATTCCCAACGCTGTGGAGTTTCCGTTTGTAAGAGGCCATGTCGAATTTAAAAATGTCAGTTTCAGCTATGACGGGGTGCGCAGGGTGCTTAACAACATCAGTTTTAACAGCCATCCCGGACAAAGCATTGCAATTGTAGGTCCTACAGGAGCCGGAAAAACAACCATTGTGAATCTGCTTTCCCGTTTTTACAATATAGAAGAAGGACAGGTTTTAATTGACGGACAGGATATAATGAAAGTAACCATGCATTCCCTCCGCAGCCAGATGGGAATCATGCTGCAGGACAGTTTCCTTTTTACCGGAACAATTGCAGATAACATCCGTTACGGAAAATTGAATGCAACAGATGAAGAAATACAGAATGCAGCCTGCCTTATCGGCGCTAACCACTTTATAGAAAAACTGCCCCAGGGATACAACACCAATATAACAGAACGCGGAGGAGGCATCTCGGCGGGAGAAAGGCAGCTTCTTGCCTTTACGCGCACATTAATTTCCAATCCGCGGATTTTAATTCTTGATGAAGCCACAAGCAGCATAGACACGGGCACAGAACAGCTTGTGCAGGAAGGCATAAAAGCCCTGATGAAAGGCCGCACCTCTTTTATAATCGCGCACAGGCTTTCAACAATCAGAAACTGTACATGTATTATGTTTATAAATGATGGGGAAATTGCAGAAAGCGGCACGCATGAGCAGCTGATGGAGTTAAGGGGACGCTATTATGAATTATGCCTTGCACAGTATAAATGAGGCTGTCCCTTGACGTATGTTATAAATCCAATTATGCTTTTTGTAGATATACTTTTATAAAGGGAAGCATTTCAAATTTCGGGAGGGCTATATTCTTCAGAACCGGTTAGGAACAATTTTAAAAAGATCGATTCAGGCAATGGATGAGCTGTCCATCCGCAATATCAGGCTCTCCATGTGGCCTGTGCTTTTTATTTTTCCGCTTTCCGTCATAATCGGAGACTTGCGTTATTTTGATTTAAAAATTATCGCTGCGGGTTTTCAATCATATGAACTTATGCTTTATCCCCTGGGACTTGGCTGGCTTTTTAGTATATTTTTTCCAAAACGTTTTATAATTCATCTTCTGCGTATATCGGCAGTCTGCTCTGCACTGCTTTTGCCTTTTCAGTTTTTACTAACAAATGACATGGCGCTTCTTGGCGCATTCATGGCTTTCCAGTTTTTTAACGGAATATGCGCTTCCTGCGCTTTCTTTCTTTTTTGTTTCAGATTAAATAATGTCGAGCGTCTTTTTGGAATGTCCCTGATTCTTTTTTATTACGGATTTTATTATACAATCTGGCGGGCATTCGAAATTGTTCAGTCAGTTGGAAAGGCATGGGGCGGCCCTGTTGTAATGCTGATCTACCTTGTTGTGGTTTTCTGCCTTCATAAGGCAAAGGATGAAGTTCAGCCCGGGCTTAGAGTATATTCAAACACAGAAGACGGCGCCTTTCTTGATGAAATCTCGGATACTGCGGACGGCAAAGGATCGGGAGCACGTCTTGTTATCGGCCTTCATATTGTTTATTACACGATAATGTGCATGATAAACTACATTGAATGGGCGGAAAATATTGTTTACAGCCTGCCCTACGGGCTTGGTTCATTTGCTTCCATTGCGCTTATCATTTTTATAATGCTTTTGATTAACCGCAGCGCGCTTTACATATGGCTTATGTATCTTGTTTTTACGCTTTTTGGGATGTGCATTCTTATTTATGATTCTCAATTTACCCATTTTACAGGATCCCTTGTTTACGGCCTTGGAGACGGCCTTGGCTATATTATTATCTATTATCTTTGCGCAGGAGCAATCAAACGCAGCAAATCATTTAAAATGTTCAAGCTTTACTGTATTGTTTTCTTTATTGAATATTTTATTATTTCCGGCATTTTTACCCAGGCCTTCGGGAATTTTAAAGGCCCAAATCACCTTTTGGCTCTTGGCGTTGTTCTTGTGTTAAGTTCAGTTTGTTTTCTGCTGCTTCCTGTTATGCAAAAGAAGCTGTTTGAGGCGGACTGGACAGACGGCATATATCTTCATGATGTTGTCAAGTACACACGTTCCCTTGAAGAAACGCAGGCAATAAACAAAAACGATAATCTGAATCTTACAAGCCGCGAACAGGAAATTTTCACCATGCTGCTTACCGGCATGAATCCAAAAGAAATCGCCTATACCCTTAAAGTAAGCTATTATACAGTGGATTTCCACCGTAAAAATTTATACCGCAAACTCGGCATACAAAGCAGGGCGGAACTTTTTGCAAGATACGCCCATAAAGTAAATCACACCCACGCAGGATAAAAAAATACCCTTGATAGAACTTGAGTTACTTAAAGATGAATATTCAATATACAAATTTTCACCTGACTTTGATTTAATAGATTATGCAAAAGAAGAAGCTTTTTTTTCCCTTACAAAAACCAAAGACGAGTTATCTGCAGTAGCTAAAGAGAATACGCTTTCCGGTTTTATAAAAGAAGAGAATGGCTGGAAAATCCTGAAAATAAACGGAATACTTGATTTTTCACTTACTGGAATACTAAGTAAAATAAGCAGTGTTCTGGCTGATGAAAATATCAGTATTTTTGTTATATCAACATTCAATACTGATTATATAATGATAAAAAATGAAAATATAAACAAGGCAGTAAACGCATTAAGAAAATCCGGTTACAGTATTATTGTTTAAAATTACCTGCGCAATACAAAGGATAAAACAAGAGGAACGTTGGTTACAGCCAGTAAAGCAAAGCCAAACAAAGTCTGCTGGGAAAAGAAAGCCCAATAAGTTGCGGCGGCGGATACCGGTAAAATCAACATGCAAAGAACACAGATAATGGAAATTAAAATATTATAGCTTTCGAGCATCCAGTTAATAAAAAACGGAATACCGGATGCAAGCGCCGTCCATAATACCGGAACCAATATCAGAAGGATTGGATCATTAAAAGCGCTCCAGCCAAGAGCTCTCAGAGCGCCGACAGGAATCAGCCAAAGAAGCGCAAAATTTGCAAAATCACCGCCGCCGGAAAGACCCCGGAAAAGCATCATTAAAAAATAAATAAAAAGCGGAATAATAACAGCAAGGCTTACAAGATCTATAAAACCAAAAAGAAAACGTGAGAATCCAAAACCTCCCGGACTTACAAGATAGCCCAGGAAGAATTGAATTATTGCCGTTATGCTTCCCAATAACAGCGCCCATACGCTGCCTGACAAGTTACTATCCCCGACTATTGAACGGCGAAGAAGATAAAACAGCGGAACCCACAACAGGCAAAAAATACTCATGATTTAAATTTTGCAATAGGTATAAATGTATCAGTTTTTAATGAAGCGCCGCCGACAAGCGCGCCGTCAATATTTTCCATTGCCATAAGCTGCGCGGCATTTTCAGGTTTTACAGAACCGCCGTATTGAATAATTATTTTGGAAGCTGCATCTTCGCCGTAAAGGCGCGCGATTACCCTGCGTACAAAAGCATGAACTGCTTCCGCATCCTGCGGCGTGGCGGTCTTCCCTGTGCCAATTGCCCAGACAGGCTCGTAAGCGATAACGACATTCCCAAGATCAGATACGCTTACCCCTTCCAGGCCTTTAACAATCTGCCTTTCGCAAACTTCTTCCACCTTGCCGTCTTCGCGCTCCTGCAAGAGTTCACCGATGCAAAGAATAACTTCAAAACCGTGTTTAAGGGCAAGCTTTACTTTTTTATTAATAAGCGCGTCATCTTCCATATAGACATGACGTCTTTCCGAGTGTCCTAAAATGACAGTTTGCACGCCAAGATCCTTAAGCTGCAATACAGAAACTTCACCTGTATGCGCGCCCTGCTCTTCGGATGCGCAGTTCTGCGCTCCAAGGCGGATGTTTGTGCCTTCGGTTATTGCCGAGACAGTTTCAAGCAGGGTAAAGGATGGTGCAACAAGATACTTATGCATGCCGTCCCTTAGCTGATTTACAAATTCCGCAGCCAGTTGCGCGGCATCATTGCGGGTAAGATGCATTTTCCAGTTACCCGCCATATAATAATATCTACTCATAATGTTTCCTTAAAAGACGAGCTATCATAAAAAGAGAAATACCAATAATCAATAATGATATACTGACTATTAATTGAAATATCATTTTAACCTCCAAAAACTAAATTATAGATAATTTCTGCAATACCTATAATTGCCAAAACACTTACTACAGCTCCTGCAACTTCAAGAATCCTTAAAAAAATATTTTTTGGCTTTTTCATAAATGCCAATATTTCATCAAGCGTATCACTGATATGCTGCAGGATCTTATACTCCTCATTTTCCATCCTTATCCTCTGCAGACTTCAATGCCGGGAAGCTTTTTGCCTTCCAGCAGTTCCAAAGACGCGCCGCCGCCTGTAGAGACATGGCTCATCTTGTCTGCAAGAGCGAATTTATTGACAGCCGCAACTGAATCGCCTCCGCCAACTACTGTGATGGCTCCTCTTCCTGTTGCCTCCGCTACAAGTTTGGCAACTTCCTGCGTGCCTTTTGCAAAAGCGTCAAACTCAAAAACGCCTACAGGGCCGTTCCATACAATGGTTTTAGCTCCAGCGATTACTTCCCTGTATTTTGCGACAGTTTTTGGTCCAACATCAAGTCCCATTAAATCGTCCGGAAGATCTAGTGAATCAACCGCAACTGCTTCCGCGCCTGCGTCAAATTTCTGCGCTCCGATATGATCAAGCGGAAGAACAATTTCCACATTCGCAGCTGCCGCCGCATCAAGAATATTTTTTGCTGTCTGGATATGATCATCCTCGACTAAAGACTTCCCGATTTTTTTACCCTGCGCTTTAAGGAAGGTATAGGCCATACCGCCGCCAATAACAAGGGCTGCAGAATTTTTAAGAAGGCTTTCCAGAACCGCGATTTTAGAAGATACTTTCGCGCCGCCTATAATTGCAACTAATGGTTTCTGCGGAGATGTAACAATCGGTTCAAGGTAATTTACTTCTTTTTCCATCAAGAAACCCGCTACAGACACCGGCACAAATTTGGCAATGGATGCAGTTGAGGCATGATCGCGATGAGCAGTACCAAATGCGTCATTTACAAACACATCGCCGTAAGTTGCAAGTTCTTTTGCAAGCTTGTCCAAATCGGCAGCTTCCTTGGCTGTCTCCTCTTTGTGAAAACGGGTATTTTCAAGCATGATAACAGAGCCGTCGGCCTGGCTTTCTATGAATGCCTTTTTTCCGTAGCAGCTGTCTTCGCCTGCAAAAATTACAGGTTTGCCAAGCTTGTTTTGTAAATATGCGGCGACAGGAGCCATGCGGTGCTTGCCCTTAATGTATGCATCTTCATCAAAGGATTTACCGTCTTTTTCGGCTTTTTCCCTTGCCTTCTTCGCGTCCTTTGAAGGATCTCCCAGATGAGACATTAATGTAAGGGACTTTACTCCCTGCTGCAGAATATATTGAATGGTAGGAATAGCGGCAGTTATGCGGGTATCATCCTGCACTACGCCGTCTTTCATCGGTACATTAAAATCAACGCGCATTATTACCCGTTTGTTTTTTAAATCAACGGATTTAACAGTTTTAATCATTATTTATTTTCTCCCCAAAAAATGGGGAGTAGGGAGTGGGGAGTGGGGAGTGGGGAGTGGGGAGTGGGGAGTGGGGAGTGGGGAGTGGGGTTTAAAACAATAAACCCTATTCCCTATTCCCTATTCCCTATTCCCTATTCCCCATTCCCCATTCCCTAATCCCTGCTCCCTGACACTTACGAATTATTTCTTGCTATTGATGTATTTAAGCAGATCTATAATTTTATTTGAATAACCCCATTCATTATCGTACCAGGAAACTACCTTAAAGAAGCGTTTTTCTCCGGGGAGGTTGTTTTCAAGAGTTGCCAGGCTGTCATAAATTGATGTATGCGGATTGTGAATGATGTCTGTGGAAACAATTTCCTCGTTGCAATAAAAGAGAATGCCTTTTAAATAGGTTTCTGAAGCTTTTTTAAGAGCCGCGTCAATTTCCTTAATTGATGTGTCTTTTTCGGTACGGAAAACAAGGTCAACAACAGAGCCGGTAACTGTGGGAACGCGGAAGCTCATACCTGTCAATTTGCCTTTGGTAGAAGGAAGTACTTCACCGACAGCCTTTGCCGCGCCGGTTGTTGAGGGGATAATATTGATAGCAGCAGCCCGTCCGCCTCTCCAGTCTTTTTGAGAAACGCCATCTACGGTTTTCTGGGTCGCTGTATAGGCATGGATTGTGGTCATAAGACCGGTTTCGATGCCAAAGCCTTCTTTAATCATTACATGAACCAGCGGAGCAAGGCAGTTTGTGGTGCAGCTTGCATTGGATATTACATGCTGTTTTGATCCGTCATATTCACCTTCGTTAACACCCATTACAATGGTCTTAATTGGTTTGGAATCATCGCTGGATTTACCGGGAGCGGAAAGAATAACCTTTTTTGCTCCTGCCGCAATGTGCCCGTAAGCTTTTTCGGTATTGTAAATACCGGTACATTCAAGTACATACTCAACATTCATATCTTTCCAGGGAAGCATCTCAGGGCCTGCAACCTTTCCGGAAAGGCACTTGATTTTGTGGCCGTTGACAACAAGAATATCTTCGCCGTCAGTGCCAATATCGGCTTCCATCCTGCCCTGGGCTGAATCATATTTTAACTGGTAGGCAAAATATTTGGCATCTGTAGACAGATCTACAACCGCTACAACGTCAATTTTGTCTTTTCCTAGCAAATTCTGACCTACGAGTGACTGAAAAACAAGGCGTCCTATGCGCCCAAAACCATTAATAGCAACTTTCATAGAAATCTCCTTTATAATTTGGATGTTTGATACAGGATATTAGAAAAATGAGATTTAGTCAATTAGTGATTATAGGGCCTTATTATGTATTGCAAGGCCAGGGACAATTAAGGATTCTGGCCTTAAAGTAATTTACTTTACCAATTAAACCTGAATACCCTTAGATTCTTGTTCAATCGTAGTTGCATCTCCATGTCCGGGATAAACTTTGATACTACTTTCCATTGCAAAAAGACGGCGGAGACTTTCGCAGATTTGTTTCTCATTTCCGCCTGGCAGGTCGGTGCGGCCGTAACCTCTCTGAAAAAGAGTATCGCCTGTAAAAAGAACGCCATTTTCCCTGTCCCAGAAAGCCATGCTTCCCGGAGTATGCCCGGGAATATGAAGCGCTGTAAATGGGCCTATTGTACTTCCCTCTTCAAGAATGATGTCCGCAGACGGCATTCCGGGAAAGGCGTTCCAGTAATAATCCAGTATTGATGCATCTCCCATTGCCGCTTTCATGCTCTGTTTGTGCGTATTGTAGGCATCAGGACCAAGGTAATTTGCATCCAGACTGTGAATGGCAATTTTTACATCGTCTTTAAATACATTTTTTAACTGCGGTACAGCGCAGATATGGTCAAAATGACCGTGAGTCAGTAATATATACTCAGGCTTTAAAGGCCCTGAGTTTATGTTTTTCAAAGCGGATATAATCACATCTGCCTCATCGCCGGGATCGATGATTGCGGCACAGCCGTCTGCATACGGATATATCCAGCAATTGGTTGAAACAGGACCTACAACCGACAAAAGCGGATATTTCATGGAGGGATAATAGCACGAGGCTTTCAATTTTACTAGGCATACTGTCAATTGTTGTCTTCTGGTACGCTCTTGTTCCCATTACAGGCGGTTTTTTTAACCGATACAAATGGAGAAAGTTCAGAAACCGTTTTAACAATATGCGCTTAAGTCCGCTTCTTTGTTACCGTCAATACCGTCAGTTAAATAATGAGGGCGGCATTTTCCGCTTTACTGGAAATATCGAATCCATAACAGACGGACATACGCTCTGGGTAAGAGGCGATGATCTTACAATCGCCGTTTCTCTTTTAAAGACCAACTGCTTTCTTTTACCCCTGCATCAGGGGAGCGCTTTTCCGGACGCTCCTGAGCAAATACGCTGGAACCGTGTTTCTACATTAACGGAAGGTTTAAAAGTTTTCATTGGCGGCCAGCTGAAGATGCAGGATAACAGATTGATATTCGCCTCTTCCAAAGAGCTTCCTTTAACCGTAATTTTTTACAGCTGCCCCGATACTGAACTTCCGCAGACTATTATCCGCGCTGCAAGAACGCGTAATGAATACTGGAACAGTATAACACCTGTTTCTTTAGTAACAGGCGCGCTCATTTTAGTTTACATTGCAGCTTCCTTTCTTGGCCGCCCGGCATTCCGTCTTACTGTAATTACCGCGTTAGCTGCCATTTTTATCCCTATTCTTCCTGTTTTTCCGCCCGGGTTTTTACTTACAGTCTTCTACAGAAGGATAACGGAGGCTTCAAGGGAATCAAGGGCACACTGGGATCTTGCCCGTTTCGGCCTTTTGCAGGGCGCGTCAAAAAACTCCGCAAGGCGTTATGCGATCCGCGCCTATACGCTGGAAGCGCTTGCATGGGCATTAATGCTATTGGGAATTTTTATAAACCTTACTTTTATTTTCCTGATTTTACTTTTATTCCAGGTAATTTCATTCTGATTTAAATGTTCAAAAAAAAGCGCAGAGGACTTTGAATTCTTCTTTTATTCGTTTTCATTTTCCTGAGACTTGGGTTTTGCGTAGTTGACTGTCAGCGTCCTGCCGCGAAACTTAATCCCAGTAATTTTTTGAATAATTTCATCAGCCTTGGAGCTTCTGACCTGTACAAATGAATAATTATCAAGGATTCTTATAATGCCTATATCCTCTCTTGCGGCCGATGTTTTAGACATTATAAGAGTTATAACCTCTCTTGGAAAAAGACGCCGGTTCTTGCCTATGCTGATAAAAAGCCTTTTTGCTTCATCTTCGTTTAAAGTGATTTCAACCACTGGCTTTTCCGGCGCGGCTTTTGTTTTCCTGCCTTTTAAAAACGGTTTTTTTTCCGCAGGCCCTGCCTTTGGAGTTTCCAGTTTGTCATAGTACATGAAAAGCCATGCAGCCGCCATAGACCTTTTAAAAAAAGAGATTTCTTTTCTATATAACTTGTGGTATTCATGCAGCTCTTTTACATCTGCCTCTTCCTGCATTCTTTCCAGGACTGTTTCAAGATTTCTTTTTGCTTTTTCCTTATCCAATTTTTATTCCCTATTCTCAGTTCCCGCCGCCGTCTATTGTCTGTATCGAGCCGTCGGCATTGTATTTTAACTCTGTCACTTTAAGGCTTCTAAGCCATGTTTTGCCGCCTGAGGGAACACAGTCGTGATGAAACAAATACCACTTGCCCTTAAATTCTGTTATACAATGATGCGTTGTCCAGCCGCAAACAGGCGTCAATACTACTCCCTGATACGTAAAAGGCCCGTATGGATTATCGCCTGTAGCATAGCAAATTAAATGAGTATCGCCTGTTGAATATGAAAAATAATATTTACCATTATATTTATGCACCCAGGCCGCCTCAAAATACCTGCGAGCGGTATCGCCTGCGGTAATTGGGCTGCCGTCCTTATCGAGTATAACAATGGGCCTCGGATCTTCTGCAAACTGGAGCATATCATCGCTAAGTTTTGCTACCCGCGGGCAAATCGCAGGTTCATCACTTGCAGGATAGGTTGCGCCGTTTTCAAGCGCCTTATTGTCCTTGTATCTCTGAAGCTGGCCGCCCCAGATACCGCCAAAATAAAAATAATATTCGTTTTTTTCTTCAAGAATGCTGTAATCGATGCTGTAACTGCCGCGCATCGGATCCGGCTGCGGAATAAAAGGACCTTCCGGGCGGTCAGAAATGGCTACACCCGTGCGGAATACATCATTTTTATCTTTAAGCGGAAAATACAGATAATATTTACCGTTTTTATGCGCAACATCACCATCCCATAACTGGCGGCCTGCCCAGGGAATATCCTTAACATCGAGCGCAACGCCATGATCTGTCACTTCGCCGTTTTCTACATCATCCATAGAAAAGACATGGTAGTCTTTCATGTTGAAATGATCGCCGCTGTCATTTTCGGGTACACCGCTTTCCCAGTCGTGGGAAGGATAGATATACAACTTGCCGTTAAAAACATGGACAGAAGGGTCTGCCATGTAGTCGTTTGGTACTAAATATCTCATGAGCTTAAGATAGCAGGAAAAACCAATTCATGCAAGGGATAATTTTTGACCCAACTTTTCCGTTTTCATAGAATCCGCGGCGTTCCGGTACTCTGGGTTAGATTTTTTAACGTAATACGCCACCCTTGACAATTTTCTTAAAATGTGATATAAAAGCATAACAATACTAAAAAAATTGCACTTAAAACAAAGGAGGAGTATAAAAATGGCACAAAAAAAGCCGGTATCAACGACGGTTAAGAAGGTAACTAGTACAGCTAAAACCGTAGTCAAAAATGTCAAAAAAGACCCAATAGGATCAACAGCCGCAGCTGCGAAAGCCGTGGTTGGAGGAGTTACAGGCGCAGCGCAAGCCGGAATATCCAAAGTGGCAAACTCCAAGCTGCTTAAGGGCACCAAGGCGGGAACCGCTGTAGAATTGTCAAACACTTTAGTTGGTATGCCCGGGTCAGTGATAAATATTGGAATTAGCTCTCTAGCCGGACTTGCCTCAGGTATTTATCAGGGAAAAACGATTGCGCAGCTTGAAAAAATGGTTGCCGATATTGCAGTAAAAGAAGCAAAAGGCAATGTGGATGCTGTTATAAAACAGGCTATGGCATGTTTGCAAGTTTATGATCCATCTCTCACTTCAAAAGAAGTGGGTGATTTTTTCAAAGATTTAGGACAAAGCGCAAAGGCAAAACTAAAGAAAGCGTAAGGAGATTAAAATGGCAAAAGCAGTATTACCGCCCAAGGGTACGGTGAAAAAGATTACGTCTAATAAGGTTTATGCAACAATACATAAGGTTGACAAAAATGATACATCTAATAAAATAATTGCGCCGAAACATGTTGTAAAGAAAGAAACACCAGCAAATAAAAACCCTAAAGCGGCGGCGCTAATGAAGAATGCCAAAAACGCGATCAATAAGAAAAAGTAAACATTCCTGCAGGGGCTAGCTGCCTCTGCGAGGAAAACCTGTCTTAAGGAGATTAAAATGCCAAGAACAGTAACGCCGTCTAAAGCGGGTAAGGCAGTGACAAATGCCGCAAAGAAAACAGTAGCTGCAACTAAAAAAGTGGTTAATAAAGCCATAGAGAATAAAAGAACCTATGATAAGCGTGTAGATGATATGCTGGAAGCAGACAGAAAAAAGCTTCAAAAGGATCGTGAGCTTTCGAAGGGTAAGATTGATCCGGTAACACTGGGATATAAAACATGTTCAAAGTCCGCCAAAGGGTTAGCAATGGATCGGGCAAATAAGATACAAGCAGAAATCGACGCCGTAAAGAAAAGATAAACTTCTGCAGGTATAAGGACTATTCAGCACTTAAGAAACAGACTGCTCAAATATACATCTGCTGCATTATATAAATCTTTTAATAATATTCGCATTTTTTCTTGGTTGAAATAATTTTCCCAAAAAAGTATATTACTACTATGAACTCGATTGAACTTGCAAAAGCTTATGACCCAAAATCCTTTGAAGATCGCATCTATGCGCGGTGGAAGGAATCAGGCGCTTTTACTCCGGAAAATTCCGGGAATTTATGCGAAAAACCTTTTGTTATCACCATTCCTCCTCCCAATGTTACAGGTGTCCTGCACCTGGGGCATGGTTTAAATAATAGTTTACAGGACATTATTGTACGTTTTCATAGAATGCGCGGCGTTCCCGTGCTTTGGGTTCCGGGCACCGACCATGCAGGAATCGCAACCCAAAACGTAGTTGAGCGCAAGCTGAAGGAACAGGGAAAAAGTCGCCGTGAACTTGGGCGGGAAAAGTTCCTGGAAGAAACATGGAAGGTAAAAAACGAGCACCACGCAATTATTACAAAGCAGCTGGAAAAAATAGGAGCTAGCGTTGACTGGAACCGCGAGCGTTTTACCATGGACGAAGGGCTCTCGCGCGCGGTGCGTGAAGTTTTTGTTACTCTGTACGAGCGCGGCCTTCTTTATAAAGGCAACTACCTTGTAAACTGGTGCACTTCCTGCGGCACGGCTCTTGCGGACGATGAAGTTGAGCATGAAGATACTGCGGGAAAAATGTATCATATTCGCTATTACTTTACAGACGATAAAGATAAATATATTGAGATTGCAACAACACGCCCGGAGACCTTGTTAGGCGACACTGCTGTTGCCGTTCACCCCGAGGATGAACGTTATACTGCCTTCAAAGGCAAAACTCTTCGCCTGCCGTTAACAGAAAGAGATATACCTTTAATCTTTGACCCATATGTTGAGCGCGCTTTTGGAACAGGAGCATTAAAAGTAACTCCTGCCCACGACCCCAATGACTGGGAACTTGGCAGAAAGCACGATCTTGCGATTATCAATATACTCAATCCCGACGGAACGTTAAACGAAAATGCGCCTGAAAAATACCGGGGGCTTTCTGTAAAAAAAGCGCGCGCTGTTGTTATAGAAGATTTAATCGCAGGCGGCTTTTATGTAAAAGATGAACCTATTAAACATTCTGTCGGACATTGTTATCGCTGCAATACTGTAATTGAACCCTTCCTCTCCGAGCAGTGGTTTGTAAAAATGAAACCACTAGCCGATAAGGCGCTTGCCTGCTGGCAAAAAGGCGAAATTGTTTTCTATCCCAAAAAATGGGAAAACACCTACAAACACTGGATGGAAAATATAAAAGACTGGTGCGTAAGCCGCCAATTATGGTGGGGACACCGTATCCCGGCATGGACTTGCGCTGAATGTACTAAGCTTACAGTTTCGCGTAACGACATCGATGTTTGCCCGCAGTGCAACAGCAAAAATATCGAGCAGGACAGCGACGTTCTTGATACATGGTTTTCCAGCTGGTTATGGCCGTTTTCAACTTTAGGCTGGGAAAAAGCCGGCGATTCTACTGCCGACCTGCAAAAATTCTACCCTACCACTTCTCTTATTACAGCTTACGATATTATTTTCTTTTGGGTGGCAAGAATGATCATGGCTGGTCTTGAGTTTACAGGCAAGGCGCCGTTCCATGATATCTATATTCATGGGCTTGTACGTGATAAACAGGGACGCAAAATGAGCAAGTCTCTTGGCAACGGGCTTGATCCTCTTGAACTTGTTGATGAGTTCGGCGCAGATGCAATGAAGTTTACTCTTGCATTTATATGCGCTCAGGGACAAGACGTATTGTTAGACAAGGATTCTTTTAAACTTGGTTCCAAGTTCGCAAACAAGATTTGGAACGCAAGCCGTTATATATTGATGAATCTTGACGGCAGGGAAATGATCGAAAACCCGCAGCTGAATCCCGCAGATAAATGGATTTATTCACGTTTAAACAGCGCGGTAAAATCAATGAACGAAGCATTCTTTTCATACCGTTATAACGATGCAGCTCAAAGCGCCTACGAATTTTTCTGGAATGATTTTTGCGACTGGTATGTAGAAGCTACAAAACTTTCCATGAAAGGCGGAAACGACTCAGATGTTCCATCCGCAGAGAAGGATCGGGCCACAACAGTGCTTTTGGATGTGTTATCAGAATCGCTAAAGCTTCTCCACCCTCTCTTGCCGTTTGTAACAGAAGAGATTTACAGCAAATTGCCTTTAAATCAGGGAATGGGGAATGGTGAACGGGGAACCGGATTATTAATTTGCGCGCGTTATCCCCAATACGATGAGAAGCGCTGCTCCCCAATTGAAGAAAAAAACTTTTCGGCTCTTCAATCGCTTGTTGGCATGGTGCGAACTCTGCGAAGCGAATGCGGCATAACACCCGATAAAAAACTGCGGGTACTTGTCCGCGCATCAGCAGAACTGGAAACGCCTTTTAACGAAAATTCCGAACTTATTAAACTTCTTGCAAAGCTTGGCGAACTTGTCATCGAAGCGCAACTGGCCTCCCCGCTTCCAAAACCGGCAGGTTCCATAGGAATGGCGGCAGCGGGATTCGAAGTTTTTGTATTCATCGCAGAAGCTGCAGACACTGCCGCGCTTAAGAAAAAGTTTACAAACGATCTTGAAAAAGACCGCAAATATATTGAGGGATTAAGAAGCAAACTTGCAAATCAGCAGTTTATCATGAATGCGCCTGCAGAGCTTGTTGCAGAACAAAAAGCAAAACTGGAGGAAGCGCTTTTGCGCACCGGAAAGTTTGACAGCTATTTAAGGGATTTATAATGAATGCAGAACAAACGGATCAATTAAGCGGAACCCGTCTTGCTCCGTACATCCAGCTTGCTACATATTTAATCGGCAAATCGCGTGAAGCCGGAGGAAACATGTTTCGTCATCAGCTTGATACTATGGCGATTCTTGTAGATTACAAATATATTGATTCGGTTCTGTTAAAGGCATCGCTTGTCCATGATATCCTGGAAGATATTCCGGATTTTAATCATAATATACTGCTTTCCATAGACTTTGAAAGCCATGCTGTTTATAAGCTTGTAATGGAAGTTTCGCGACGGCACGGAGAGGCAAAACCTGATTTTCTTAACCGCATAAGGGAATCGGGCTCTCATAATGCAAAAATATTAAAGGTTGCAGACCGTATTTCCAACATGATTTCTTTGGGTTTTGTTAACGATATGGAGTTTGTTGAACGTTATATAAATGAAACCGAAAAGTACCTTCTTCCTCTTGCTGCAGAGGTTGATAAAAATATGCATACAGAACTTTCAGATCTTGTCGCTTCCAGGCGAAAATACCTTAACGATTTTAATAATCTGGAGCGTTTTATACTTGATAATGTTACGGGGGGTTAACCTTTAATTTTGCTGCAGGAAATCCGCTCTCCACAAGATATAAAAAAATTAACATTACGCGAACTTAATCTTCTTGCGCAGGAATTAAGAGAGCTCATCGTTTCTACTGTTTCGAGTAACGGCGGGCATTTGTCATCCAATCTTGGCGTTGTTGAACTTAGTATCGCCCTGCATCGTGTTTTTAATACGCCGCATGACAAGATTGTCTGGGATGTCGGACACCAGTGTTATGCGCATAAAATCCTTACAGGCCGTTTGGATGCGTTTACAACCCTTCGTAAACAAAACGGACTTGCAGGCTTTCCCAAACGCAGCGAAAGCCTTCATGATTCATTCAATACAGGGCACGCTTCAACTTCCATTTCCGCCGCGCTTGGAGTGCTTGCCGCAGAACGCATACAGAAAGGCAAGGGGCTTTCAATTGCCGTAATAGGAGACGGCGCGCTTACAGGCGGAATGGCATATGAGGCCTTATCCCATGCAGGGCATCTTGGCCTGCCTTTGATAGTAATTTTAAATGACAATAAAATGTCAATCAGCCGCAATGTCGGAGGATTGTCAAAATATTTAAGCCGTCTTTCCATGAAAGCAAAATACCAGACTTTCCGCCGTCATTTTGATGCGATGGCAAAAAAAATACCCTATATAGGAGAAGCGTTTTTTGATCTTGTGCTGAGACTTAAAAGAGCAGTAAAGGCTGTGTTTTACACGGACAATTTTTTTGTAGACCTTGGTTTTGAATATGTAGGGCCGATAAGCGGACACAATATTCAGGCGCTTGTCAGCGTTCTGGAAGATGTAAAAAAATTAAACCGCCCTGTTGTTGTGCATATAATTACGCGAAAGGGCAAAGGCTACGGTTATGCGGAAGACGACCCTGACAGTTATCACGGTGTTGGCTCCTTTTCCGTTGACGGCGGCCTTTCCTCCTGCGAACAGTCAGATTTGCCGAAACAACAAAACATAAAAAAAAGTTTTACTGAAAGCTTCTCTGACTGCCTTCTGGAAGCGGCCGGAAAAAATGAGCGCATTGTTGCCATAACGGCCGCCATGCAGACAGGGACAGGGCTATCATCATTTGCGGTAAATTTTAAAAACCGCTTTTTTGACGTTGGCATTGCAGAAGAGCATGCCG
Organism: Treponema sp.; assembly: GCA_009781635.1. GTDB lineage: Bacteria > Spirochaetota > Spirochaetia > Treponematales > Breznakiellaceae > WQXQ01. Next base: position 182,865 of record WQXU01000001.1, read on the forward strand.
TAACATTTGCAGCGGGAATCGCATCTAAAGGTTTAATACCTGTTGCAGCCATTTACTCCACTTTTATTCAGCGCGCTGTTGATCAGGTTATTCATGATACCGCTTTGCAGAAATTGCCTGTAATTTTCGCTCTTGACAGAGCGGGCTTTGTTGGAGCGGACGGCGAAACCCACCAGGGGCTTTTTGACATATCAATTTTCAGAAGTTCACCTAACACAAGCCTGCTTGCTCCTGCAAGTGAAAATGAACTAAGGCTCATGTTTGACTGGGCTTTTAGCAGGGAAGCAGAAAATCCGGGGCCAATTTTTATCCGTTATCCGAAAGCGTACTGCCCAAAGGAGACTGATGCTTTTTCATTACCCCTGGAGTCCGGGCGCGGCGTCTGGGTTTCAAAGGAGTGCAGACAGCAGGTTTGCCTTGCATTTACAGGAAGCCTTTACAGAGAGGTAAAAGAAGCTGCTGATGCACTTGCGCAAAGCGGCATCGATGCAGATCTTTATAATCTTAGATTCCTTAAACCTGTCGATGAGGATTATCTTGCGGATATATTAAACAGATACAAACTTGTATGTTTTATAGAAGAAGGCATAAAATCCGGAGGCTTCGGCGAATATGCCGCCACACTGGCGCTTGAACGCAATTGCAAAGCAAAAACGCTAGTACTGGCAGCAGACAGCAAATTCCTGGAAGAAGACAAGGCGCTTGGCACAAGGGAAGAGCTGCTTACCCTAAACGGCCTTGACGGCAAAGGGATAGCCACAGCAGTTGAAAAACACATGAAGAGTTTATAACTGTTTATATAAATTCTATTTCAAAGCCACAGCCGCCCGAAGCTGGTCACGCCAAGGAACTTTAGTTCCAGCGTGCATTAATTAAAATCACACCCACCCTGAGATGCAATTAAATATTACTTATACAATGCTCCTGTGCAGGTACGCAAAGCCCTGCCGGCGACTTCGGTGTGAAGTCGTAGCCGGTCACGCCAAAGCGTGCGTTAATTTATATCACAGCCGCCCGGAGCCGGCAGGGCTTTGCGTACCTGCACAGGAATTTTTTAATTAAATTATACTAAATGCATACATTCCCGCCTTGCTTGAGTTTAAAGCCACCCCCATGATATAGTAGAAACAATGGTATGGTTCCAATGGCTATCCTCCATATATGATTTTATCCGCCCCGTCCTGGATGTCGCCCTTCTTGCCTTCATATTGTACAAGGGATACGAACTCCTTGAAAAAACACAGGCTTTGCCGCTTGTTAAAGGTGCCGGATTTCTTGCCCTTGTCTACGGTATAGCCTTTCTATTTAACCTTACAACCCTGCAATGGGTGCTTACAATGATAGCCCCCGGGCTTTTTATCGCCATTGCCATCGTTTTCCAGCCGGAATTAAGAAAGATATTCATGCGTCTTGGGCAGACAGATTTTTTCCGTCCAAGCACAACAGTGCATATAGGCAAACTGGACGCTGTCATAACGGCAGCAGAGCTATTGTCCCGGCGAAGACGCGGGATGCTTGCGGTTTTCCCAAGAAAAATCAATTTAAAAAACATAATAGAGACAGGTACAAAAATCAATGCGGAAATATCTTCCAGTTTAATCGTAGCGCTGTTCGAATTTGACGGCCCGCTTCATGACGGCGCAATGGTGATACAGCACGGGAAAATTGCCGCGGCAAGCTGCTTCCTTCCGCTCTCCGAAAGGCAGGACATACGAAAAAATTTCGGCACACGCCACAGGGCAAGCCTTGGAATGGCAGAGCAATCCGATGCCGTTGTGCTGATTGTTTCAGAGGAAACAGGAGCTATGTCCCTTGCCTATGATGCAAAACTCTACTACGACCTTACCCCGGCGGAAGTTACGCGCAAATTGATGGATCTGCTTGATAAGGGAAGCAGAAAAGAGGCTGCCGGTAAAGATGTATCCGAAGAAGACAGGGAGGTTCTTGTTGAATAGAGCAAAGCTTCTTGTAAAGATTACTGAAAAATGGCCTGTAAAGGTGCTCTCTTTGGCGGCGGCGCTTGTCATCTCTGTTTTTTACAGAATGAATACGCTGGAAACACGTTTTTTTTCTGCTCCTCTTATAATTGAATCCAGCGAGACATTAATCCCTGCAAGCTCTTTTGCAAGCGCAGTAAGGGTATCATTAAGAGGCGAAGCTGACGGAATACAGCCTATACTGGAAGAAGATATCGAAGCTTATATTGATCTTGGAAGATACACAAACGAAGGCAGTTACAGAGTACCGGTGCAAATACGCAAAAAAGGCAGCGCTCTTGGAGTTGAACCTCTTGAAATATCCGTGCTTCCAATAGAGATCCCTCTTGTGCTGGAGCAAAGAATTACAAAAAATATTTATGTCTTTCCTGTATTCAGCGGAATAGTTGCAGATGGTTTTGAATTGACATATCAGGCATTAATTCCCGCCAGCGTGATCGCAGAAGGCCCGCGCAGCGTTTTGGAAAGTTATATCGAATTTAATACAGAAACAATCAATCTGGACAGGCGTTATGATGATTTTTCGATTATGGTAAATGTTATAAACGATAATCCTTTAATCTCAATTCACGGAAACAGGATACTTGAGTTCAGAGGTTCTATAAGCCGCATCGCGCGGGAAGAACAACAGGAAGAAATCGAAGAAAATGAAGAAACTGAAGAGATTTCGCATAACGAAGAAACCGGAGATGACGAACAATGATTACAGGTATTGGAGTTGATATCGTTCAAATTGAAAGAATGGAAAGGTGGCTCCAAAACGAAAAGCTTCTGGAAAGATATTTTCACAGCGAAGAAGTCGCCCTTGCCAATTCAAGAGGAAAGAGCGCGGCTATGGCACTGGCTGCAAGATTTGCAGCAAAGGAAGCCTTCGGCAAGGCGCTGGGAACAGGACTTTCGCAGATAGCGCTTAAAGATATTATAGTTATAAATAATGAAAACGGAAAACCAAACCTGCAGTTAACAGGAACTGCGCAGGAAGCGTTTGAAAAATCCGGCGCGAATAAAGTGCATATTTCATTATCTCATGAAAAGGAAAATGCAATCGCCATGATTGTTCTGGAGGGGGTGTAAAATGAAAAAAAAGCCTGAAGAAGACAAAGAATTAAAAATTACTTTTCAATCCACAAAAGAATATAGATGTCCTGTATGTGATAGTGAGTTCCGCAAAGAAGAGCTGCGCTCAGGAGGCGGCAGACTGATTGCCGGAAAACTGACAGAGGAGCTTCACCGTTTATACGAGCCGTCTGCAAAATACGGTGAAATATATCCGCTTGTATATGTATCTATTGTCTGCCCTCAATGCTGGTTCTCATCCATGGAAGCGGATTTTTCCCAATTGCCCAGAGAGAACAAAGACAAATTGATGGAAGATACTGAAAAACGGATGAAAAATACTAAATTGGTGTTTCCCAATGTAGATTTTTCGGAAAACAGAACCTTAATGGAGGGAGCTGCTTCCCAGTATCTTACATTACACTGTTATGATTATTACAACAAACCGTCTTCTCCAACAATAAAACAGGGACTTGCTTCCATCCGCTGCGCATGGCTGATAGACGAATTACACAGAAAATATCCGGAGCAGCACTATGACTGGCTTGCTCTGCTCTTCCGGAAAAAAGCGCATTATCTTTACAATGAAGCGCTCTCCCGCGAGCAAAGCGGCAGAGAAAAGCTTTCCGGCTTAAATGTTTTCGGTCCGGATACAGACAAGAATTATTCGTACGAAGGAATGCTTTACATGTGCGCATATTTAAAATACAAGTACGGGCCTGCCAACGATGCGACGGAAAGAAAAACATCACTGGAAGACGCCCGCCGCACAATCTCAAAATTGTTCGGCATGGGAAAAGCATCCAAGGATAAACCGGGCGCATTCCTTGAACATGCAAGAGCTCTTTATGATACCATTAATAAAGAAATATCAGAGTAATGCAAAGGAATATTAAACTTGTCATTGCATACGATGGAACTGATTTCTGCGGCTGGCAGAGACAGGGCGGTACAAAGGCAAGAACAGTTCAGGGTGTAATAGAAGAAGCGCTTGAAAAATTACACGGCTCATTTATAAAGCTCACAGGTTCCGGCAGAACTGATTCTGGCGTTCATGCAAAAGGACAGGTTGCCAATTTTTATACTAATATCGAAAGCATTCCCGCAAACCGTTTTGCTTCGGCTTTAAACTCATCTCTTCCGCGTGATGTCCGCATACTGGAATCGGCGGAAGTGCCGCCTGAATTTCATGCCCGTTTCAGCGCCTGCTTTCGTACATACCGGTATCAGTTTATTTACCGCCGTCCTTCCTTGCCGACAGAAAACCGCTATAATCTGCGGTTATGGCATGTTCCAAACCTGGAACTTCTTAACGCCTACGGAAGACTGCTTTTAGGTGAAACAGACTGCTCCATTTTTGCAGGCGCAGGCGATACAAGCAGATCGAAAACACGCTACATTTACAGGGCGTATTTTTATGCGGAAAAAGACAGTATAATTTTTGAGATCTGCGCCAACGCCTTCCTTAAAAATATGGTTCGCTCTGTTGCAGGGACATTCCTTCACTACGAGGAAAGCGCTGTGCCACCCTGCGCGCTTAAGGAAATAATCGCATCAGGAAAACGCTCGCTTGCAGGCCCCACTCTTCCGCCGCAGGGACTTTTTCTGTGGAAAATTGAATTTAAAATCTCTTGACATTATTTTTAAAAAACCCCATTGTTCACTATGGATTAATCAGCCGGCGTTGGAAGATGCTGTGCTATGAACGCTTCTAAAGGGAGGCTGGAAGGAATATATTGATAGGAAGCAATGTTGTCATCGACGGGATTTGCAAATCCTTTGGTGATTTCGAGGTGCTCAAGAATGTGAGCCTGGAAATTAAAAAAGGAGAGTTTTTTTCCCTATTGGGGCCGTCGGGATGCGGCAAAACTACTTTATTGCGCATAATCGCCGGTTTTGAACATCCTGATAAAGGAACACTCACCCTTGACGGAGACAATGTGCTTTCCCTTCCGCCCAATAGGCGTCCGACAAATACCGTGTTTCAAAGCTATGCCCTTTTTCCCCATCTTAGCGTATTTGAGAATGTTGCTTTCTCTCCAAGATTAAAAGGCGCCTCTTCAGCGCAGGTAAAAAGCAAGGTGGAACAATACCTTGAACTTGTACGTCTGGAGGGGCACGCGGATAAAAAACCAAACCAGCTTTCAGGCGGACAGAAGCAGCGTGTAGCCATTGCCCGCGCTCTTATTAACGAACCCCGCGTACTGCTGCTCGACGAGCCGCTTTCGGCGCTGGATGCAAAATTGCGCCAGCACATGCTCATCGAACTTGACCGGATCCACGATGAAATCGGCATCACTTTTATTTATGTAACGCACGATCAGCAGGAAGCGCTTTCTGTTTCTGACAGAATTGCTGTCATGAATCAGGGAGAGATTTTACAGATAGACACTCCCCACGAAATATATGAAAGCCCTGCTACGAATTTTGTCGCCAAGTTTATCGGAGAAACAAATCTTTTCGACGGCACAATAATAAGCGTAGAAAGAGTAAAGCTCCACGATTTTGAGGGAGTGACAGAATACATGGCGGAAGTTGAAATCCCCGAATTGGGAATAATCAAGGTAACCGATGTAGATGAATTAAAGGTAGGTCAGCGCGTTTGCTTTACGATAAGGCCTGAAAAAATAGTTATTACAAAAGAAAAACCTGCCACAAAACGCGATGATATAAATCTTCTTAAGGGTGTTGTAGACGAACCTATTTATTCCGGTTTTCAGACAAAATTTTATGTCCAGATTACAGAAAAATCCGGTGAGAACTATCAGTCTGCAAACTCTTTTGCAGGCACCATAATCCGCGTGATAAAGCAGCATGCCAATTACTCGGATGAAGGACCTGATATTTGCTGGAAGGATTCTGTTTACCTTTCATGGAGCGCAGTTGACGGCTATATTGTCGAGGTAAAGAATTGAAAGCCAGGTCAGCGCAAATGCGCAGATCCGCCGAAGGCCAGGTTCGCAAGTCGCAGAATTACGGCCCGCTCTATTCATCTCCCATGGCAATCTGGTTTACAGTCTTTTTTCTGGCTCCAATTGCGATTGTCATTGTCTTCAGTTTCATGAAAAAGGGGCTTTACGGCGGCGTTGTACAGGAGTTCTCGCTTGATGCTTACCGCTATCTTGCAGATCCGGTTTTTTTAAAGATCACACTGCGCACGCTTGTTACTTCGGTTATCGCAACGGTTATTACCATTTTGATCGCTCTGCCCTGCGGGTATGCAATGGCAAGAAGCAAACATCAGACTCTGCTTCTGCTTCTTATTATCATTCCTTTCTGGACAAACTTTTTAATCAGGGTTTTTGCATGGCTGAATATTCTTGGAAATAACGGATTCATTAATCAATTATTGATTAATATGGGTTTAATAAGCGATTACCTTCCGCTTCTTTACAATCAGAATGCGGTTATTCTTGTTCTTGTTTATATGTATCTGCCCTATGCCATACTGCCCTTATTTTCAACAATTGATAAATTTGATTTTTCACTTCTTGAAGCTGCGCGCGATCTTGGTGCGAATAAATTTATATCGATGATAACAATACTGCTTCCAAACATAAGAGGCGGAATTTTTACAGCGGTGCTGTTTACATTCATCCCGATTTTCGGCGCTTATGCGGTTCCGCTTCTTGTAGGCGGCATGGATTCATACATGCTTGGCAATATAATCGCAGACCAGCTTTTAAAGTCGCGTAACTGGCCGCGCGCCGCCGCCATTTCCATGGTGCTTACAATTGCAACTACAGTCGGCGTCTTGTGGATGATGCATACGCAGAAAAAAGATGCCTCAAGAAAAGTTGAATCAAAAATGCAGACTGCAGACAGGAAAACGGAAAGTGAGGGTATACAATGAGCCACAGCTTTCTGTCAAATCTGATAAAACCCTCAAAGATGCAAAACGAAGCTGCAAGGCATGCAAGACGCGCTTACAGGCAGTATTTTTCATTATCGAATACTGTTCTTATAATTACGCTTGTATTTCTTTTTCTGCCTTTGGCAGTCCTTGTTATTTATTCATTTAACGGCGCTACAAGCATGCAATGGACAGGTTTCTCTCTTCGCTGGTACCAAAGGCTCCTTACAGAACGCGGATTATGGACTGCGTTAAGAAACAGCCTTGTAATCGCATTATCATCAGCGGCTACTGCGACAGTTATCGGAACTATAGGCGCGATAGGAATAAGCTGGTACAAATTCAGGCTAAGAAGCTATGTGCAGACAATTTCATTTCTGCCGATGATTCTGCCTGAAATTATTATCGGCGTATCCCTTGCAATATTTTTTGCAGGTGTTGGAATACAGCTTGGGCTTCTTACAATTTACATCGCGCATACAACCTTTAATATTCCATTTGTGTTTTTAATGGTCATGGCGCGCCTTGATGAATTTGATTTTTCTATAATCGAAGCTGCCGCAGATCTTGGAGCAAATGAAAGAGAAACAATGTTTAAAATCATACTTCCCATTTGCATGCCGGGTATTATTTCCGGGCTTCTTACCGCCATTACATTGTCTCTTGAAGACTTTGTCATTACCTTCTTTGTGGCAGGCCCGGGCTCTTCTACTCTGCCGATATTTATATATTCCGCCATTACGCGCAAAGGCGGAATAACGCCTCTTATAAGCGCGCTTTCTGTAGTAATGATACTGGGAACTGTTCTTTTATGCATAACGCTGAGAAAATTCCTTAAATACATTGCGGCAAAATAGTGTATAAAAGGATCTTGTATGAGATTCCTTAATTTTAATTATTAGAAAAGGGATTTATTATGGAGGAAAAACTGGAAATACTTTTCAAAAACGCAGTCTTGGACAGGACTCATGCAGTAATGCTGCACGGAAGGCTGCGTTTTAAAAAGGCAGGCGTTTTGGCATGCGTTTTTTTACTGAGTCTTGTCGCATTATTAACGGGGAGCTGCGAACAGAAGGAGCGCCTTTACATTTACAACTGGACTTATTACACGCCGGATTCGGTTATAGAAAAGTTTGAGGCGGAATACAATGTAAGGGTTATATATGATGAGTTTGCATCAAACGAGGACATGTATGCAAAACTTAAATCCGGAGGCAGCGGTTACGATATTGTTTTTCCGTCGGCGGATTATGTGTCAATCATGATTGCGCAGAATATGCTGGAAAAAATAGATAAATCATTAATACCCAATTTAAAAAATATAGACCCTGTGGTCCTTCAGTATACGGACTATGATTCTTATATGGACTATTCTGTTCCCTATTATTTCGGAGCGGCAGGAATAATAGTAAACACTTCAAGAGTTCCCGTTTACGAAGAAAGCTGGTCAATTTTTGAAAGAGAGGATCTGCGCGGACGCATGACCATGTTAGACGACATGCGCGAAGTGATGGGAGATGCGCTTTCCTACCTTGGATATTCTGTAAACACAAAAGATGCGGCGCAGATAATGCAGGCAAGGGATTTAATAAACTATTCGTGGAAACCAAATCTTGTAAAATTCGATGCGGATGCTTTTGGAAAAGGTTTTGCAAACGGAGAGTTCTGGGTAGTACAGGGTTATCCTGAAGTTGTATTTGAAGAAATCGCCGAAGACAGAAGAATGATGGAAAATACGGTCTTCTTTTTCCCGAAAGAAGGGGGACCTGCCTACATAGACAGCATGGTAATTTTAAAGGACTCAAGAAATACCGAACTTGCGCATAAATTTATTAATTTTATACACCGTCCTGAAATTTACGCCGAGTTTGCAGATGCTTTCGGCTTTCCGGCGACAGTAAATGTGCCGGCACGTGAATTAAAACAAGGGCCTTCCTGGTACCTTGCTGAAGAACTTGCCAATGTAGAACTAAAAAGAGATCTTGGCTCTGCATTGGATATCTACAATGATGCATGGTTTAACTCCATAAGAGCTGGAGAGTAGCTATATATTTTTAACGCTGCTCATGTCATACTTAGACAGGAAAAGTTAATATGGGAGGTACATGATGATTAAAAGAGATTTGCAACAGGCCTGCAAGGCGAAGTTTCAAGTGAACATCATCCTACTGGCGGTTTTGGCGGTGCTTATTATGCCCGTCATTATTTCCTGTGATTCAAGAGAAAGATTGTATATTTACAACTGGACGTATTATACGCCGGATTCTGTCATTGAAAAATTTGAAAATGAGTACAATGTCAGAGTGATATATGACGAATTCTCATCCAATGAAGAAATGTATGCGAAACTCAGGGCAAGCAGAGGCAGAAGCAGTTACGATATTGTCTTCCCTTCCAAGGACTATGTTCCGATAATGATCCGGGAAGGCATGCTGGAAAAGATTGATCATTCAAAAATGAAAAATCTTGGAAACATCGACCCTGAAATACTCAGCATTGCAAGCTATGATCCTGACATGCAGTATTCAATTCCCTATTTTTACGGCGCAGCAGGCATAATAGTAAATACAGCCAGAGTTCCCGATTATGAAAAAAGCTGGTCCATTTTCGCAAGAGAGGATCTGCGCGGACGCATGACAATGCTCGATGATTTACGCGAGGTATTGGGCGGAGCGCTGGCCTTCCTTGGCCATTCTGTAAATACCGTGAACCCGGCCCATGTAAATGCGGCAAGAGACTTAATAAATAACTCATGGAAACCAAACCTTGTAAAGTTTGACGCAGAAGCCTTTGCCAAAGGTTATGCCAATGGTGATTTTTGGGTTGTTCACGCCTTTCCGGAAGCTGTATTTGAAGAAATTATTGATCTCCCCGCGCTTTTAAATGATACAGTCTTTTTTATTCCGGATGAAGGAGGCCCGTCTTATATAGATAATATGGTTATCCTGAAAGACGCAAGAAATATCGATCTTGCGCATTTATTTATCGATTTTATCCACAGACCGGAAATATACGCCGAATTTGTCGATGAATTCGGCCTGCCTGCAACGGTAAATATTCCTGCAAGAAGGTATAAAAAGGGTTACTCATTATATGAGGCAAGCGCTCTTAACAACACCGAGCTTGTAGATGATTTGGGCGATCATTTGGAACTATACACAAATGCCTGGTTTAACTCGATAAGGGTTGGGGATTAATCTGCAGATCAGGGGGCTTGTAAGGCCCCCCTAATCCCCTTTACACAATTAAAAAAATATGATAAATCTGTAAAAGAGACTCAACTAAGGAAGGATAATATGTCACGGAGTTGTGATATTTGCGGAAAACATACAATCACCGGAAATAAGGTAAGTCATGCCAAAAACCGTACCCGCCGTACCTGGAAACCCAATCTGTTAAAGCTAAAAACCGAAGCCGGCGGTACAACCATGAAGCTTAAAATTTGTACAAGATGCCTTAAAAGTGATTATGTAACAAAAAAAGTTTAATGCACTCTGCCAATGACAGATAAAAGACTGCTGCAAACGCTTGATTATATCCTCAATTACAGCAGTGAAGCAGGTATAGAGGCGATTGCCGAAGCTGTTGTAAGGCGCCGCCGTGATATAACCGTATTCAGCGCAGTCGGCAATATGCCGGATCCTCAGAGAATGGCCAGAGAAATTACTGAAAGAATTAACGGCGGAATCGGCATAAATATTGAGAGCATGAAAAAATCTGTCCAGGATATGATAATTAAATTACTGCGCGAGCATGCGCCTGAACTTAATGACAATCAAATTAATGAATTATGCCAGGCATGGCTTCCGGACAGATCCGTAAAGACAGATACCCCGGGCAGCCTGCCGTCCGATGTTCTTCTTTCCATGATTGAACAGTTTGTTTCCTTCTCCCGCGGAGAGATGCAGAAATCGGTTGACAGCAGCCTTCGAAACGAAATGGGCGCCTGGCCGCAGAGGTACTGGGACGCTTTTCCGCCTGTTGTCCGCCGGATAATTTCCGATTATTTAAAAGACAAAACCGCAGAGAAAGAATATAAATCCAAAATTGCAATTGCACTAGGGCTTTAAATCAGTATTTAAACTCGCTGTCTCCGATAAATTCGCGAAGAATGCTTGTTCCCGGTACGTATTGCGGCGGAATCGGCGTAAAGTTATCCAGAAATGATAATATCCTTACAGCCTCTGAATATTCCTGTTTACCGGGTTTAATTGCGCGTAACAGCGGATCGGCGTAAAATTTTAAAACAGAAAGCTCGTAGTCAAGCGCTGAATTAAACGCGGCATCCGCAGAGTTTTGAAAGGGGAAAATATGCTTGCGTTCTCCTGCCTGCACTTTAGGCCACATTTTTATTGTGCCTGCCGCATCCATTCCCCTGAATTGTGAGTCGCGCACCATGCGCCTAAGGAGCCTGTTGTCACTTGTCGGAATACGGTTATGATCATCAAGGTTTAACTGCGTAAGGGCGGATAAATATATTTTAAACTTTGTACTGCGGTCTATGCTGTGCGTAAGCGCGTCATTAAGGCCGTGGATTCCTTCGACAATAAGGATATTACGCCTGTCCATTTTTATTTTTTTGCCTTCGTTTATTTTTCTTTTTCCTGTTTTAAAATCGTAAGCAGGAAGCGCTATTTCTTCTCCGCTGTAAAGCGCCTGAAGCTGTTCGTTTAAAAACGGCACATCAAGAGCTTCCAGGCATTCATAATCAGGCTCTCCTTTTTCATCTTTGGGAGTCTGCTCTGTTCCTCTGTAATAGTTATCTAGGCTTATCGCAATCGGTTTAAGGCCCAGTACCATAAGTTCGATCTCCAGCCGCTTGGCGCTAGTTGTCTTTCCGGAGCTTGAAGGACCTGCAATAAGAACCATTCTAAGGTCATCTCTTTTTTCATATATTTGAGTTGCGATATCCGCCATCTTTCTTGCCTGATGCGCCTCTGCAATTCTTATGTATTCCCGGAATGTTCTGCCTGCAATTTTTGAATTCAGCTCTCCTACAACCCGCACTCCTACAATCCGCCCCCACTGTTTGTAATCATTGTAAACGCGGAAAATTTGCGGCTCATCTGTGAAGGGGTCTATTGTCTTTCCCCTGCCGATACCCGGAAAACGCAGTAAAAAGCCGTCATGATAGGGCTTAAGTTCAAACGCGCAAAGAAGCCCTGTACATTCCAAAAGAGGCTGCATGTAAATATCCATGTAACCTTTGCATTCATTTACTTTTATGCGCGCAGAACTTCTCTGCTCCAGAAGCAATGCTGTATCAGTTTGATTGTTTTTTTTAAATAACTGCACAGCTTCTTCATAAGACAGATATTTAAGAGTAATAGGAAGATTTTCCTTTACTATTTTACGCATCTCTTCTTCAAGCTTTTCTACATCATCATTGTTTTTTATATCGCCGGAACTTAATGTGTAATAATAACTGTTGCCAAGCGAATGTCCGACATAAACCCCGTCATGCGGAAAAATATTTCTTGCGGCTATTGCAAGCACAAAAGAAAGCGTGCGCCTGTAAATCATAACCCCTTCAGGCGAATCAATGAGAACAGGTTCCACTGCGGCATTCACAAGCAATGTTGATCCAAGCGGGCGGATTTCGTTATTTACCCTGACTGCTGCAATCTCATCTGCAGGGATGCCAAAGTGTTCTATAAGCTCAAGGGCTGTTATGCCATACCTGCACTTAATTGTTTTATCCGGAAATTCAATTTGTATCTCATTCATGATTACATTATAACATATTAATTATGTATTTGGAATTAAAAATTAATTATGTCTGCTGCCAAGATGCTTTTGTATCAACTCAAGTTTTAAACTGCGCAGTTTTTCAGTTACAGATATTTTATATACATGCGGATTTAAAAGCCTCTTGTATGTTGAATCAAAACTGTCAAGATCCGATGCGGCATGCGCCTTAATTTCCGGCAGCGGCGGCTGTACTCCGGTAAAACTTCCGCAGTCAATGCGTTTTTTAAGAAGAGGTTCCGCACTGCCTTCTATGGTATGATAGAAATGACGGTAATCAGAAGACGGATGCCAGAAGCAATAACGCTGTCCTTCCTTTGGAATGTCTGTATCATCATCAATGCCCAATACATCAGCGATTGCGCTGCCGCTTTTATCACGAATCCGCCAAACCTGCTTAACGCCAGGGTTTGTTGTCTTGTCAGGATTGTCAGAAAACTTCATTACAGGTTTCCGGCTGTTCTCCGATAAAATGGCAGCCATTTTGTACACTCCTGTAAAAGCCGATGCCTGTCCGCCCGTTACCATTCTTGTTCCCACTCCCCAGCTGTCTACAGGCGCGCCTTCCTTAACAAGCGTTTCAATAATATGTTCGTCAAGATCATTTGAAACTGTAATATATGCATCTGTTAACCCGGCCATGTCAAGCTGCTTTCTGACTTCTGCGGAGAGGTATTGAATGTCACCGGAGTCAAGCCGCACTCCGAAATTTTTTCCCTGCAATGCAAGTTTTTTTCCCGACTTGATTGCATTTTTTATGCCTGTCTTTAATGTGTCATAGGTATCAATTAAAAAAATTGATCTGTCAGGATAAAGCGCAGCATATGCATCAAAAGCTTTTTCTTCATCGTCAAATGACATAATCCAGGAGTGCGCCATGGTTCCCATTACAGGAATGCCGAATATTTTACCTGCCGCCGCATTGCTTGTCCCGCAGGCGCCGCCTATAAAAGAAGCCCTTGATGCGGAAATAGCGCCGTCAGGCCCTTGCGCGCGCCTGAGTCCAAACTCCATGATCTTCCCTTTTTTGGAAGCAAGCCACAGGCGGCAGGTTTTTGTTGCTATCAAACTTTGAAAATTGACAATATTAAGCAGCAAACCTTCGATTATCTGACATTCAATAAGGTTTCCTTCAACCCTTATCAAAGGTTCATGAGGAAAAACAACTGTTCCCTCATCCATTGCCCAAAGCGTTCCGTTAAAACGAAATGTTTTCAGATAATCGGTAAATCCCTTTTCAAAAACATCAAGACCTTCAAGGTAATTAATATCATCAGATGAAAAAGAAAGGTGATTAAGTTTTTCCAGCAATGTTCCAAGGCCTGCGAACATTGAATAACCGCCGCCATACGGCTGATGGCGGAAAAACATTTCAAAAACTGCGCGTTCCTGCCTGTTGTTCTTCCAGTAACCCTGCGCCATTGTAAGGGAATAAAAGTCAGTGAACAAAGCCGATGTATTTGTCATATAATTTTATTTTAGACTATCCAGTAATTCTGCGGAAGTATGGAATTCTATTTCCTTTTCTTTCATTGCCGCAACGGCATTTTCGGCAGAACCTGCCGGAAAGCCTACTGCGCGGATCGCATCGCTTGCAACAATGGTTTTAAATCCCAGACTTTTACTGTCCATTGCGCTGTAAAATACGCAGTAATCCGTTGCAATACCGCCGATAATAACTGTTTCTATGCCAAGACAGCGAAGCCAGCCCTCAAGCCCAGTCGATGTTTTACGGTCATTTTCAAAAAAGGAAGAATAGGAATCTATATCCTTGTGATACCCTTTTCGGTTAATTATTGAAACAGGCCTTAGATCAAGGCCGCTGTGAAACTCTGCACCCTTTGTTCCCTGAACGCAATGGCAGGGCCACAGAACCTGACCCTTTACAAGGGGAGTGTCAATAATGTCGCCGGGATTTTTGTTATGCGAAGATGCAAAGGAAATGTGCCCTTCTGTATGCCAGTCCTGCGTAGCGGCAATGCGGGCGCCCTTTTCATAGAAAGCGCGGGAAAGCATGTTTAAAGGCTGTACAACGGCATCACCGTCATTTACAGCCAGCGCGCCTCCAGGACAAAAATCATTCTGAACATCGATCATTAATAAAAGTGTTTTTGCAGCATCTAAATTCATTATTAATAATACATGAAAAATGAAATGAACCGCAAGAGCATCACTTAAGTAATACTTTGTTTAATATATACAATTTTATACAATGTATAGTATAATACGGTTATGAAAACAAAAACATTATGGCTGATTTTTGCAATTTGCATGGCTGTATTTCTTGTTTCCGGATCATTATGTATTCTAAATCTTGATGTATTTAACAATGAACCTTTCCAGCAGACAACAACTTTTACAGCGCCGGCCATGGCAAAATATGAAAAAGACGGTAATTTGTATGTAATAGACAGCGGTTCTTTCCGTCTTGTATGTATGTCGCCGGATGGAGCTATTCGCTATACCATTACTGTAGACAAATTTAAAGAGTATATCCGGATTGTAGACGGAATCATTGACGATGCGGGTAATCTTTATGTATATGCAATAGAGGCCGAGTATGACGCACTTCTTACAAAGCGGGACATTATAAGAAAATATGACAACCGCGGAAATTTTGTTAAAGACATTCTTGTTATAGAATATGACAACACTTCGGCTTTTGGGCCGTTTAGTAATCCGCGCCTTTTTTATCAATTTGGTTCATTCCGGTATGAGAACGGCATCATAACTTTTTCTCAGACAGAGCGGGAAAAGGTTACCTTGTACCAGTACGACACTTTCCGCGATGAATTCAGAACATCTGTTTTCTCCGCAGGCATAGACGCAGATTTCCTTATTGCCCAGCTGGTATTAAAAGATATGCAAAACTTTGCATATGTCCAGCGGGACGGCGATATCTACGAAGTAAGAGGCGGCAGTGAACCTGAGCTGCGCGCTTCATTTGACTGGACCATGCAGGAAGGCGGCATTTATCCCTGGCATATATTTTATGACTCCGGTGATAACCTTGTATTTTTTGATATTGCCTCCAACGCTTTGTTTCGTCTGACTCAGACAGAATTACAGCGTATTATTCCGGACAGGCATTTTTCGCAGTTAAGAGCGCAGGGAGAAATGCCCGCGCTTAAAGGCTTTGGCTTTCACGCAAATACATTTGCAGGCGTATACGGCGATGTTGTCTGGATGTACGATGGTTCCAATTTTACCGTATATGATGATGAGCTTACGCTTCCTCCCGGTGAGAGACTGCATATAATAATTATACAATCATTGCTGGTGCTGGGAGGTTTGGCGCTTATAGCGGGATTATGCATCCTGTTTATAGGGATAATGAACCGTTATATTTCGCTTTTTATAAAGCAATCTGTAGTTATTATTCCTCTTATGATATTCGCCTTTGTAATCGTTTTCTCTGTAACATTTAATATGATGACAGACCGCCTTAACGAAGCGTTATTTAATGAAATGACTGCGCTTGCAGTATTGTCCGCAAGGCTGGTTGACGGAGATGAACTTGATAAAATAAATTCCATTAAGGATATACATACCGATGAATACAAAAAACTTTCCGCGTTCATCAAAAATATAGTCGGATATAATGCCGATCCCTGGAACAGAAGCTACTATGCGGCAATTTTTAAAGGCAGCAACTTTGAATACATTGTGGTTATTTCCAGTGAAGAGATGAATTTATTCCGCCCTGATGAACCTCTTGATGATGAAGATTTTGAAATATTCATGAGCGGACAGCCTATAGCGATGATCCTTGAAATGTATAACGGCGAGTGGGCCTTTGCAGAAGCGCCGGTTTACAACAGCGCAGGAGATATTGCCGGCATGTTTGAAATTGGCCTTGATATGACAGGTTATGAAATAGGCAACGCAAAATTAAAAAGGCAGGTAGCTTTAATAGTAGCGGTAGTATGCGTAGTTATTTTGCTTGCGTTAAGTTTTTTAATTTCAACTATCGTAAAGCAGCTTTCTGTTGCAGGCAGGGTTCTTTCAAACATTGCATCCGGGGACAGGACTGCGCGCGTATCATATGTGGCGCGCGATGAACTTGGAAAAGTAAGCCTTGGGCTTAACAGCATGGCAGAAGAACTCCAGGGGCAGTTTGATCGTATAACACGGCTTAATGAATCAACTATCCGGTTTGTGCCAATTCAATTTATGGAACATCTTGGCGTTTCTGATATTACGAATATGAAACTGGGCGATAACGTGCAGCGCGATCTTAGCATTCTGTTTTTTGATATAAGATATTTTTCCATTAATTCAGAAATGATGACTGCGCGTGAAAACTTCCTTTTTATTAATCAAATATTAAGTATTGCAGGGCCGATTATCCGCAAGCACAACGGTTTTGTTGACAAATACATAGGCGATGCCGGAATGGCGCTTTTTATTAACGGTAAAGACGCAGTACGCGCAGGTATTGAGCTATACCAGACACTCGTTAATGATAAGGAAACAAGAGTTACAATCGGAGTAGACGGCATTAATATAGGAGTGGGCGTACATACAGGTTCTGTCATGATGGGAATTGTAGGAGAAAACGAAAGGCTTTCAAGCACTGTTATTTCTCCTAATGTCAATCTTGCATCCCGTGTGGAAGGTTTATCCAAGCAGACAGGTTCCGGCATGCTTATTACAAGAGACACATTAAACCAGCTTACAGGCAATGAATCTGAGTTTTCATACAGATTTATCGGTATGGTTCAGGCGGCGGGTGTAAATGTCGTTGTTGGTTTATTTGATATGCTGGATGCGCTTCCTTCCAGGGAAAAACAGTTCAGGCTGAAAACAAAAACTGTTTTTGAATCCGGAGTACGGAAATTTCATATGAAGGATTACGAAACGGCTGTAGAACGCTTTGAAAGGGTTGTTAAGGCGGATCCAAATGATATTTGCGCCGCTCATCATCTGGAAGATGCAAAAAGACATTTAGAGGATCCAACCCTGCCAAGTGTGTTTGTTTTTGGAAGAAAATAATAAGCTGCAGAATCGAAAAGCTCTGTGTATGTTTAATAAATAACCCCGCCTAAAAAGACTTCAGCGGGGTGTTAATTACAAGGCTATTCTGTAAATACGCCTATTTTTCTGAACTTCTGATACCGCTTTGCAGGCAGGCCATTGAAATCCTCTTTCATAAGCCTTTCTACAGTCTCTGTAAGAAATGCTCTTATGTTTGAAGCTGTTGCATTAATGTCTTTTGCGGCTCCGCCTTCAGGCTCCTTAATAATTCTGTCGCAGATGCCGAAACGGCTTAAATCTTCCGCTGTTATTTTCATAAGCTCTGCAGCTTCCCTTTCCCTGGATCCGTCTTTCCATAAAATTGATGCAAACCCCTTCGGTGAAATAACAGAGTAAAGGGCATTCTCCAGCATTGCAAGCTCATCGCAAACACCGAGTGCAAGCGCGCCGCCTGAGCCTCCTTCTCCGAGTACTACAGAAATTACAGGAGTTTTCAGCATCATAAACTCATGAAGGTTATGCGCAATTGCTTCTCCCTGTCCCCTCTCTTCCGCTCCTACTCCGCAGTAAGCTCCGGGAGTATCAATAAAAAGAATTACAGGACGCCCGAATTTTTGCGCCTGTTTTGCAAGACGCAGCGCTTTGCGGTATCCTTCGGGGTGAGACATGGAAAAATTTATTTTCTGCAGAGTCTCAATATCCTTCGCCCTTACGTGGGAAATAACAGTAACAGGAGTGTCACCTAACAGACAGATACCGCCGAGAATTGCAGGATCATCGCTGAAAAAGCGGTCTCCGTGGAATTCAATAAAATCCTTAAAGACAAGCGGAATGTAATCGTGAATTGTAGGACGTCCCAGATTTTTAAGGAGATCCAGTTTTTGCTGCATATTTAAAAACATCACTTTCCTCCTTTATAGCCGTGCAGACGGATAATATGCGCAAGCGTATCCGGCATGTCTTTGCGGTGTGAAACCAAATCAATAAAACCGTGTTCAAAGACAAATTCCGATGTTTGAAACCTTTCAGGAAGAACAGCACCTATTGTATCCTGTATAACGCGCTTTCCTGCAAAGCCGATAGTAACGCCTGGTTCTGCAAGAATTACATCGCCAAGCATCGCAAAGGAAGCTGTAACTCCTCCTGTTGTAGGATCTGTAATTACAGAAATGTAAAGCTGCCCGGCTTCCGTGTGCCTTGCAACCGCGCCGGATGTTTTTGCCATCTGCATAAGGGAGATTATCCCCTCCTGCATACGCGCGCCTCCCGAAGCCGAAAAAATGATACATGGCAGCTTGTTTGCAGTCGCATACTCAATCGCCCTTGTAATTTTTTCTCCCACTACACTGCCCATACTGGCCATCATAAAACGGCTGTCCATGATGCCGATGACACAGGGGAACCCTTTTATGGTACAACGGCCCGTAACAACCGCCTCGCCAGTTTCACAGGTTTTCTGCAATTCATTAATTTTTTCTTCGTATCCGGGAAACTCAATCGGATTACCCGATCTCATACCTGAATCGAACTCGTTAAAACTCCCATCATCTGCGGTAATACTCAAGCGCGCCTGCCAGCCCAGTCTGGAATGATTACCGCATTTATCGCATACCCAGAGATTCTTCTGCGGGTCTGAAATGGGATTTTGACACTGGGAACATGTTAAATCAGTCATACCAGGATACTAGACAATATTGTAAATTTTGTCAAGTTAAAAAAATTGATTATAATTAGGGTAATATCATTAACCATTTGACATTTTTTTTCTTTTAAGATAAGGTTCTAACCAGAGTATGCCGTCTTAGCTCAGCTGGCAGAGCACTTGACTTGTAATCATGAGGTCTTCGGTTCAATTCCGAAAGACGGCTTAAAAATATCATTGGCAGTATCGCTGCTCCATTATAAATTTGTTGCTACTTAATGCATAATTAATGTTAGTTATTTTACTTTTTAACTTGCGGTTTTATTTTGAAATTGTTAACAAGATTTAGAATTGCCCTGCATTGTGCTGGATTAAGATTCTCTATTAATTTGACAAGTTCCGATATTTCTTTGCCTGTCTTTGTGTATGTCTTTTTATTATTTAAATCTTCCCCGGTAATCAGATATTCAACCGAGACCTGCAAAGCCCTGGCTATTTTATAGGCAGCTTCTACAGAAGGTACTGTCGCCCTTGTCCCCAGATAGCAATCTAGTGTAGCAACAGGAATACCAGTTTTGGCACTCAGCTCTTTTACAAGTATGCCTTGATAATCAATTTCTTTTCTTAGGTTCTCTCTAAAATTTTCACCCATACTTAGTAAAAAGTATAATGAAATATCATTTAGTATATATTGCATATCTTTGCTATAACATGTATAATATTTTTCAATCTTTGATATATCACAGATTAAAAAAATACTAATTAAGGAGTGCATAATGAGAAAACTTCTTCTGGTTTTTACTGTATTATGCGGATTTTTGATTTTTGGATGCTCTGATTCTCCGTCCGGTTCCGGGAATATCAGTGTATCATTTACAGGTTTAACAGCAAGCGGTTCGCCTGTAACAAATAAGTTAATTCTTGCATTTAATCAGGATATTAATTCTCTTACAGAAGGCGATATTACACTTGCTGCCGGAAGTACCGGCGCACAAAAAGGAACACTAACTGACACAGCTGAAACAGGAATTTATGAGCTTTCAATAACAGGAGTTACTGCAGCAGGGCAAGTTACTGTTACAGTAAGCAAGAGCGGGTACACAATTACGCCATCTAACAGAAATGTTAATATTATTTTCGCCGGTGCAGGCGGTGATGAGTGCAATGACTGCGGTGACGATCCATGTACATGTCCTCCAGGCGGCGAGTGCAATGTTTGCGGTAACGACCCATGCACATGTCCTTCAGGCGGTGAATGCAATGTTTGCGGTAATGACCCATGCACCTGTCCTTCAAGCGGTGAATGCAATGTTTGCGGTGACGACCCATGTACCTGTCCTTCAAGCGGTGAGTGCAATATTTGCGGTAACGACCCATGTACATGTCCTTCAAGCGGTGAGTGCAATGTTTGCGGTGACGACCCATGCACCTGTCCTTCAAGCGGTGAATGCAATGTTTGCGGTAATGACCCATGCACCTGTCCTTCAAGCGGTGAGTGCAATGTTTGCGGCAACGACCCTTGCACTTGTCCCCCAGTCGTTGAGTGCAATATTTGCGGCAACGACCCCTGCACTTGTCCTCCAGTCGTTGAGTGCAATATCTGCGGCAACGACCCTTGCACTTGTCCCCCAGTCGTTGAATGTAATATTTGCAGCAATGACCCTTGCACTTGCGATTTCATTAATATAGGTATTGGAAACCCCTCTGTAAAACTTTTCATGAACGGAAACCCGGTATCGGGTGAAAGCACTCAAGTCAGCCAGGGAACAGGCACATATACTGTAAGCATTGCTCCAGGTACATATACAGAAATTACATGGCACCTTAACGGCAATCTTGTTGCCCAGGGAAGCACAAGGACATCCATTACTCTGTCAAAACAGTCTTTCGGCACATTTCTTGTTACGGTTACGGCAGCTCCTGAAGGCGGTGTAAAAAATTCCGGCAGTCATAGTTTCATTGTAATTGAGGAGGAAGATAATGAATAAAAATATTATTTTAAATTTTGGGGTATTTGCCCTTGTATTATTTATTTTAACTGCGTGCTTTAATCCCTTTGATCCATTAATTGATTCCAGTGAAGGAAGCGGAGTTGTTCGTATTTATATCGGCGATCATGATCCGGCATCCCGGACTATTCAACCCGGACTTAATTCTATTGCAGGGTATCAGCTGACATTCGAACCCCACCTTGAACCTGTAAATATTACCGAAGGATCTTATGCCGATGTAACTCTTGCAGACGGAGAATGGACGATTACCGCAACAGCATACTTATATGGTGGTTTTAATTATCCAGTTGCAGCAGGCAGTATAGTTATAGAAGTTGAAAACGGTATTATAGTAAATGGTCCCGTACCGGCTGCAATTATCCTTTCGCCGTTTGCCGGTACAGATAACGGCTTACTGCAGTTTGATATATCCCTGGAAGACATAGCGGAAGGCTCCCTTACCTTATGGGATATAAATGGATATGATAAAATTACAGACTTTGCAGATAACGGCGTGTTTCTTTCTCAATCATGGATGAGTTCAATATCAAGTTATTATTACCTTGCACCCGGCCGCTATATTGCAGAAGCGCGTTTAAGACATAATAACGGCCAAATCGCTTTCCTGCGGGAAGTTATAGAAATTTGGCCGGGAACACCTACCTATTTTGAATTTAATCCCCTGCCAATGGATTTTATTAATTCAAACGCCGTATTGGCAAACAGCGAATCCCTGTTACTGGAAATTAATACAAAATTAAACGGCGTTTCCATAGGAGCAGGAACAGGAAGCGGCGCAAGCGAGCAGGATCCTAAAACATATACTGTCAGAACAGACAGCACAGACAGCGTACAGGTAGAACTTATCTTTGAAAAAGATTCACTTTTTTCTACCTTTAGCTGGACAGTTACAGGCAGCTCTCCGCTGGGAGTATATCCAAACGATGGGCCTCTTCCGGTTTCCATAAATCTTTCAACTAACGCATTGTGGGTAAAATCAGTTTCCGAAGACGGCAGCAAAACAATGTTTTACAAGTTTATTGCAGCGCCTCATTTAATTCCTCCTCCGAGTAACGGAGCTTTTACAGATACGGATTACGAGGAAGGTTTTATAGCAGGTTCAATAACCTGGACAAGGCCTGCAGAACTTGATGGCATCTATAGTTACCGTATATATTTTGGCACAAGTGAAACAGTTAAATGGTCTTCAAGCCCGCTTGGAACAACAGCTACTGCTTTTATACAAACATTTAACCTTGCAAGAACAGAATTGCCTGAGGGGGTAAATTATTTTCTTATATACAGCCGCAGTGAAACAAGCGATTATCCCGATTGTCTTGCAATACCTATAATTGATCTTGCAATGTCGCCAACCAGCTTTGGATCTTCTTTTACCGTAACTAGTACAAATCCTGCAGGTTATGA
Organism: Treponema sp.; assembly: GCA_009781635.1. Taxonomy (GTDB): domain Bacteria; phylum Spirochaetota; class Spirochaetia; order Treponematales; family Breznakiellaceae; genus WQXQ01. Next base: position 205,554 of record WQXU01000001.1, read on the forward strand.
TTCAGGAGTTTCTTATGACTCACCCAATCTTACCATTAACAGAAGCGGTACATATATAATTTCCGGCACGTCAACTAACGACCGTATCGTAATAGATTACTGGGACGATATTAATGTTAATATAATTCTTAATAATGTAAGCATTAATTTAAGCGCTATAGATAATGCAATCGCATTTAATGCTAACGCAAACAGCTGGGGCAGCGTAATTCTTAACCTGACACTTCAGGGAGAGAATACCCTGACAAGCGGCAATTACCAGCCAGGCCTAAGAGTGCCTTCCAATGCGGCAGTTACAATAAACGGCAACGGTTCTCTTAATGCAACCGGCGGCGGACAGGGAGGCGCAGGTATAGGCCTCAACTCTTATGATTCCGGTGCTATAACGATTACAAGCGGGACCATTACTGCCCGCGGGAATTGGGGATCACCTGGCATAAGCGGCAGTGTTATAAATATCTTTGGCGGTACTGTAAATGCAAGCGGCGTAACCGGCGGATTTTATACTGAATTTAGAAACGGTAATGTAGGAATAGGCGGTGACAATAGTGTAATAAATATAACAGGAGGTACTGTCAATGCTGAAGGCAGCTTTAACGTATCGGGCAGCAATGTCACAGGCAATGCCAGTATTGGAGGTAATAACTGTACAATTAATATATCAGGCGGGACTGTAAATGCGCAATACGGCATAGGCGGCAGCCATAACAGATCCGGCGGAATAATTAATATATCAGGCGGTACTGTAAACGCAAATAATTACTACGGAGCGGCTATCGGCGGCGGACGAAACGGCGCGGGAGGAATAATAACAATTACTGGCGGAATTGTGACTGCTGAAACTTATATTTCATCAAGCAGCAACGGCAGCGCAGGAATTGGCGGCGGACATAACGGCGCGGGAGGAATAATAACAATCACAGGCGGAATTGTAAAAGCTCGGGGAAATAATACTTTTGCTATTGGCCGCGGAAGCGGAGCCTGGGAAGAAGCTGTTCTAAACATAGGAAACAATGCCGTAATTTTTGCCAATAATATGCCTGATTTAAATGAAGGTGTAAATGTAAATAATTCAATTGTTTTTATTGGAAATGAGGGAATTATGTACGGGCATGTAACACTGGATCAGAATCTTACAATTCCTTCCGGCAGAAGGCTTGTTATACGCAATGGAGATGTACTTTATACACAGGGTTATACTCTTACAAATGAAGGTATTATCTTTATAGAAAATGGAAGTGTTATAGGAACTGTTACGGGAAATCAGCCTGTACGGTCAGCGCTTGTTATCTCAGGGGATTCCGCTTACACCTACAGGGAGGGAATCCTTACAATAACAGGCAGCGGCAGTTATACAATAGGCATGAGAAGCGGCGTTACTTCTACAAGCGCAGATCGCATTGTTGTTTCTCCAGGCATAACAGCAAACATTACTCTTTCGGGTGTAAACATTGACATGGGAATTGCTAATACATACGCTTTTTTGGTAAACGGTGAGTCAATTGTAAACTTAAACCTTATAGGTGAAAACATATTAAAAAGCTACAACAACATGAGTAACATGTATGGAATACATGCGCCGGAGGGAACAATAAACATAAATGGCGGCGTCCTTACTGTTACAGGCGGAGGCCCAAGCGGCATTTTATACAACGAGATAAATATAAATGATGCTGTTATATTTGCAGGTTGGATTCAACCTGAACTTGCCGGAGGTGAAAGTGTTAATAATTCCATTGTCTTTGTTAATGAAACAGGATCAATGTATGGTGATTTTACCCTGACTCAAAATATAACAATTCAGGAAGGACTGGAATTAAACATTCTTGGCGGCATATTAACAATTCCTGAGGGCATCACTCTTACAAACAACGGCGCCATAAATAACATGGGCGTGATTATAAATGAGCACAATATAACAGGAAGCGGAACTATTATAGGCTATCCCCCTATAGTTGTTCCTTCTGCAGGCTCTTTTACCGATACTGATTATGCCCAGGATAAAATAGGCGGGACAATAAGCTGGACGCTGCCCTATACAGGAGGTATAACAGGCTACCGTATCTATTGGGGATATTCTGACTGGTATTATGGAGATATAAAATTAGATTATGATGCTATTTTTGAAACAACATCTCCGGCAGTTACTACACAGCTTGTTCCTGCCGGCACAGATATACCTGAAGATGCAAACATGTTTTTTATTTTCAGTTACAATGAAAATGGAGAATCTTCCAATTTCCTTATGGTGCCGATAGTTGACGCAATTGTATTAAACGATACCTACGGCGCTTTCAATGTTACAGGTAATGGAAATGTATCGTTCTCTTCAAATGTTCTTATAATCGAAACAAACGGTACCTATGTTATAAGCGGAACCAGTACTGCTGATCGTATAATGGTTAACGAAGGTTTAACAGATGTAAATCTTACCCTGTCAAACCTGTCCATTGATGTCAGCGCACATTATAATGCATGCGCTATTGATATTACAAACGCTGCTGTAAATATTACTTTGACAGGAACAAATAACATTAAAAGCGGCGAATCTAGAGCAGGCATCGGAGTTCCTGACGGAGCAAGCCTTGTTATAACTGCCGGCAGCAGCGGGAGCTTAAATGTAACAGGAGGCAGTAACTCAGCCGGCATTGGTGGTGAATCATTTACTGATAACCGTACCCATGCCGGAAACATTAGCCTGTTGGGCGGTACTATTAACGCAACAGGAGGTAATGGAAGAGCTGGAACATATACAGCTCCATCAGGAAATGTTACGCACAGAGGAGAATCCGGCGGCAGCGGCGGCGGCGCAGGTATAGGCGGCGGCGGCGGCTCAGGCGGTTTTGCAGGATGGGTATCGAATAATTTTACCGCATATAACGCCGGTAACGGCCGCAACGGCGGCGGCGGCGGTACTATTATAATTAACGGCGCTTCAGTTACTGCAACAGGCGGCACAGGCGGAGGCACTGCTGCTATAATTAATTATGATGCAGGCGCTGGAGGCAATGGCGCTGATATTGGCGGCGGCGGCGCAGGCGGCGCAGGCGGCGGTGTCTACAATCATATAGGCGGTACTTCTCCTAGCAGCGGTTCAGGAGGCCGCGGCGGCAGCGCAAGTGGAACCGGAACATGGGGATCGCCGTGGGGACAAGAACTTGAGCTTCCATAATAAAGTTTTAACTTTTAAACAAGCTTAATATTTTTAAAGCTGTCTGTTTCTTACAGGCAGCTTTTTTTATTGCTTTGTATTCACTCCCTTTGCATCCTGTTATTAATGTTGATTTTTACTATTTAGTGATGTAATGTATCATATTAAAGCCAAGGAGTATTAAATGAAAAATATATTAAAAATAACAGGAATAATAATTCTTACCATAAGTTTTCTTGCTTCTTGTATTGAGCCGGATCCGGGACCTGTATCTCCTTCCCTGCTTACAGGAACTGTAAGCATAACCGGAGCCGCGCTAACAGATAGTGAACTGACAGCAGATACAGGCAATCTTGGCGGCAGCGGAAATATTACCTATGTCTGGAAACGCGGCGATACTGTAATTAACGGCGCTAACGGCAATGTGTATACTGTGCAAGCTGCGGATTTGGGCTTTGTAATTACCTTAACTGTAACACGTTCCGGCAATTCCGGCAGCGTTACAAGCGAACCTACAATCCATGTTACAGATTCTGCTCTTCCTGCTCTTGGCGGCAGTGTAAGTATAGAAGGAACCCTGGAAGAAGGACAAACGCTCACGGCGGATATAAGCGCTCTTGGCGGCAGCGGAAATATTTATTATCAGTGGAGGCAAAACGGAACTACCGTTATTGGCCATGGCCCTTCTGTAAATGCCCTGTCTGCAGGTTCTACCATAACTGTTACTGTCAGCCGCTCCGGCAATTCCGGCAGCATTACAAGCGAGCCAACCGCTGCAATTGCAATGGGCGCAGGATTTTTTGAAGATTTTGAATACGCAGATGCCGCTGCCTGGATTAATTCACCCTGGTCGGGCGAGGCTGTAATAACTACGGCAGCGGAAGAAGACCCTTCAAACCTGTATTTCGGTAATTCCACCAAATTTGCCAAACTGCCGGCTCCGTTTGTTTACGGCGGAGGCAAAACCGTTTTACAAAGGACTGTAAATACGGCAGAGGCTTGTGCTTTAACTTTTAGTTTCAAAACTGAAATTCATTCACCCTTTGGACAGAATTTCAGGATTTTTGTAAACGGCGTTGAAAGAGGATCATACAGCGGGCTTGGTTCTGCCTGGATAACTGAAACTATCCTCTTAAATCCCGGTGAGCAAATAATAAGTTTTGAAGTATCTTCAACCGGTTATTACGTTGTAGGCGGATTAAATGCAGTTTATATAGATGATATTAGTTTAGTACCGGATGTCACACATTCTGTTGTGTTATACCCAAGAGGCAATCTGGATACATATGTCGGAGTTCCGGAAAACGACAAAATAAAATTTACAGCACAGGCTCTGCGTTCAGACGGATCAATAAAGAAAAACGCAACCGGATTTATTTATTCAGGCCCCGGAGTTAATTCCGCTACGGGCATATTGACGCCTGTTTCATCCGGAAACATTACTGCCGGCGTTTCAATTGACGGCAAGACGGCAAACCGCAGCGTTACTGTTCATCCTGCCAATTTCATGCGCCTTCCTTATACATATCCGGGCACAGGCATTACTTATAACGGGTATGCGGGAACTGCAGGAACTCTTACCACAAATACTGGAGTAACAATCACTTATCCTTCGGCTCTTGAATTCAACGCTGACGGATTCATTACTCTGGAAGGCACAGTGGACAACAGCGATGTTTATAATTACGCCAATGTCAGGATAATTAAGAATAGCAATCCTTCTTTAGTAACTAGCTACCTTGTAAGGGATAATTTTAAACAACGCATATGGCTGCGTTTCGGAGCCGGAGAGTATACAGTTACAGTAAGGGGCTTTTCGGAAATTAACCTTTCTTCAGGTCTTGGCGCGGAAGGCGATTACAGGGGAGGTACTTTATCCGGCAGTATAATCACATTTAATGTAACAAATACAAGAAGCAGCGGCATCAGTGTTGACGGCGTTACTCCGGACAGGCGTTTCATTTATCCGTCACATGTAATACAAAGTGATGATTTTAGAATAACAAACCTGGCGTCTGATATAACATACGGGCTTATGGATGATACTGCGAAAATAAAAGCCATCCATGATTATATTGTTAAAAACACAATATATGATGAGACAAGCTTCTATACTCCCAGTATGCGAAAAAAACAGGATGCTCTTACAGTACTGACAAACAGATATTTTATTGATCCAAGATATACAAACGGACATTTTTACGCTGTCTGTGAAGGTTATACAAATGCCTTTGCAGCTCTTGCCCGCGCGTCAGGCATTGAAACAAGGTATGTATCTTCTGAGGGCATGGCGCATGCGTGGAATCATGTATATTCAGGCGGATGGAAGTTTATCGATGTAACCTGGGGAGATACATTGCCGGACGGCGGCCCTGATTCTGTTGTATATACTTATTACATGCTTAATAATTTAAACGGTTTTAGTAACTCACATACAGGCTGGGAAGTGGATACGCGCTCATTAACAGGCGGCATCCCATGGCATCGCGGTATACCGGACGGCTGGTATTAAAATATCTGACCACTTTTTTAAGGTGGTCAGAGTATTTTACTTTATTAATACTGCTTGTAGGTCTTGTATATTCCGTAGAATCTGGAAGTTACTTTGTCAAAGAGTATTAAAACAGCCATCATAACCGCTAATGATAACAGGTACATCAGAAGCATTGTTATGCCGGAAAATGATGTAGTCAGTATCTCAAGAGGCATGGAAAGCAATTCGCCGATATTAACAGGAAGAAGCCTTGACAGTCCCTGCAGTGCAGCAATTATAAGCGGGAATATTACAGGAATGCCCACAATAAAATAAAATGCCTTGTGCAGGGAATATTCATCAAATATATCCGAGAGTTTGTCAAGGTAACCGCTGAATCCGAATATCGCAATCATGGCATATGCTGCCAATAGATGAGACGACAGAGCGCAGACGCCGATCAATACGGGGAAATTGATGTTAACAGACGGTATAAATCTTGCCAGAACATCTATTGTTAAAAACACCCATAATAAGGGCACTGCAGTTAACGCAAACCTTGCAAGTTTTAATAATCCGGCTTTTCCCTTTAGTGTAACGCCGGGATCAAGGATAGTTTTTACACCCTGGTGGTTTTTTTTCATCGCATAGACATAGGCGATATCTCCTGCCTTGTCTGCGAAATCTTTTCTTGCGCCGGCTGCAACAAGCAAAACGGCCACATCATAGGCATTTGCATCCGCCGCTCTCATCAGAGGCGACCAGTACCCTTTTTTATTGAGGATATTTGTCTTTGCTCTTTTTGCAAGCAGCAGCTTCATGACTTCAATTTCATTTTTTTTGTCTTTGCTGTCCGTATATGCTTCGTATTTTGCAATGGAGTTCATTAATGGAGTAATTCCGTCATCACATGATTTATTTACATTTACTCCTGCTGCAGTAAGGCGTTTTATGAAAGCGACTTTTTTGGAGCTGTCAAGCAGAATTGCCATTATTAAACAGGTAAGATCTCCGCGGGAAACATTTACATTGGCATTATGATCCAAAAGAAGGTTTGCAAGATTGAATCTTACATCCTCATCTTCTCCCTTGTCGTTCTGGCAAAGAGCCCACATGATTGGCGCGTACTTTTCTTCCTTGTTGGGATCCGCTCCAAGCTGCAATAAAACTTTTACCAAAGGAACATTTCTTTTAAAAATTGCCGTTGTAAGCGGAAGAGAGCCGTCGCCTGAATACTCATTTATATCCGCGCCGTTCTTATGCAGGAGTTTAACAAGTTCCAGTTTCGTATTCTCATCTGCAACAATGTCATAGAAGAAGGTTGCAAGATAGGATAATACAGTCGGATGCCAGTCAAGATTCTGCACCTGCCCGTTAAAAGGCAGCCCCTGTTTGGCATATGTTTCAAACAGGTCAAAGCGGCCCGGGCACTGCTGGGTAAGTATCTGCAGATCCGCCAATGCGGTTTTATCCCATTTTGGAACAAGTTCCTTGTATGAAAGAAACGGAAATTTTCCAAGAAGGAAGAACCTGTCCGATACTGAGCCTTCGGTAAATCCGTCTGTTGTTTCATAGAACCCGCCGGAATTGTCAGACAGCCATACATTTAAAAGTGAGTCCTTCTCCATTAAAGCGGCTTTAATCAGGGTAAGCTGATTATTGTCATTTTCTGCGGCAATTTCATCCATATCGTAATAGGTCTTTGAGCCGATTGAAATGCTTCTTCCGTCATCATCCTGCAGCTTTAAATATATAAGGGACAGCGCGCGTCTTGGCGAATACTCCTGAAAATATTTATGGAACTTGTCTGCAATTACAGGGCCATTGGCGCCTTCTGTAGCAATAAGGTAAAGATAAAAGAAATCTTTTCTGTTGCTTAACGCATTCATGTAATGCTCAGCTTCATCCATTAAAGTAGCCGCTATCTCTGAATAATTAAAACATTTTTTCTTGCCGCTGGAAATGAAGGGCTTATCGGGATTCAATGCATAGACTGCCGCATATAAACCTGTAATTTTTTCCTTGTCATCTGTAGCTGTAGCAATTATATCCTGAAGCTTTAACAGGTTAAAATGATCCTGGGCTTTTTCAAGCCATGCTGTTATAACGCCCCTGTAAAGAAATGCTACGCCGCGATCCGGATATTTTTCCATCAAGTCAGCAAGTTCTTCCGGAGACGAATATCCTTCGTTTTCATTAAACATTACATGATCATATTTAATGATTGTTTTCTGATAATCACTCTGAAGCGATTCGCCTGCCATCCATTTCTTAACATGGACATTTCCCCAGCGCGACATGGCCAAAGGATCGATTAAACCCTGAATGAGAATTTTATAATCCGGCAGTATATCCGCAGGAAAGATAACGTCCTTATTCATTATCTGGCGCACACGCACAGATTCGGAAATACCCTGGAAGGGTTTAACGCCAAGCCAGAGGTACATCATTGTTATGCCAAGCGCAAAATAGTCAACAGAAGGGCCGACAATAACCTGTGTATTGTTTCCAATACGCGCAAGCTCAGGAGCTGCATATTCCTTCGTTACATTGGCGCGCACCTCGGCTTCATTTTCACCAGGAAGCATTACGCTTGATATGCCGAAATCCGCAAGAATAATGTTTGTTTTTTCTTTATCCCTGAAATAAATATTCTCTGGTTTTAAATCCTGATAAATAATATTCAGTTCACTATGAAGCTGCTCAAGGCCCTCTGTAATCTGCCCTACTATATTTTTTAGTACTGCGATATCTTTTACAGCGCCTTTATCTTTAAGATAATCGGCAAGATTTCCGCCTTCTGCAAGTTCCATAATTTCAAAGTTCTGCTCAAAGTGTTTTCCGTAATCATAGGTTCTTACGATTTTACTTCTGGGATTATCTTTTATTTTGGCTATAACAGCTTCCGGAAGATCATATCCTGGTTTGTAGTACTTAAGAACATAGAACTTCCCGTCCTGTGAAACTTTATAGATAACAGCTTCACCGGAACTCTGGCTTATAATTTCTTCTATGAAGTATCTCTTCCCGTTAAGCTCGACAACCTGTCCGTATGTAAATACATCACCTTGCTTTTTTCCGCTGTCGCCCTGACTTTGCAGCGCCATTTTTGGCTGTGCTGCGGCAATGGAAGGAGGGGCCATTTGGAATGCGCTATTGTCAGCTTTTTGCGCAGAACTGTCATCGAGTCTCTGCGTTGAATCATCGCCGGCTGCAGGGCTTCCAGCACTTGCAGCGAAGCTTCCAGCACTTGCAGCGAAGCTTCCGGCGTCTAGTCTTTGCGTTGAATCGTCGCCGGCAGGGCTTCCGGTATCATCAATTCTCTGTGTTGAATCGTCAGAGACAGGGTTTACTGTGTCTAGTCTTTGTGTTGAATCATTAGCGGGGCTTCCAGCCTCATCAAGTCTTTCGGTACTCATTATTCATCCTCCTCATTTTTAATTACTAGCGCCGGGCGCACCCATTCTTTGTCTGTCTGCAATATAACCATGTTCATATTATTGGGATTTAAATAATACGAATATACTCTGTCTGTCAGCGCTCTGTCAGTTCTTGGAGCGTAAAAATAATTTTCTCCGCTCATGCCCCGTACTTTAAAATAGTCATTGTATTTTTCCTTGTACTCTTTTTCATCCGCAGGCGCAACCGTCATAAGCTGAAATTCTTTTTTCATTACCGCTTCATATTCTTTTTGTATGGCCTGTATTCTTGCCTCTCTGTCAAACTCACTTACATTCTGCTCCCATTCCCTTGGAAACAGCGCAAAAGCATGCTGGGGCTTCTCCCCAACATAGAAGAATACCGGTATCCAGACATGCTCGCCCCTTCTTATAACATTGCGAAGTTCAACAACCGCGCCGCGGGATAAAATTCCCAAGGGCTCTGCATCTTCAAGTTTTTCTTTGTTTAAAATCGATGAATAGTAAGGCGTATCTCTTGTTATTGTATAAAGCTTGATGTCCCTCTGGCCTGTAATAATGCTGTTTAAATAAGCGTCTTTTGAACGGGTATACAATGTCGTAGAATCCAGTGCTGATATGGCCGTATTTACAATCGCTTCATGCAATTCAGATGCGGCGCAGCGAAGTATCAGCATTGGAACTGTTATAACAATTGCAATTAAAACAATCCTTTTAATAATCCCAAAAATCTGTGATATGATATTCCCCATAATTACTTCTCCTTAATATTTATTATTACAACAGAAATATTGTCTTTTCCGCCGTATTTTTTTGCAAGTTCTACAAGTTTTTCCGCCGCATTTTTTGAATTGCTCAATACCTTTGTTATCTCTTCCTGCGAAACAAGATCGTGCATTCCGTCAGATGATAAAAGATATATATCGTTATTAAAAAACGGAAAAGGAATTTCCGCAAATTCAATGAACGAAGACGCTCCCCCTCCTATTGAATTTGTAATAATATTTGACGGCGCATCCTTTTGCCCGCCGGATTCACACAGGGAATGATCGACAGTAAGACGTTCAAGCTCTCCCCTGCGCAGACGGTATATCCGCGAATCACCTGCATGAAAGCGGAATAACTTATCATTATAGATAAAAAGGCCGACAAGAGTGCTGCCCATATCCTTATTAAGTTTCGCATGCGTTTCTGAAGTATAGGTATTAAAAACTTCCCGCAGCTCTTCATTGCTTAAATCGCCGGGGATTTTTTCAAGAATATCGCGAAGAGATGTTAATACAAGCTCGCTTGCAACCTCTCCCTTGTTAAGCCCTCCAACGCCGTCGGCTACGGCAAATACAAGGCGTTTTTTAGCATCAAAAACCAAATGCAGCTTTCCGTCACGGAACATTTTGTCATGCAGCAAAACCATATCTTCGTTGTTTGGTTTTTTGCAGCCAATGTCGCAGACTCCGTATGCATACAGGTTTAACTTCATATTCTTGCAGTCCCGCTGTCACCCTGATCAAATGAAACCAGGAATTCAATGTCAGCAAGTTTAACTCTTCCGTTATTTTGAACAGGTACAGGAACATTGGCGTTTAATTTTGCGCCGTTGTAAAATGTGCCGTTTGTAGAACCGCAGTCCATTATGCACCATACGCCGTTTGTTTTTAAAACCTGACAATGACCTCCTGAGATATGAGAGAACCGCCCAAGGATACCGGTAAAGCTGCCCTTTGTGCGGCCAAGAATATCACCCTGCGATGCTTCAATTGTAAGGCCAAGACCTTGCGAAAATAACCTAAGTTTGTCGCCGCTTGGCGGAGGTGTTTGAGGCGGCGCAGGTGAAGCTGCCTGCGGTGCTGCTGGAGATGCTGCCTGCGGCGCAGATGCCGGTTTGGAGATTTGCTCTGTAGCAGATGAAGACGGAACAGTTCCGCCGGGAACAACCAGTTCCTTCCCGTCAAACATACAGCGCTTTCCCTTACCCGGCCTTCCGCAATCGGAACAGACCAGAATCTGCAATCCGCACTGGTCACAGTAAAGTGAATCACCGTCAATATTTTGTTTGCATGCCGGACATTGTATTGAATTACTCATATCATCTCCATATATATTTACATCCGGACAAAATGTCCGGGTTTTAAAAACATCAGCTAACGGTCATGTCAAGATCTTCCGGCTGCATAATTAAAATCGCCTTTTTAAGATCTTCTTCCGGCAGGCCCTGGCTCTGCATCGCAATTACCCTGTTTGACATATTTTCCTTTGTCTTGTCAAATAACTGCCTTACAGTACGCGCATTTGCAAACGATGCTGTCCTTGAAGCGTAAATATCGCGCAGCCTGTTTTTCAGCGCATCATCAAACCCGGGAGCAAACTCGTAATTTCTCTTCTTGCACATGTTAATGAAAATATTATACATTTCATCCGGATTGTAATCATCAAAAGTAAGATAATCGGAGAACCGGGATTTAAAACCTGAGTTGGATGCCAAAAACTCATCCATCTCCCTTGTATAACCTGCCGCAATAACAACGTATTTTCCCCTGTCGTCTTCCATACGTTTTAAAAGAGCGTCAACGGCTTCCTGCCCGAATTGATCCTGCGGCCCCTGCTTTAAGGAGTAAGCCTCATCAACAAAAAGAATGCCTCCCATAGCAAGATCGCATTGCTTGTTTACAAGGGGAGCAGTCTGCCCTACATAAGGGGCAATCATTTTGCTTCTGTCCGTTTCAATAACTTTGTTTGTAGGTAAAAGCCCGACAGCCTGGAATACACCGCCCATAATGCGCGCAACTGTTGTTTTGCCTGTTCCGGGATTGCCGTAAAATACAAAGTGTTTGGATAAAAGCTCCGTATCGCCTGTAAGTTTCTGCGCCTGCAGGGTATTTGCAATTTTGACAACAGTGTCCTTAACCGATTTAAGCCCTTCTAGCTGGTTAAGATCTTTTAAGGCTTCTTCTATTGTTATTACTTTTTCTGAAGGATCAATATCTTCAGGATACAGGATAGACCCCTGTTTCCTGATTTCATCATCAGCTACTCCCTGGGTTGATAAATTAACAATCCTCGAAGATACATTCTCCCTTACCTTGTCAAACAACTGCCTTACAGTACGGGCATTTGCAAATGTAGATGTCCTTGAAGCATAAATTGTTTTTAGCTTGTTGCGCAGCGCCTGTTCAAACCCGGAAGCAAACTCATAGTTTTTCTTCTTTCCCATGGCTGCGAAGATTTCAAACATTTCATCGGGATTATAATCGTCAAAGTTGATGTAATCTGAAAACCTGGATTTAAAACCAGAGTTTGACGAAAGAAACTCTTCCATCTCTTTTGAATAACCTGCGGCAATTACAATAAATTTTCCCCTGTCATCTTCCATCCTTTTAAGAAGCGTATCGACAGCTTCCTGTCCGAATGAATCGCCCTGCCCCTGTTTAAGCGAATACGCTTCGTCAACAAAAAGAATGCCGCCCATTGCAAGATCGCACTGCTTGTTTACAAGGGGAGCTGTTCCGCCGACATATGATTCGATCATTTTACTTCTGTCTGTTTCTATTAATGTGTTCGTCGGTAAAAGACCCACAGCCCTGAAAACATTGCCCAAAATACGCGCAACTGTTGTTTTGCCTGTTCCGGGATTGCCGGTAAAAACAAAGTGGTTGGAAAGCACCTCGTTTTCTCCCATAAGCTTCTGCGCTTTAAGCGTATTGGCTATTTTAATAACCATATCTTTTACGGATTTTAATCCTGTCAGTTCATTAAGCTCTTTAAGGGCTTCTTCTATAGAAACCATTTTTTCCGATGTTGTACCGGGAATATCAGCCGCCGCCAATGTCATGCTGTCGTCATGAGATATGCTTGATGCCTGCGATGCTGAAAGACGGTCTGCCTGATTTTTTCTTGCTTCGTCCAAAAGGTTTCTGGCTTCGCGCCCGTTTGCAAAATCTTTTGTTTTCCGCGCGCAGCGATCCTTGAAAAACTCTACAATTTTATCCCTTGTTTCAGGCAGTATTATGTAACTTTGTTTCTTTGCCTGAACTTCAAAAATGCGGGTAAGCTCTTCCGGATTGTAATCCTCAAGATTAAAATACTTTGTAAAACGGCTTTTTAAACCTTCGTTCGATGTAAGGAATTTTTCCATTGGAGCCTTGTATCCGGCGACAACAACCATAAATTTCCCGCGGTCATCTTCCATGCGTTTTAAAAGGGTGTCTATACATTCCTGTCCGAATTTGTCGTTGTCATCCTGCTTTAATGTATATACTTCGTCGATAAAAAGAATGCCGCCCATAGCCTTATCACAGACAGTATTTGTAAGAGGCGCTGTCTGCCCTATAAAGCCTGCAACCAGTTTGCTTCTGTCAACTTCTATTACATGGCCTGATTCCAAAAGCCCGAGTCCTTCAAAAATATTTCCCAAAAGACGCGCAACTGTTGTCTTTCCTGTACCGGGGTTTCCTTTAATTACAAAATGCTGGGCCGGTTTATCAACCTTAACGCCCTTCTTTTCCATTTCGGCAATCTGGTTTAGCTGCGTATAAAGGCTGTTAATTTCCTTTTTCATGTCATCCATGCCGATGATATTATTCATTTCGTCCATTATTTCCTGGATGTTTTTCTTTTTTTCCACCTGGCCTATAATGTCCTGCGGAATAATAGTTTTGGAATCTGTTTTTCTTCTGTAATAGGAACCGCTTATGGAGTTTGCTTCGTTCATTGCAAGATAACCGTTTACAGCGCTTATATTTGAATCAGGTTTTTTCAGATCTTTGTAAAGGAAACGGAACCGGTTCATGAGCTGTTCATGGGCTTCAGGACTGAATGTCAGGCCATGCTGTTTTTTAAGCACATGCTCTGTAATTGCACATAACTGAACGGGCGTGTAATCCGGTATGATAAATATTTTCTGAAAGCGCCCTGTAAACTCCTTGCCTTCGGTTGATTTGACAAACTCCCTTAAGCCAAAGGGAAGCCCGGAAAGTAAAATTATAGGATCATCTTTATTTTCATCTATCTTGTTTTTAAGTTTGGAGAATGCAGGCAGTGTTCTTCCGTCTGTGTCAACAAGCTTGTGGGCATTGTCGACAAAGACCATTCCTCCCTTGGCATTGGAAAAAAGATTATTAAAATCCTTTTCCTGCATTGCATCTATCGATCCTCCGTCGACAGAGAAGGGTTTGTTTTTGGTAATCATGCTGTACTTATAAAAGAGATCTGCAATCAGTTTGGGAATTAATGAGGTCTTGCCGGTACCGGAAGCGCCGATTATTATCGTGTTATACTGGTAACGCATAGCGGACTGATTCTTCTTCATTCCCTCAAGGATGTCCTGCAATATGGACAATTCCGATTTTAATTCATCAAGCCCTACAAGATCATCAAGAACTGCCAGATCCAAATCCGGCGGCGCCTGAGTCTGAACAGCCTGTGTAATTTCTGCGCCGCATTTTTTGCAGAATTTTGCTATATCACGGTTATTCGAATTACATTTTGTGCACTGCATATATTCTCCTTAGATAAACTCGTCATTTATATGGAAGTTGTCCGTACTTTGAAGCTTTCGGACAATTTAGCTATACCCACTGACCTCCAAGACAGGGCTTGTAACAGCCATTCGGCCCGTCATCATGAAGGTAATCCGCATAATTACACAGCCAGCCTCTGGGATTGGACGGCCTTCTTGCGTTATGAAAGCATCTTGCTTCCTGATGTGTAAGAAATGTTTTCTTTCGTAATTTTTCTTTTGCTTCCGCTGCTGCCGCAAGCGCTTTAACCTTGTCTCTTTCCAGAGCTTCCTTGCGCGCCCTTGCTTCGCTTACTTCTTTTTCATGGCGCGCCCTTGCTTCGTTAACTTCTTTTTCATGTACTCTTTGCAGCCGCTGTGATTCTTCCTGCTGCCTTTCATCTTCTAACTTTTTTGCATGATCTTCTGCTTTTTTTTGTTCCTCTGCGCGGCGCAGAGCTGCGCCATCCATGTTTTTATCAGTCTTTAAGATTGC
Organism: Treponema sp.; assembly: GCA_009781635.1. GTDB lineage: Bacteria > Spirochaetota > Spirochaetia > Treponematales > Breznakiellaceae > WQXQ01. The sequence goes on from WQXU01000001.1 coordinate 220,587, forward strand.
CGCCATCTTGCTTTCGGAAAAGCGCCCCATTTTTTTTACCTGAGCCGGAACAGCAGGCCCTATATTTTGCGGAGGGGTGGGAACATTAATTTCAGGGGGAGAGGCATTGATAAGTTCTTCCAGCTTTTGGAGCTCCGCTTCTATGCTGACTGTTTCCTGAATTGAATCTACAAGCGCCTTTGCGTCAGGGTCTGTCTTTGCAAAGGCCAGCGCTTTTACAGCTCCCTCTGTCAGAGGTCTTCCGCATTTAGTGCAAAAATCGAATATGCTCAGGTTGCCGCAGTCCGGGCATTTTATCCCGTCCCTTGGGTTTCCGCATTCTGCGCAGAATGTAGCATCTTTTTCCATAAGCGTATAACAGAACTTGCATTGATCATCCAAAAGCCATGCTTTACAGGACTCGCATATATCAGCTTCTTCTGCTATCTTTGCTCCGCAATTCGGGCAAAAAGACGGCGCTTTAAGGTTGAGGCCGCATTCAGGGCAAAAAACAGCTCCTTCAGGCACTGCAACACCGCACTTTGGACACGGATGAGATGCTATTGTAATATTTTCTTCAATAATCTCAACAGGCGCCTGCGGTTGAACGCTTTTTCTTGCTTCCTGCTTTCTGGCTTCCTGAAAATCAGACATAAAATTTCCCTCGCAACATTATCACAGAATTTACACGATTTTGCAATTAATTTCTGGTTAAAATATGCAAACCTACTAACTTTAGCAGGTAAAAATCCCTTCTTTTTTGCGAGAGGAGGGAGTCGAACCCTCACGCCGAAGCACCAGATCCTAAGTCTGGCGTGTCTGCCAATTCCACCACTCTCGCGTTATTCTACAGAAAATGTATCAAGTTAACGGTATTTCTGTCAATTATGCATAAAAAAACCTGACTGCCTGTTGAGCAGGCGGTCAGGCCTTAATGTTAATGAATCAAATTACAGATTTTACTGAGCAGGTCCGCCGCTTACGCGCCTTGCTGTTACAGGGCCGTATGAAGCGAAAGCCGGTAAATCAAAACCGGAACCTGTTGAGACAACATTTAACGCCGGGTTTGAAACGTGATGAAGCGTAACATTTCTGATTAACTGGGTTATAGCAGTGAGTCTTGCATCATCCTGACCTGTAATACCAAGGGCAAAGTAGAAAATTCCTGTCGCATTACGTGCCGGAATGTTTATTCTGTTAAATTGACCGTGGGATCTGTCTCCAGAAATGTCATATTCATAGGTAAACCATTCATTGGGAACAGCGCCCAGTGATTCCCATGTTTCTGATGCATTATAGATAATTCTATGCGCAAAATTTTCATCAAAAGCAAGTGTTATATAGTGAAGAGCAACTACAGGAACAATATCATCTGCAGCTTCATCAAAAACATAATCGACTCCTTCTATGAATAACTCTTCTTCTGTTCTGTAATTACCGTAAACACGCATTGAGCCGCTGCGCAGAGGCCTTCCAATGTTAGCTTCGTCTACAAGGTATTCAGCCGTGATTTTGTTGTAATTACCCCATGTCTGCCCGGGGGGAAGATCAAAGCGATAAATTGCCTGCGCCGCATTACCAAGTGTAAGCCTTTCTGTTCCCGGAGGTGGCGGAGGTAATTCCGCTTCTTTTGAACTGCCGCCTGGAGTGGCACATGCTGACATGATAACCGCTATTATCAAAGCGATTAATACAAAATTCCATTTCTTCATCTTATAACTCCTCAAAATTATTTTATATCAATACATGGTATCATAATCCCGGGATTTTGACAATAATCAACATACTCAATGGCTACTTGACACAGATCGCCTCAAGTTATTATAGTAAAAATGCATAGGACCGCTAGCTCAGCTGGTAGAGCAGCAGACTCTTAATCTGCGGGTCGGAAGTTCGATCCTTCCGCGGTTCAGAGGGATCGGGGCGCTGCAAGGGGCCTTCGGAGAGGCAATATAGCCTTTCCTGTTGCGTGCAAGTTTAATTCAAAGAGGAAAATTGTGGCTGTCAATAAAGAAATAAAGCGACTTGATAAATCAAATGTTCAGTTAAATGTCACTGTCCCAAAAGAAGATGTCATCCTGCAGTACAATGAAATGATCAGGGAATATACCAAAAACATGCAATTGCCCGGCTTCCGGAAGGGGAAAGTTCCAAGAGAAGTGCTGGAACGCAAGTTCGCAGATGCTCTTAAAGGGGAAGCAATGGGCCGTATTTTGGAATCCGCCTTGCAGGACATCTTTAAAAGTGAGAGCCTTCCCAGAAATGAAAAGCCTCTGCCCTATTCCACTCCGGAACTTCAGGGGGAGCCCAAACTCGATCTTGATAACGATCTTGAGTTTTCCGTTATCTACGATGTTCTTCCCGATGTAAAGATCGGCCAGTGGAAGGGGCTTAAGGTTGAATATCCGTATGCGGAAATTGACAAAAAAGATATCGAAAAAGAACTTGAGGAAATCCGCGACAGAAACGCCATCGTTATGGATCGCGATGACAGCGCATCTGCAATAAAGGGCGATGTTGTTACAATAGATTATATTATTTTTAACGAAGACGGCCAGACTCCTTCAAGCATACAGCGCAAGGACTTTGCATTTACGCTTGGAGCAAACACCAATGTTTACCAGTTTGATGATGACATAACAGGAATGAAAAAGGGTGAAACAAAAGATTTCAGCAAAAAATTTGCAGATGACTTTTTTGAACCCACACTGGCAGGGCAGACAAGAAAAGTGCAGGTAACGCTTGCCTTGTTAAAAGAGAAAAAACTCCCGGATTTGGACGATGATTTGGCGCAGGATGTCGATGAGAAGTTTAAAACACTTGACGACTTAAAAAATAGTATCAGGGAAAAACTTGAAAAACAGCTTGAGCACAGGTTAAGAGAAAGAAAATTAAACGAACTTTTAAAGAAAATAATGGAAAATACTCCTGTTACAATTCCCGAATCAATGATCAAGGCGGAACTTGAAGGCCGCTGGCGGCGGCTTGCCCGTTATTACAACACCAGCATGGAATCAATTCAGCAGATGATGGCTATCGGGGAAAAAGACAGTGAATGGCGCAGCAGTGCGGAAAAAGCTCTTCATTCACGCCTCATTATAGAAACATTAATCGAAGAACAAAAAATCGAAGCAACTGATGAAGATGTAGAGAAGGAATTTGAATCCATTGCATCTGCAAACGGCGCTGCAATCGATGAAATTAAAAAACATTACAACGAGGACGCTGTCTTCTATCTGAAAGAAGACATCAGAGAAAAGAAAATTACCGACATGCTGTTTACAGAAAATAACTTAAAACCGGGAAAAAAGGAGAATTATCTGGATTACATGACAGATAATGGTTAAATTAGTTATATGGATGTATTAAAATGAGTAATCTGGTTCCAATCGTAGTTGAACAGACAGGGATGGGGGAACGTTCATACGATATTTTTTCCCGCCTTTTAAAAGATCGAATTATTTTTTTGGACGGCGATATAAATGATGTTTCCGCAGATCTTGTTGTTGCGCAGCTTTTATTTCTGGACGGCCAGGATACGGAAAAAGACATAAATCTTTACATTAACTCCCCGGGCGGCTCTGTTACAGCAGGACTTGCAATTTATGACACTATTCAACATGTAAAATCCGATGTGCAGACTATTTGTCTTGGGCAGGCAGCCAGCATGGCCGCTTTAATTTTAACAGCGGGTACTCAAGGCAAGCGCATGGTTCTTCCTTCGTCCAGAGTGCTTATTCATCAGCCCTGGGGCGGCGCACATGGACAGGCGCGTGATATTGGAATTCAATCAAAGGAAATAGTAAGGCTTAAAAAACTTATAATTGAGTATTTTGCAGCTCACTGCAAAAAAACTACAGAACAGGTTTCTCTCGATATGGAAAGGGATTTTTTTATGTCCGCACAGGATGCGGTTGAATACGGCATTGCCGATTCAATACTGAAGAGGGAAAAAAATGGCACGCCTTCGTAACGGACCTGAAGTTTTTGAAAGAGTCTGCTCTTTCTGCGGAAAAAGCGCGGACATGGCGCGCCGTCTTATAGCGGGCCCCAATGATGTTTTTATATGCGATGAATGCATAGAAGTATGTAAAAAGATCTTAAGCGAGGAAGAGCATGAGCTTACATCGCATTTTACAGGAGATATTCCAACTCCAAGAGAAATAAAAAATTACCTTGATCTCTTTGTTATTGGACAGGATAATGCAAAAAAAGCGCTTTCGGTTGCTGTTTATAACCATTATAAAAGAATCACAAACCCTTCCAAAGATAAAGAAAAAGATGCAGATGAAGTTGAAATTGAAAAATCAAATGTTCTTTTAATCGGCCCTACAGGAACTGGAAAAACACTGCTTGCAAAAATCCTTGCAAAAAAATTAAAAGTGCCCTTTGCAATAGTGGACGCAACAACTCTTACCGAAGCCGGTTATGTAGGTGAAGATGTAGAAAATATTCTTCTTAAACTGATACAAAGCGCAGGAGGAAATATCTCCGCCGCCGAAAGAGGAATTGTATACATCGACGAAATTGACAAGATTGCCCGCAAGGGTGAAAATATCTCGATAACCCGCGATGTTTCAGGCGAGGGCGTCCAGCAGGCGCTTTTAAAAATAATCGAAGGAACATATGCCTCAGTGCCGCCTCAGGGCGGGAGAAAACATCCCAATCAGGAAATGATACGCATAGACACTACTAATATTCTTTTTATATGCGGCGGCGCTTTTGTCGGTCTTGATAAACTTATTTCGCGCCGTGTTGTTCAGCACCCTCTTGGTTTTGGCTCTGAAACAGGCAGAGGAGAAAAGTCCCTGAAAGAACTTTACGATAACCTGCACCCGGATGATTTAATCCAATTCGGCATGATCCCTGAGTTTATCGGAAGGCTTCCTATTACTGTCGGGCTTGAGGAATTAAAGCGCGAAGATTTAAAACGCATAATAACAGAGCCGCGCAATGCCATAGTCCGCCAATACCAGGCCTCCCTTGCATATGATGATGTAAAACTTGAATTTACAGAAAAGGCAATTGACGCAATTGCAGACAAGGCAATAAAGCAGAAAACCGGCGCAAGGGGATTGCGCGCCATTGTAGAAAGATTAATGACAGACATCATGTTCGACATTCCGTCGATTGACGGCGACAAACAGGTAATCATCACGCATGACACAGTTGAGAAATCCGAGCCGCCGCAGATTATATATCCGGAGCAGAATCAAAAAAGCGCGTAACGCTTGTAATCATTGGATGAGGGTTTCCTCTTGAAAAAAAAAGCCGCAGACAAAAAGAATATTATAGGAGATTTTTTTTCCAGAATACGCAGGAAAAATCAGCTTTTTTATGATTACAACAGTACGGAAGAACTTTTAACAGAAGATTTTCCGCTGCTCCCTCTTCGCGATCTTGTGCTTTTTCCCCAGACCATGGTTCCGATTTTCATTACATACAAGCCCGGTATTGCGGCTCTTGAAGAAGCAATAAAAAGGGATAACCGTCTCTTTGCGGCATGTCTTAAGAAAAATGAATCGCGCCTTTCCCCGGATGAGCCCTATCCCATCGGCACTGTAGCAAGAATAATATCCCATTTAAAACTGCCGGATAATACCTTTCGTGTAGTATTCCAGTGCGAATACAGGGGAATAATCCTGTCAACAAATTATCAGGGTAATTATACACTGGCAAAAGTTGAACCATTAAAAACTATTGGACTTAATACGCCTCTGGATGTAGAAGACATAGGTTTGATGCGCAGCGTTCAAAAAGCATTCTCCCAATATTCAGATTATTCAGGGAAGATAGGCCCCGATACTCTTTCTGCCGTAGAAAAGTCAGAAGACCCGGAGCGCCTTGCAAATCTTGTATGTAATGCAGTCAATATAAAATCTGAAACAAAAATCGAGCTTTTGGAATATACGGACACAAGGGAAAGATATCTTGCGATCCTTGAAATGCTGGAAAAAGAAAATGAAATTTACGGCATTCAGAAAAATATTTCCGGCAAAGTAAGAAGAAAGATGGATAAACGCCATCGTGAATACATTCTTAATGAACAGTTAAGGGAAATTAACAAGGAACTTGGCAAAGACAAAATAGAAGATGAATTTGCCATTCTTGAAAAACGCATCGCCGAAAAAAATCCGCCTGATGAGGTAACAGAAAGAGCCGACAAGGAATTAAAACGCCTGAGAAAACTGCAGCCTCTGTCTCCTGAAGCAGGTGTCCTGCGCGGCTACCTTGAATGGATTGCAGATCTTCCGTGGAGTGATTTTTCGGTTGATTCAGGCGATCTTGGCGAAGCTGAAAAAATTCTTGATGAAGATCATTTCGGAATGAAAAAGGCAAAAGACCGCATTATCGAGTTTATCGCAGTAAGGCAGCTTTTAAGCGGAGAGACTGAAGCCAAAGAAGCGCCTGACGCAGATGAGCCTTCTTTACCTGCGCAGACTGATACAGATGAAATCCAGCATCCGGTTTCTGTTCCCATATCAATGAAGGGCCCTATTCTCTGTTTTGTAGGTCCGCCCGGCACGGGAAAAACAAGCCTTGGAAAATCTGTTGCGCGCGCTTTGGGACGCAGCTTTGTACGGATATCTTTGGGCGGCGTGCGTGACGAAGCTGAAATCCGCGGGCACCGCAAAACTTATGTAGGCGCGCTTCCCGGTAAAATAATTCAATCCATGCGCAAGGCAGGAACTGTAAACCCTGTCTTTTTACTTGATGAAATTGATAAACTTTCACACGATTTCCGGGGCGATCCCGCATCTGCGCTTTTGGAAGTATTAGACCCCGAACAAAATTCGACATTTGTGGATCACTATCTTGAAGTTCAATACGATCTTTCCAAGGTTATGTTTCTTACAACTGCAAATTCGCTTCATTCCATTCCGTATCCGCTTTTGGACCGCATGGAAATAATCGAAGTGCCCGGATACGGTGAAAATGAAAAACTTAGTATTGCAAAACAGTTTTTGGTTCCAAAAGAGTTACGCGACAACGGACTTTCTTCGGCAAACATTACATTCAGGGATGATACATTAAAGGATATTATCCGTTATTGGACGATGGAGTCCGGCGTAAGAAACCTTGAACGTGAAACAGCGCGCTGCATAAGGCGAATTGCACGTGACGCTGTAAATAAAGGCTACGGAAAGGAAAAACCCGTTTCCAGTTTTAATAAAACTATAAAACCTGAAAACCTGGAAAAACTGCTCGGCAGGAAAAAATACAAACGCGATGTTGTATACAGGGAAGCCCGTGTCGGCGTAACCTACGGGCTTGCGTGGACTGAATACGGCGGAACCATAATGCCTGTGGAAACAATCCGCTATGACGGAAGCGGAGAGCTTCTTATAACCGGAAACCTTGGAGATGTTATGAAGGAAAGCGCGCGCATTGCCCTTTCCTACCTTCGCAGCTCTGCCGGTAACTATAATTTTGATGTAAAAGCGCTTGCAAAATCAGATTTTCACATTCATGTCCCTGAAGGCGCAATTCCCAAGGACGGCCCTTCTGCGGGCATCACTTTGGCATCGTCATTACTGTCAACTCTCTGTAAAACTCCTCCCCTGCCCTGTATAGCAATGACAGGCGAGCTGACGCTTACAGGCAGAATCCTTCCAATTGGCGGGCTAAAAGAGAAACTTCTTGCCGCTATCAGAACCGGTATGGAAAAGGCAATTTTACCAAATGATAACAAGGACAACTACAACGAGCTTGACAAGGATATCCGCTCTTCCATTAAAGTGGAATTCGCAGAAACTGCCGCAGATGTTTTTAAACTGCTTTTTGATTCTGCCATTCTAAAGAAAACAAATTAGTACCTTGTAATAATAAATACATTACAAAATATTATTCTCAAAGAGGCGCAGGGACGCAGAGTTTAAATCCAATTTTTTATGATCCCTGAAATTATTTGAGATTTCCCAGGTTTAAATGGGATAAAATTATTAAATCCCTGGGATATATGAGCCTTGATTATATATTTTAATTATTCCATAATATTCTGATGAAACGCAGTTTCAGCTTTGATTCTTAAACGGAGTTATTATGAAATACGATGTAATTTTAGCGGGAGTCGGGGGCCAGGGTGTTTTATCCGTAGCCACCATTATTGCCCATGCAGCAATCAGCGACGGATTTGAGGTGCGCCAGTCTGAGGTGCACGGTATGGCGCAGAGGGGGGGACAGGTTATCTCCCATATGCGTATTTCGGATAAGAAAATCGCAAGCGATCTTGTTCCCAAGGGCGGCGCGGATATGATTATTGCCATGGAAGTGCTTGAGGGTTTGCGTTATATTCCGTATCTGAAACCTGACGGAATCCTTGTTACCTCTTCAGAATCATTTATAAATATGCCGAATTATCCGGATGCCGGCGTTCTTCATTCCGCTGTAAAGAAAATACCCAAGTGGCGGCTTGTAAAAACGGCAGACCTTGCCAAAGAAGCAGGACTTGCAAAAGCAGCCAATACCGTTATGATAGGCGCTGCATCAAACTTCCTGCCTGTTAAAGGCCAGACTCTGGAAAAAATTATAGCCGATACTTTTGCAAAAAAAGACGCGCAGACAGTTGCAGCAAACACCAAAGCTTTCAAACTTGGACAAGCCGCGGCAAAAACAGGATGAGTTAAGTGAATTTTCAATATTGGAATCCGCAGATAGAAAAAATGCCGCGCAGAGAACTTGAAGTCTTACAGCTGCAAAAGCTTAAAAAAGAGATTGATATTTCATTGCGCACCGCCTTTTACAAAAAGCGCCTTGCGGAAAACGGCATAAAAACATCTGATGATATTAAATCTATTGATGATCTTAAAAGGATTCCGTTTACAACAAAGGATGATCTTAGGGAAGGGTTTCCCTACGGTTTTCTGGCAATTCCAAAAGAAGATGTTGTACGCCTTCATTCATCAAGCGGAACTACAGGCGTTCCTACAGTTATATACTTTAGCCGTGATGATATAAAAAATTGGGCGGATTATATGGCCCGCTGCATTTACGCAACAGGCTGCAATAAAAATGATGTATTCCAGAATATGATAACTTACGGCCTTTTTACAGGAGGCCTTGGGTTTCATCAGGGCGGCGAAGAAGTCGGGATGCTTGTAATTCCTGCCGGAGCGGGGAATACCGCCCGTCAGTTTAAGATGATGCAGGACTACGGGACAACTGTGTTACACGCAACACCAAGCTTTTTTCTTCATCTGGAAACCAAAATGAAAGAAGCAGGCGTTGCAAGAGAAAGCCTTTCCATAAAACGCGCCTTTGCGGGAGCGGAACCCTACTCCGAAGATACAAGAAAACGCATTGAAGTTCTTTTAAAAGTTGATGTTTATAATTCTTACGGCCTCTCTGAAATGAACGGTCCCGGCGTTGCGTTTGAATGTCAATGCAAAGACGGGCTGCATATATGGGAAGACGGATACATTGCCGAAATTGTAAATCCCGATACGCTTGAGCCTGTCAAGGAAGGCGAAACAGGGGAGCTTGTCCTTACAATTCTCTGCCGCGAAGCCACTCCAATCCTGCGTTACCGCACAAGAGATCTTACATCCTTTTATTCAGAACCCTGCGGCTGCGGAAGAACGCACCGCCGCTTAAAGCGCATAACAGGACGCAGCGATGACATGCTTATCATAAACGGAGTAAATGTATTCCCCAGCCAGATCGAAGAAGTGATCATGGGCATGAAGGAAGTCGGCAATAATTATCTAATCGTAGTTGAAAAAGACGGCGCCCTTGACAGATTAACTGTCAAAACAGAAGTAAACGCCGACACATTCATGGACGATTCCCGTCTTCTAAACGCATTAAAGGAAAAAATAAGCGAAACTCTGCAGGTGTCAATTTCCATAAACCCCAAAGTCGAGCTGCATGAAAGCGGCAGCCTTCCAATATCGGAAGGAAAGGCAGTAAGGGTACAGGATACAAGGCCTAAAGACCTTTAGCTTTTTTTGCATTTAATTCAATTTTCTGATATAATTCCCCTATGTGTCATTTTATAGTAATCACTCAAAAAATCATCCGGATATCAACGTGAAGAATAATCTTGTGCAGATCTTATTTACAGCAGTTTTTCTTTTATGTATGACATGGCATGTTTACGCACTGGATTTTTGGCCGAAGGGAGGTTTTGCGGGGCTCGGACCGGAATTAAACGCTCACTCCCGCTCAGGCTTATCTTTCGGCGGTGTTCTTACGGCAGGCTTCGATTTAAACGAATATTTTTCGGCCGGGATTAGACTGGGTGGTTTTCATAACTTTGATACAGTTAGCTCAATTGAAAATTTATTATTTTTCCGTTTTTATCCCCCTGGTTTAAATTGCCAAAATCATATGACGGCCCCTTTGTACAGATCGAAGCAGGAAGTGTTTATTATAACGAGTACATCTATTTTTTCCCTGCCTTCTCAGGCGGGCTTTCAGCCGGCTGGCGGTTTAATCTTGGACAAAACTTTTATTCTGAAGGTGCAATACGCGGAGGATATCCTCATGCATGGGGTGTAAATATCACAGCAGGAATCAGGTTTCCGCCAAGAGAAAAACCGGCACCAGAAGCAGTATATATATATAGAAGAAACAGTAACAGTATATGAAGAAATCGAAGAGCAGAAAACAGAAATAATCATACCAGATGAAAAACAAAAAACAGAAATAACGGATATTCAGGATAATATTATTGAAGAAAAAGAAGACGGCGATTTTATTGACGGTATCCGTCTTATTACAGATGCAGACGGCAATTTAAGATTGCAGCTAACACCAGTTTTCTTTAATACCAACATGACAAACTTTGAAGGGCTTGCCAATGAAACAGCCGCAAACAATAATGATACATTAAACCGTATTGCCGCGCTATTAAACATGCATACAGGGTATCAAATAATTATTGAAGGCCATTCAAACGCTACCGCAGGGATAATGAACGCCCAGGAAGAGTTCAGGTTAAGAATGCTCAGTGAACAGAGGGCATTAACAGTTCTGGAAGAGCTTGTGCGCCTTAGCGTAAGTTACAGCAGAATGACAATCCGTGGAGCAGGATTTTCCAGAATGATTGTTCCCTACAATGATATTGATAATATATGGATAAACAGAAGGGTTGAATTTATTTTAGTTAAGTAAGGCGGGAGTGTTAAATGAAAATAAACAAAGCAATATCCGTATTAGTGTTAGTTGTAGTAACTATATTATGCTCTTGTGAAAACCAGATGGTAATGGGTATTCTGCATAATCGTATTATCATGCAGACTGACGGGAATGGGACAGCCGAAGCAAGCCCGGATTACACTGGCCGCGGAGGGACTGTCACAATAAGCGCAAATCCCAACCGCGGATTTAAGTTCAGCGAATGGCAGGTTGTTTCCGGTGATGTTACGCTTGCAAGTTCTGCAGAAAGCACTGTAACTTTTACAATGCCGCCTCATTCCGTTACAATAAAAGCATTTTTCAGCGAGCTGATGCTGGATTTATCGCCTGTTATTTTCAGCGATGCCGAATATGGCTATGCGCAGCCCTCCCCTGTTAATGTGACAATTACAAATACAGGCAATATTGCAATTGATGTAAACAGCATTTCTCTTGCAGGAGTTAATGCAGCCAGCTTTATATTGGGCGGTATTAATACAATTGATACTGTTGCAGCAGGCAGCAGCGTGTTTTTTACAGTACAGCCTGCGGCGAATCTTGATGAAGGAACTTACTCAGCATCTATTGTTGTAATATATGACGGTGTTGAAACAACAAATATTGAATTTACATTTACGGTTTTAAGAGAATCACTTCTGGCTTTTTCACCAGTGACAATAAGCGGCGTTGTATTTAATTATACGCAGCCCTCCCCTGTTGATGTTACAATTTCAAATAACGGAAATATTGCCGTTTATATATCAGATTTCACACTTAGCGGCGCTGATGCCGGTTATTTTACGCTTGCCGGTGAAGCGGATGTAACTACTCTTGTTGCAGGAGAAAGCGCAAGTTTTACAGTGCAGCCTGCAGCAGGGCTTAATGCAGGTAATTACACAGCTTCCATAATTGCAGAATATAACAATTCCTGTACTATAGAAACTGTATTTTCTTTTTTTGTAGATAAACAAAGCGGCGCTGATGTCAGCGGTCCTGCAACAGTTTACGGGATACCGTCTTTAGGAAGCATAACCGCAGATGATGTTATTATTCCTGTAAATCCGGGAAATCAGAGCGTGGAATATGCTGTAAGCGTTTCGAATAACACAGACCCGTCAGTCTTAACATGGCAGTCAACTGCAATATTCACAGGTCTTTCTTCCGCAGCAGATTACTATGTTTATGCCCGTTCTGCTGAAAACACAAATTACTATGCGGGAGCAGCAAGCGTCAGCGCAGCTTTACGTCTTTACTCTGCAACTGCCAACATAACATTCAGCGATGCTATTTTTGGTTATGAACAGCCTGCGGCGCAGACTGTGACAATCGAAAACTCTGGCAATACAGGTATTATTATTACAGGTATCGCTATAAGCGGAAGCGGCGCTGGTTCCTTTATTTTATACGAAGACGGCATTATCGGAAATTTAGCGTCCGGCGATAACTCATCTTTTTCTGTGCAGCCGGAATCTGGCCTTAACGCAGGAGTTTATACAGCTACAGTAACTGTAACTTACGATATTTATGAAAAAACAGAAACAACTGTTTCTTTTCTTGTAGAGAAGGCATCCGGAGCTGCCGTTAATAACGCTCCTGTAATTTTCGGACTTCCGGCACTTGGTAGCATTACTGTCAATAACGTACAAATAACGGCAAATCCGGGAAATCAAAATACCGAGTATGCCATAAGCGCTTTTAATAATGCTGATCCAGCATCTTTAAACTGGCAGTCCGCTACAACTTTTACAGGTCTTTTTACAGCAACAGATTATTTTATTTATGCGCGTTCGGCGGAAAATAATAATTATTTTGCAGGAAATCCGTATCCAAGCCAGGCCATACGTTTTTACGCAGTAACATTTGACGATAATGGCGCGATAAGCGGCGCTGCCCCATCGCCCATTCCGGCATTACCCGGCGCTTTAATTACATTGCCGGATTGGGGCACGCTTAAAAAGAACGATTCCGGTTTTGCAAGCTGGACTTGTGAACTTGGCGTGGATCGAATCCCGGGCCGTTCATATCAGGTTACAAATAATATGACAATGTCCGCCAATTGGCTGAACAATCAAAGTTATTTATTTCCAACTACATTGCCTGCTGGCGGCGGCACTATAAATTCAGGCATTATCATTTCCCAGACAGGAAACGGCTATCCGCTTTCAGGTGAAATGCAAGTGCCTGGCAGCAGCTACTCAGGTCAGGAATGGTTCTACGGTACTGCCCTTCTTGGAAATGGTTTTACCCTCGAACTTGACGCTAGCGATATTCGCTATAATGTTCCGGGTTTTCACAACATAACGCTCCTTGTATATTCAGGCGCTGTACCTCATACATATACAATCAGATTTGAGGTAAAACCATGAAAAAGATATTCTTTATTGCCTTTATAACCATTGCCCTTTGTTCGTTTTTTTTGGCAAGCTGTCCCGGCTCTTTTAATACATCTGAAACAGAGTTCCATCTTCCGGAAGGGATGGGATCTTTGTCTGTTCATATTGATGATGAATCCGATTCCCGCACAATTTTACCGGGGATGCCTGTTTTTTTAAGGTATAAACTCACCTTTAAACAGGATGACAGTTATTTCAGCATTCATCGTATTCCTTCTACCCTGTCGCAGGCAATTCCTTTAAATTCAGGTTCTTATAATCTTTTAGTTATTGCGTATCTTGATGACGGCTCTGATAGTGAACTGGAAAAAGCGGCGGCCTGGGGAGAACTGGAAATTGATATTGCCGCCGGTATTGGCGTCTCGCATGCTGTTACTCTTTCTCCGTTTCCCGCAACAGAGGCTCTTCCCGCATTGTGGCAAAGTTATGATACAGGAAACAGGGAAGGCATATTTTTATGGGATATTTCATGGCCCCCGGGAGTGACGGATGCTGCCATGATGATAACGCCTGTTTCCGCAGGCGGAACCGCGCAGCAGGAAATTACATTTTCCGCAGGAGCTGTTACGCGCAATACAGGGGAGACTGTTTTAAAATCTGGTTACTACAGGGTTTTGCTTACACTGGCAATGCCGGAGCATCAGAGCATACAGTGGTTTTTGGTTTTGCATATTTATCAAAATCTTGAAAGTGATTTTATCTATAATTTCAGCAGTGATTACTTTAACGGCAATGTGCATATTGTAAGTTTTGATTCAAACGGCGGATCGGATGTAGGCTCCTTTAATATAGGCCACGGGCAGAATTATACTGATACTGCGCCAAAGCCCGTACCAACAAGACCGGGATACACATTTTATGACTGGTACGCCAAAGACGGAAACTATATTGATATAAATACATGGAATGATACTCAATATGAAACTAATTGGGATAATGTTACAAGCCCGGTTTCAAGGTCTCTTACCTTATACGCAAGATGGCTTAAGCATCCTGCCGCTTTTGACTTTGAAATTACCGGCAGTATTGAAAGAGTCTATGACAGAAACGAACAGGACGTTACTGTGCAATTTTCTGAAAATGCAGAACCTGCGATTAATGCCGGCAGCGCGGGAACTATAACGGTTTTTTACACCGGTACAGATACCGCAGGCAATAATTATAACAGCAGTACGCCGCCTGTAAATGCCGGCGCTTATGAAATAAGAGCCTCAACAAGCGGCGGCTGGGTTTATGATACTGCCGAAAAAGTGTTAATTGACACATTAATCATTGAGCCAAAACCGGTTGCGATTAACAATGTAACGGCAGCAGATCGCGTTTACAGTTCTGCAAACACTTCTGTTGTATTGGCAGGCGGAGAATTACAGGGGATTGAACAAGGCGATGCTGTCAGCTTTACATTGGGCGGAGGAAATATCGCAAATGCCAATGTAATTTTACCTGTTGTCCCAAGAGATGTTTCAACTAACATACAGTTAACGGGATTGGACAGATTAAACTACACGCTGATACAGCCTGATTATGTAAAGGTGAGCATCAGCCAAAAACCGGTTTCAATTACAGGCCTTAGCGCCGTGCCGCGCGAGTATAACGCAGCTTTAACAGTATCAATTACAGGCGGCGCGCTTACAGGCATAGAAACACCTGATATAGTAACAATGAATATTCCCGCTGAGGGTTCAATTGAAGATCCCAATGCCGGAAATGACAAGCCTGTTGTAATTGGCTTTATTACTCTTGGCGGAGCGCATGCTAATAACTATGTAATAAACCAGCCTGCGGGTATTATGGTAAACATAAGTCCAAAAATAATTTCAGTTTCGGGTCTTACCGCGCAAAACCGCATTTACAATGCAAGCGCTTCTGTTACGCTGACAGGCGGCGCGCTTACAGGCGTAGAAGAAATTGATATACCAAATTTAGGCTTTGACTGCGGCGCAGGAATAATGAGTACATCAGATGCCGGGGAAAATAAAACTGTTAATACAAGTATAGTACTTACAGGAGATGCTCTTGCGAACTACTCTCTTACACAGCCTGCAAATGTAAGAGTAAATATTGCGCCGAAAGAACTTACCATAACAGGCGTTACTGCTGCAAGCCGTATTTTCAGCGCCGGCAATACTGCTGTTCAAACAAGCGGCGGAACGCTCTCTGGCGTGGAAAGCGCCGACAGCGGCCTTGTTGCTCCTTCGCATAATCCAGGAAATATACAAAGCGCAAATGTTGGCACATATAATGTTGCAACTAATATTGACCTGAGCGGAGCAAGGGCTTCCAATTACACTCTATTACAGCCAGCTGGCATTTCTGTAATAATAAATCCCGCGCCGATTAATACAGTTGCCATAACAGGTATAACAGCTCCGGCAGCAGGCGGAACACCAGCTACGGCATCTGCAGGGACAGGCAATTTTACAAGAGGCAATGTGACATGGGAACCTGCAGCAAGCGCATTTTCCGGCGGGGTTTCATACACAGCGCGGATTACAATTACGGCTAATCAAAATTATACATTCCCTGCTGGACTTACAGGAACCATAAACACAAATAGCGCAATAGTAACTGTACAAAACTCCGGCGCCAATAATAATACTGCAAGCCTGTCATATTCATTTCCCGCAGCTGCGCGTCCTGTAATTATAATAAATACACAGCCTGCGGCAACTACAAATGTTATACAGGGCCAGATAACAGGCAGCCTTTCTATTGCGGCAACTGTTAATCCTGCAGGAGCTGGGCCTGTTACATACCAGTGGTTTAGCAGTACAACAAACAGCAATACAGGCGGCGCCCCGGTAACAGGCGCTGTAAATGCAAGCTTTAACATACCAGCAAATCTTTCAGGAGCAGGCTCATCTCATTATTACTACTGTATAGCCAGCGCGGGTTTGGGAGCAGAGTCTGTTACTTCTAGTGTTGCAAGGGTTAATGTAACAACTCCCATAAACACAGCCGGCTTTAATGTTACAGCTCCTGTAAAAAATGCAACGCCAAATACAACAGCAACCCTTGTATCTGGAAGCGGCTTTACTTTTAGCGCAGTATTATGGAATTTGATGTTGTCTCACGATCCATTCAGAGGAGGGACACAATACACAGCATTAATTGTATTGACGGCCAACGAAGGATATATGTTCCCGGGCAGTTTCAGTGCGACTATAAACGGCCAGCCTGCGAATATTTCAATCATAGACACCAACAACATATTTGTAAGCTACACATTCCCTGCAACAGCGCCCCCTGTTATTAGTATAATTAGGCAGCCACCAGATACAATCTTAATTACATCAGAAGGAAGATACCTGTATGTAACAACTTCGGTTGACGGCGGCGGCGCTACATTAAGTTACCAGTGGTATCGGAACACAATAAACAGTAACACAGGCGGTACATTAATATCAGGCGCAACAGACGCAACCTATATAATACCCACGTCTAATCTTCCAGCAACAGGCTGGCAGTATTATTATTATGTTGAAGTCAGCGCCACATTAGGAGCTGAGCCTGTTAGATCAAATGCAGCGACAGTTGGGTTTCAGCATCAAGTGGTTTTTCGTAGTGATTCTGGAGATTTAATTTTAATTGTGAATCATAATGATGTTATACCAGAAGCTCAACACCCAAGTCCACCAGCCGCAGCAACAAGCGGTTATTTTAACCGTGTTTTTGAAGGATGGTTTACAGGTCCGGTTGGATCAGGTACAAAATGGACTGAGGATACGGTAATTACTACTGGTAGAACTTTTAATAGTTATATCCGTTCTTATATTATAGGTGATATAGGTCCTGCCGGTGGGTTTATTTTCTATGCAGATGGAAATGGATTTGAAGCAGAAGGTCTTAATGAAACATTCTATTACATGGAAGCCGCTCCTGCTGATTTGCCGGAAACTTATGCATGGGGAAATACTGCCAATGTTTCTACTTCGGATTTAATTGGAACGGGAAAGATTAATACCGACAACATGTGGATGGAGAGGCCTGCTTCTAATGCTTGTTTAACATACAGTATTACTCACAATGGAATAACTTACAATGACTGGTTCCTTCCCAGTGAGCATGAGTTGCGTCAACTTTTTCAAAGCAGATCCCGTATAGAAATTAGTGATTCTGGTCTATATTGGTCTTCAACTCAATATAATACTTACACTACTATTCCTAATTTTCCTTTTATCACATTCCCATCGGCGTTTGCTTTTCAAGTCATAAATCCTACAAGTTTTCAACGTGTTAATCGAGCAAAATCTGATGAGCATCTAATTCGTCCAGTGCGGTATGTACCGTAGGTACATAATTAAAAACCAGTCTGGTTTGCAGACTGGTTTTGGAGGTACGAAAAAAACCTCAAATATACATCATGCAACAATGCTTTACAAAGCATCTTTTAAAATAGATGACGGTTAATATGCATACATGAAAAAATTCAGTATAAAAAAAATACTAAAATTCTCTCCTGTATTAATCCTTATATTAATAATATTTGTTATTAGCCAATTATTTGCACAGGATAATAATAGAATATTCTGTGTAAATGAACATAATATAAGAGTATCAACGCAAGTTAAAACTGCATGGCTTATACCGGCCCATGTTACAAGGGTCGTAGACGGCGATACAATAATCGTAATTATAAATGAAGATATTCCTGACTTGCAAAGAAGGGAAAGAGTAAGATTATTGGGCGTTGATACGCCTGAAACGGTACACCCAAACAGGGAAGCGCAAGCCTATGGACAGGAAGCGTCTGACTATACAAAAATGATGCTCGAAGAAAAAACTGTATATCTTGCCTTTGACTGGGATTTAAGAGACAGATTCGGCCGCCTTTTGGCCTATGTTTATACAGGCGATGGAATCTGCCATAATGCCCAATTAATTAAACACGGTTTTGGGCACGCCTATACAAGATACCCTTTCCAGTTTATGGAAGAATTCAGAAATTACGAAAGAGAAGCTCGCAGCAGCAAAACAGGATTATGGGGTTTGTAGGTTATGCATAAAAATCTATTCCATGCAGTTCAAAAATAACTTTTGTTTCTTCAATTAAATTTGTCAACGCTTCTACAAATGGCGTTAAACTTCTTATAACAGCCGATTCAGTATTTTTTCTTATTTCCAGTTCCAGTTTTTTATATCCATGCAGCAATCGTCTAAAATCCTGCTGCTGCTCCCGGCGGCTTGTTGGATTAAGGACATCTAATACTCTATATTTCATTTCGTTAAGTATAAGAACAATAATATCTTTTGTTCCTCTAAAAATATGTTCTTTTATTGAGGCTTCTTGCGCTATTTTTTCTTCATCAGCTGTTGCTTCATAACGCAGAATATAATGAGATAATGCGTCTCTGAAATTATATAAAGGAGATGCGTTTAAATCAATTTTATAACACCTGCAGATCATTTCAAGCTGGGCGGTAAGATCAATATTTGCTTCTATGTTTTCAGCAATTTTCTCAATAGTTTCCAAATTGTTAAACCTCTGCAAGTAATTCTTCTATGCTTCGTTCGTTTAATTCACTTTCAAGAATGTGGCGGCTGGTTGCTACTTTGCCCGCAATACGGGAATAATGTAAAAGCGGTCTATTTATAACTACACGAGAAAATTCTCTGCGTACATCGGCAGAAGAATAACTTTTGTTTCCCGAAGCGTTGTGATACATTTTTAATACGGCATCCGACAATCCTGTTTCCATCTTGATTCCTCCTAATACTCTTCTTCTTCAATTTTACGAAGCTCATACAAAAATTCATAATTGGCATCATCCAGTGTTTTATAACCGGCCAATTTTGATTTAATCGCCTCCCTTTTTTGTGGCGAAAAAGTTCCTTCTCTATTTTCTAGCCGCTCTATCATATCCCTAAATAATGTATCATAAGTAGAATTTAACCGATCTTTTTTAAAAGCTTCCAAAGCCATTTTTATTCTATCATCAGACAAATTTTTCTCTTTAAAAACCTCTTTAATTCTGATATATTCCTGCATATACTTTGCATATTTTGCATCACAGTCTTTATCAGTCCAATTCTCTATCATCAATACAGCTTTCACATTGTACTGATGGTAGAGTTTTGCGTAATAGTATAAAAAATCTGCATCTGTCATAAAAATAAAATACCTTTAAAACTCCTGTATGATTTACACGCTTTACTCTACAGCTTTAACAAAACCACACATTTCAATACCGGAAAGTTTTTTGGCTGTGAGAAACTGTTATATTTTACACAGATTTCCTAAAAAAAGGAAGAGAGCACACTACAACCGTACCGTGATACTTTCCAAGGGACTGAAATCAATCTGTTCTCCCCTCCCAAGTTTTCCAGAAAGCCTTCTACTTAATAATATAACAAAAGAGTCTTTTTGTGTCATATTTTTACTATTTTTTTCTTTAGATAAGCAAAAATTTAAACTTAAAAACAACCCTATGTCTCCATGCATTACAGCTGCTTCAACAAAGGTTACCATTCTTTTGGGTTTCCTTCCGGCGAAGTTATATTAAAAGTTTCTCCGGAAGGTTCTATTACATAAAATCCGTCATTCAATGCTTGTTCTCTTATGTTATTCGGAATTACTACTCCTGCAACGGCTCCTAAAAATGATCTTTTATCTCCGTGTAAATCGGAA
>WQXU01000002.1 GCA_009781635.1 Treponema sp.
AATTTTGATATTTTGCCCGCGATAAGCAACTGGCAAATCGATGAACTTTGCTAAATCATCTGCAAAGTATGTTTTTGGAGCTGTAGAAACAAATGCCATATCAATCTCCTCTTTATTTATTATAAATTCAGCGTAAGTGGTTTTTTTTGGGTTGTCAAGTAAGCTTCAATAATGCTACAATAACCCTACCCTATATAGGGGAAGGTCGAAAGGCTTTTGAAATAATCGTAGGGTTAAAAAAACCCTAATTAGTACCCAAATAGTACCCAAGGTACTAAAGGGTTCTGTAACTCTATATACAGTAAAGACTTATAAAGCAGGAAACGGGTCCGACTCCCGTTTCCCGCTGTTGTAAATGTATATCAAGTTCGTGCTAAGTTAAACTGGGGCCATAAAAGGTTAAAATATATGCAGATATGGCGCCTTGTTAATGGAGTGCGTTAAAATGTATGTCTAAAAAAAAATATACTGTTCTTATTGTTGATGACCAAAAAACAAATATAACTCTGCTTACGGATATGATGAGTTCTGAGTATAATGTTTTTTCGGCGGAAAACGGGCAGGACGGTATTAAGGCAGCAAATGATTATTTGCCGGATGTTATCCTGCTTGATATATTGATGATGGATATGGACGGATATGCCGTACTAGACATACTAAAAAGTTCAGAAAGAACAAAAGATATACCTGTTATTTTTATAACATCTCTTCAGGGAGATGACAACGAAGCAAAGGGGCTTCTTATGGGAGCTTCCGACTATATAACAAAGCCGTTTTCTCCGGTGATTGTATTATTAAGGCTTCGGAATCAGATTAAATTGCTTGAGCAAATGCGTGCAATTGAAAAATTAAGCATGCATGATCATCTGACAGAATTACCCAACCGGCGTAGTTTTGAGGAACGTATAAATACTGAATGGAACAGGGCGATAAGGGATAAATCACCTGTTAGTATTCTGATGATAGATGTGGACTTATTTAAAAGGTATAACGATAATTACGGACATCAGCAGGGTGATGTGGTACTGAAAACAATTGCAAAATGCTTCATCGAAGAGCTTAAACGCCCGGGTGACTTTGCAGCGCGCTGGGGCGGCGAAGAGTTTATTGTATTGCTTCCCTGTACTGTTATGCCCGGGGCGCTTGATGTTGCAGAGCGGATACGCAGGCGTATTGAAGAAGTAAAGATTCCATGTTCTGACAATGACAAACTGGCGGAGAAGGTAACTGTAAGCATAGGCGCGTATACGCGGGAGCAGAACCAGGAATGTACAATCAACGAATTTATAACACGGGCTGACACAGCGCTTTATGATGCCAAGAAAAAAGGGCGTAATAGAGTTTGTTTTTTTGGAGAAGAATAAAAGTTCTAAATATTATTTTACAGGCGGGGCTAAAAAATGCAAAAAACAATTTTTCTGGTTGATGATAATGCAACGAACCTGACTGTAGCGGAAGAAGCGCTGGTTAAACAGTACAGAGTAATAGCGCTGTCTTCTGCGGCGCAGATGTTTACCGCATTGGATAAATTCAAGCCGGACATGATTTTACTTGATGTCGAGATGCCGGAGATGAGCGGCTTTGAGGCGATGAAAATTTTAAAAGCCGGCAGTTCATATTCTGAGATTCCTGTTATATTCCTGACCGGCAGAACTGATGTTGCCAGCGAGGCTTACGGCATTGAACTTGGCGCTGTAGATTTTATAATGAAGCCGTTTTCTGAACCGGTACTGATGAACCGGATTAAAAAACATTTGCATATTGATGAAATTATCCGCGAACGTACTGCGCAGCTTGTTGAACGTTCCCGGCAGCTTGTGCGGCTGCAAAACGGTATTGTTTATACCATGGCTGACCTTGTGGAAAATCGTGACAAGAACACAGGCGGACACATAGAACGCACAGCTATGTACATGAAAATACTTATCGATGCCATGCTGGTAAACGGAGTTTATACTGATGAAATATGCAGCTGGAATCTTGATTCTGTTATCTCATCGGCGCGCCTGCATGATATCGGGAAAATACTTATCCCCGATGCCATTTTAAACAAGGCAGGTTCGCTGACAAATGAAGAATTCAAAATAATGAGAACGCATTCAGAAGAAGGGGAACGAATTCTTAATAAGGCAATCCAGCAGACAGGGGATGAGGAATTTTTACAAAATGCCAAAATGATAGCAGCTTATCACCACGAACGCTGGGACGGTAAAGGATACCCTTATGCGTTACAAGGAACCGATATTCCGCTGCAGGGCCGTTTAATGGCTGTTATCGATGTTTATGATGCGCTTGTTTCCGATCGGCCGTATAAAAAGGCATTCTCCCATGAAGAAGCAGTTGCAATTATATTGGAGGGTTCAGGACTCCATTTTGATCCAAGTATAACCGAGGTCTTTATTAAGGTAAAAGATCAAATTGAGGCAGCAAAAAATTCTTTAAAATAATTTGTTATTACCTTGTAATGCCGTATTCGTCATCAGCTTTGAGCAGTTCATTCACTTCAGCAGCTTTCTGCGTTGCCAGAGCCTGAAGCCTCGGAGATGTTCCCCTTGTGTTAACCGACTCTACAATAACTTCGCCGATAATTTCCCGTGCCTGAACAGCAGATGTAATAAATGGTCTGTCATAAGGGTAACCGTACTGCGATGCATGAATCATAGTGTCCGCAATTCCGGGATTTACCCGGGCTGTAATTGAAGGATCGTTCCATACAGAAGTTCTGGCCATTGTTATATTTGCAATCATTGCTTTTTGCGCCATTTCTTTGCTGGATGCCCAGGTAAGAAATTTCATTGCAGACTCCCTGTCTTGAGTCTCCGGAAAAATGCACATGCCCCAGGCTGATACAATGTATGGCTGATCAGCTGCAGGGCCGCGTGGTAATTTTGCTATTCCAATATTTTCTGCGGGAAATTGGGTATTTGCAGGATCGATAAGCTGACCGTTAAATACAGATGTGTCAGCCCACATGGCAATGCGGCCTGCTTGGAAAATCGGAATTATATGGTTCCAGGACATTGTAATTGCACCCTGGGGTCCATATACGCCTAGAAGCCGTCCGTATAAACGGATGGCATCTACTGCCGCGGGGTTATCAAAAACAGCCACGCCGTTTTCTATATATCTTCCGCCGTAATTATAAATAAAACTGGAAAGCTGTGTTACAGCCGGAGACCCGGCGCCGCGGGCTGCAAAACCTGCAACCCCGTCTCTGTTTAAAAGTCTTGCGGCATTTTCCAGTTCTTCAAAGTTGACAGGAACACTTAAGCCTGCAGCCTGGAATAAATCCTTCCTGTAGTAAAGCACCTGCCACTCAACTATCAGGGGAACAACATAATATCTTCCATCCCTGATTCCTATTTCTATTGTATTGGAAGGATAATCGGAAAAATCATATTCGTCTAAAGGCGCAAGCCAGCCATTTTTTAAGAAAAGCAAAGTTTCCTGAAGAGGACGAATCATAAACACATCTACCTCAGAAGTGCCATCAGTAAATTCGGAAGTCAATTTCTGATTAAGCAGATTTTCATTCATCTGCTCTCTTATAATCCTGATGCCGGTTTCATTTTCAAATTCCGGAATCAAAGACATAAGTAAATCGCCGTAGGGGTGCTCTGGCAGTAAAACTCTGACTTCTTTAGGCTGGACAATTTCAGCGGTTTCTGCAGCAGCTCTTCTTTGGCAAGCGTTAAATAACATGCAAAGAACAGCAAGGACAAACGGAATAATACAAAACCTTTTCATTGTCTTACTCCTCCTATAGGAAAGAATTGTACCATATTTTTTTTCGATATGCAATTTAAATAATTCTATTGATTTTTTACATATATGGGTATTATAATAAAAAATGGGATTCATCACATCTTTCTCTGGTATAAAAGCAAAAACGACAATCTACACAATAATTCCTGTAATAATTACCTTTTCTTTAATATTCTCCATTTTGTTTGTTTCCTTGTTCAATTCACAGCAGAATATGGTAAAGTCCGAATTTGAAAGCATAGCCAAAACACATGCAGCTAATTTTGAAAAAAAAATAAATATTGCGCTGGATTACCTGTCGTCTGTTGCAAGTGTTCTGGAATTTCAGGTTAATGAAGGCATTGCAGACAGGGAAGCTCTTCAGAGGATTATATACTTTATTTTTGACGGACACACAGTTGACAGTTCCAGCATCTATTTTGAACCTGATATGTATGACGGCAGGGATGCTGAATACGTTGGTACTGTGTACGGATCTGCGCTTCGCGGAAGAATAAGCTATTATTTTTACCGTTTTAACAGAAGAACAGGCTACAGACAGGCAGCCCTGGATAATGATTTGGAATTTTCTCTGCCTTTCTATTTAGATATAAAAGAGTTGAATGCTCCAACTTATACGGAGCCGGGTATATTAACTATTGACGGAGTGGATACCCTGAAATTTTCCATAGCGTATCCGATATACGGCAGTAAAAATGAATTTATCGGCGTAATTACTGCAGATATATTTCTTGGAGATATTTACGCAGAACTCCAGGCGGAAGAAATATATGAAACCGGTTACATCATAATTGCCAATGATAAACAACAACTGGTTTACAGTTCCCGGTTTGAAGATATTGGCAAAACGCGCAGTGAAGCAGGACTTTTATATCCTCTGCCTCCGGATAATGTTACTTCGGAAGTTTTCAGAGCA
Source organism: Treponema sp. (assembly GCA_009781635.1). Classification (GTDB taxonomy): domain Bacteria; phylum Spirochaetota; class Spirochaetia; order Treponematales; family Breznakiellaceae; genus WQXQ01. The sequence continues at coordinate 4,682 of WQXU01000002.1, forward strand.
AGGTCTATTTTAAACAACAAGAGAACTCTTGTATCAGGTCAAACAGTTTATTTCCCCCAGTTTGGCGGCCGTTTTTACATTTCTGTAGCGGCGCCCATCAATGAAATAAACGCAAACGGAACCCGGCTGCTTATCATTATTATTTCGGCAAGCGTAATCATCCTTATCCTGATTGCTTTGTTCCTTTACTATCTGATAGGCAAAATGACAGAACCCATAATTGAATTTACAAAAAGCGCCGGCAGAATTGCCATCGGTGATTACAGCGTAAGGATAGAAGGCGATTACCAGGATGAATTTGCCGTTTTGAAATATGCCATGAATCAGATGACCGAGCATATCGATGATGCGTTTAACGTACTTCAGAATATATTAAACGGCATCGAAGCTTCCAATTATGTAACAGAACCCAAAACAGGCAAAATACTTTTTATAAATGAGCAATTAAAGAAAATGTTTAATATTAAAGATGATGTTATAGGTGAATACTGCTATAAAGTTTTACAGGAAGGATTTGATGATATTTGTGAATTCTGCCCATGCCATCAGCTGGAAAAGGATCCAAACACGCCTGTTATCTGGGAGGAGTATAATACTTTAACAAAACGCTACTACCATAACATGGACTGCTATATTGATTGGCCGAGCGGCGGACAGGTGCATCTTCAGCATTCAGTTGATGTAACAGATTTAAAAACAATCACGGAAGAAAAAATTAAGGCAGAAGAAACATCGCGCATGAAATCCATTTTTCTTGCCAATATGAGCCATGAAATACGCACGCCGATGAATGCCATTTTAGGCGTTACGGAAATACTTATACAGAACGATACTCTTCCCGCAGAGGTGGTGGAAGGACTGGACAAGATTTACAGTTCATGTAATTTGCTTACGGGTATTATTAACGACATACTGGATTTTTCAAAAATTGAAGCGGGTAAGCTTGATATCGTTCCTGCTCAATATAAAATTGCAAGCATGATTAATGATGCCATAAACCTGAACCTGATGCGCGCTGAATCAAAACCAATTGAATTTGAACTGAAAATAGATGAAAACATTCCCGCAAACTTAATCGGCGATGAGCTTCGCATTAAACAAATCCTGAATAATCTGCTTTCCAATGCTTTCAAGTATACAGACGCCGGAAGGGTTACATTATCGGTCGAATTTGAATTTTGCGAAGCAGGCATTATTCTTGTTTTAGGCGTACGCGATTCAGGCCACGGCATGACAGAAGAGCAGCTAAGTAAAATGTTTGATGAGTATTCCCGTTTTAATCAGAATAAAAATACAAGTGTTGAAGGAACCGGGCTTGGCTTGAGTATTACGCATCGTTTAATAAACCTGATGAATGGAACAATGCATGTTGAGAGTAAGCATGAAAAAGGTTCATTTTTTGCTGTAAAACTTCCGCAGAAAACAGTTGATGACAAGATATTAGGCAGGGATGTTGCAGACAATCTGAAATCTCTGCGGATGAATACCTTGACACGCAGAAAAAGCAGTCAGATTACGCGCGATCCTATGCCTTATGGAAGCGTTCTTGTGGTGGATGATGTAGAAACAAATATATATGTCGCTGTCGGCCTTTTAAAACCTTACAAGCTCAAAATTGACACGGCAATGAGCGGATATGAAGCTCTTGATAAAATTCATGAGGGCAAAACATATGATCTTATCTTTATGGATCACATGATGCCTGACATGGACGGCATAGAGACAGTAAAGAAGATACGCAGTTGGGAAAATGAGCAGCGCGGGAAAAATGCCGCAGATGAAACGTCTTTGACAGGCGGGCATATTCCCATTGTTGCATTGACAGCTAACGCTGTGATGGGGCAGGCGGCTTTGTTCCTCCGGAACGGCTTTGATGATTTTATTTCCAAGCCAATTGATATACGCCAGTTAAACAGTGTTTTAAACAAATTTATCCGTGACAGGCAGCCGCCGGATGTTCTTGAAGCAGCCCGCAGTGAAAATACAGGTAAGGTTAGCATCGATGAAAAAGAAAACTCTTCGCAAACGGATACGCTTTTGCTTAAATCGTTTATAAGAGACGCGCAAAAAGTTTTTTCCTGGCTGGAGGAAAATGCTGATAAAATAAGTGATGAGGGTTTGCTGCATAAATTTACTGTTATGGTTCACGGTATAAAAAGTTCGCTTTGGAATATAGGTGAAATGGAGCTTGCAGAATCGGCAAAAAAACTGGAAGCAGGCGGAAAAGAAAAAAATATTGATCTTGTAGCGGCAAATATTTTTATATTTAAAAATGATCTGCGTAATCTGCTTGAAAAACTTGAATTGAAACAGGAAGAAAACATCAGTTACCGGGGATTGCAGGACGGGGATATAAATGATTTGTGCATCAAACTGCAGGCTGTACGGGAAAAAGCTGAAGATTATGACAGAAAAGGCGCATTGGATGAATTAGCCGGAATAAAAAAATACTCAAAAGAAACAGAAAATGTATTAAACAGCATAATGGAACAAATTCTTCATAGCAATTTTGAAGATGTTCAGAATGATATTGATGCATATATAAGCGTTTTAAAGACTGAAAGTAAAACCGGCAGTTCCGCGTAAATTACATAACGCATAAAAAGAGAGTTATGTAACGCTTGTTATATTTTTATTTTATATGTTATAATATGGCAATTATCCGGAGCTGGGGGCGTTTTTTTAATGGATTTCTTGAAAAAAACCGCATACTTTCTGCTTTTTATTATGCTTCTGCCTATAATTATTTTTTCAAGCAGCTGCGCCGATACCGGCAGAAATCAGTTTAGTAATATTATGGTTTTTACTTCACTCCGGGATATTCCGAATATAACAGTTGATGAAATAAGAGCGATAGAAACCCTTCAGAGGGAATATGATTCTTTTGTATATGGAATGCCGCTGAATACTGAAGCGTTTATAAACGAGAACGGCGAAGTTAGCGGTTTTTCTGCCTTTGTCTGCAAGTGGCTTACTGAACTTTTTGGGATTCGTTTCCGGCCTGTATTATTTGAATGGTTTGATTTGCTTGAAGGCCTTGAATCGGGGGAAATTGCCTTTTCCGGTGAATTGACATCTACAGAAGCGCGCCGGCAAATATACCATATGACCAGCGCCATAGCGCATCGCCCTGTTAAAGCCTTCCGCCTGGCCGATTCAAGGCCGGTATGGGAAATAACAGAAAGCCGTCTGCTGCGGGCAGGTTTCATTCAGGGAGCAGCTACAATTAATGCTGTTACAGCGGAAATGGAACCAGGTACATTTGATGTAATAGAAATCAGCGATTTTAATTTTGTATACGATGCGCTTAAAAACGGGGAAATAGATGCTTTTTATTACAGCGGAGCTGCAGAAATAAGCTTTATTGAATACACAGATGTAATTGCGCAGGATTTTTATCCCTTAATTTACATGCCGGTCTCTCTTTCCACAAGGAATTCCGCATTGGAGCCGGTAATTTCAATTGTTGAAAAAGTCTTAAAAAACGGCGGAATGCGTTATTTGACTATGCTGTATAATCAGGCACATCATGATTATTTAAAGTATAAATTAAATTCACAGCTCACCGAAGAGGAACACGCATATATCAGGAATAATCCGGTTGTGCTTGTAGGGGTTGATCCGGGAAATTACCCCGGTTGTTTTTATGACCGGCGCGAGAAGGAATGGCGCGGGATATTTCTGGATATACTGGATGCAGTATCGCTGCTTACAGGATTAACTTTTAAGCGTGTCAATGATGAACATACGGAATGGCCTGAAATATATCAGATGCTTGCAGATGAAAAAATATCGCTTGTCCCTGAACTTACTCAGACAGCAGACTGGGCCGATCAATTTATATGGCCGGAAACTGAACAGTTAATTGATTATTACGCTCTGATATCTCACAATGATTTTCCTGATATAAAAATTAACGAAGTGTTATATGTCAGTGTCGGCCTTGCAAGGAATACCGCCTATGCTGCAATATTCAAAAAATGGTTTCCTGATCATGTTAATACTGTAGAGTATGAGAGTATGGAAGAAGCGTACGGCGCTCTGCAGCGGGGAGAAGTTGACATGATTATGGGAAATCAGAATAGGCTCCTGTATCTGACGCATTATCTTGAACTTCCCGTTTATAAAACAAATATAGTATTCGATTTTGCCACAAATACTAAATTCGGATTTAATAAAGAAGAAGTTATCCTGTGTTCCATTATCGACAAGGTGCTTGGCAGTATCGATTCCAAGAGCATCTCGGATTACTGGATGAGAAGAACATACGATTACCGGAGCAAGGTAGCGGATGCGCGCACACCGTGGATTATAGGCGCGGGCGTTCTGTTTACGCTGGTACTGGTTCTTCTTGTCATTCTTTTTGTCAGAAGCCGTCTTACCGGCAAAGAACTGGAAAAACTTGTTCAGAAGAGAACAATCGAACTTAAAAAAATGGAAACATCAGCGCTTGCGGCTTCTAAATCCAAGTCTGTTTTCCTTGCCAATATGAGTCACGAAATACGCACGCCGATGAATGCAATTTTAGGCGTCACTGAAATTCTTGTGCAAAATGAAAGGCTTCCCGAAGAGATTAAAGAGGGACTGAACAAGATTTACAGTTCATGTGATTTACTATTGAGTATCATTAATGATATTCTTGATTTCTCAAAAATAGAAGCGGGGAAAATTGATATAATGCCGGTCAAATATGAATTGGCAAGCCTTATAAATGATTCCATTCAGTTAAATATGATGAGGATTGATTCCAAACCAATTGAATTTATACTTAAAGTTCAAGAAAACATTCCTGCCAAGTTAATAGGCGATGAGCTTCGGATTAAACAAATCTTAAATAATTTGCTTTCCAACGCTTTTAAATATACGGATAAAGGCAAGGTCATATTGTCAGTTGAATCCGGCGCGGCTCCGGAAAAGGACAAAATAATCCTTATATTGAGCGTACGGGATACAGGCTCCGGCATGACACAGGAGCAGTTGAATAAATTATTTGAAGAATATTCCCGTTTTAATATTGAAAAGAATATCACGGTAGAGGGTACAGGACTTGGCCTTGCAATATCCCGGCGTTTAACAAACATTATGGATGGTAAAATAAACGTGGAAAGCGAACTAAATACCGGGTCCTGTTTTACCATCCGGCTTCCGCAGGGCTTAGTAGACGATGAAGTAATGAGCAATGAAGTTATAGCCAATCTGCAGCAATTCCATATGAGTTATGCTTCAAACAGGAAAAGCGGGCAGATTGTGCGTGATCCGATGCCTTACGGCAAAGTCCTTATTGTTGACGATGTTGAAACAAATATATATGTCGCTGTAGGACTTATGAAACTTTACAGGCTTCAAATTGATTACACTATGAGCGGTCAGGAAGCTATTGATAAAATTAAACAGGGCAATGTGTATGATGTTATTTTTATGGATCACATGATGCCGGGGATGGATGGTATTGAGGCAACGCGGCAATTGCGCAATCTGGGATATAATGAATCGATTGTTGCATTAACAGCTAACGCCGTATCGGGACAGGCTGATATATTCCTGCAAAACGGCTTTGACTATTTTATTTCCAAGCCGATAGATATACGCCAGTTAAACTCAATCCTTAATAAACTGGTGCGTGATAAACAGCCGCCTGATGTTATTGAGGCTTGCAGGCAGGAAGCTGCTAAACGGCAAATGACAGAGACAAAAAACGGAAATGCGGAGCATCCGCAGCTGGATGCATTGCTTCTGGAGTCATTTATAAGAGATGCGCAAAAAGCCGCAGATTTACTGGAATATTTAGCTAAGAACAGCGAAATTGAAAACAGGGAGAATTTACAAAAATTTACGATTGTCGTTCATGGCATAAAAAGTTCACTTTGGAATATTGGTGAAAACGAGCTTGCAGAAACAGCAGGCAAACTGGAAATAAGCGGGCGGGAGTGCAACATTGATTTTATAAAATCAACTGCATCTGCATTTATAAGCAACTTGCGTATCCTGCTGGAAAGACTTGAGTCTAAAAGAGACGGATATGGTTCAGATGAGGATATTGAAGACTTGCAGAAAAAACTAAAGGATATTCAGGAAGCATGCGCTGATTATGACAGAAAAGGAGCTCTTGATATACTTTCAAAAATGATAAATTATTCGAAAGAAACAAAAGCAGTTTTAAATAATATTATGAGCTATGTTAATCACAGTGAATTTGAAGCAGCCGAAAATGCTGCAAGGGAATATGCCGATCTTCTGAATGTTCAAGCCGGGCAAAAAACATCAGGACGCCTGTTGAATAATGAAATTACAGGGCTGGATATAACAAAAGGCCTGGAACGCTACAATAATGATGAAGAAACATATATTAAGGTTTTACGTTCATATACCGCCAGCGTCCGTTCATTGTTAAGTGAAATGGAAAGCGTAAACGAAAATAGTATTAGTAATTATAAAATAAAAGTTCATGGCATTAAGGGAACGAGCCTTGATATTTGCGCAGAGAATATCGGGAAAAGCGCTGCGGATCTTGAGAATGCGGCGAAAACCGGAGATTTGGATTTTATAAACAGCAATAATCCTGTTTTCCTTGAAGCCGCCTGGACATTAGTTTCCGGCATTGATGATATGTTAATACGTTTGGATGCAGAAAATCCAAAGCCCAAAAAGGATAAACCCGATAAGGGACAGCTTGAAAAATTGCTTGCGGCGTGCAGAAATTATGAGATGGATGAAGCGGATGCGGCGATGTATGAGATACAAAAATATCAATATGAATCAGATGACGGGCTTGCAAACTGGCTGCAGGAAGCTATTGATAGAATGGATTTTGCGCAAATTGTAAAAAAACTTTCTAATTTGGAGTAGATATGGAAAGATCAGGTTATAGAAGCACAAGCGAGATTACCGGAACCCGTAAAAAGATAATTTATGTTGATGATGTAAATTACAGTCTGATGACGGTAAAAACCAGACTCAGTGATCATTACGAAGTTTATCCTGCGGATTCTGTTCTTAAAATGTATGAATTTCTTGAAAATATCAAACCCGATTTAATATTATTGGATGTTAATATGCCGGATATCGACGGCTATGAGGCAATAAAAAGCCTGAAAGCCGATGAGCGTTATATTAACATACCGGTTATTTTTCTGACGGGTAACAGTGACAGGGAAAGTGTTGTTAAGGGTCTTAGTCTTGGGGCTGTTGATTATGTAATTAAACCGTTTACAACCGTAAAGCTGGTCGAAAGCATCGAGAACCATCTGAATCCTCCAAAGCGTAAAGAATCTTCCGACGATGAAGGCAATGACGGTAAACCAAGCATTCTTGTCGTTGATGATGTTTCCAGCATGTTACGAGCAATGCAGTATGCTTTACATGACAGATATAAGGTGTTTATACTGTCTAAATCTGAAGATGTACTGGACTTTCTGCGTACAAAAAAAGTGGAATTAATTATGCTGGATTATTTAATGCCTGTGTTAAGCGGATTCGATCTAATTCCCCTGATACGGGCATTGCCGGATCAAAAGGATGTTCCTATCATTATTATTACAACCGAAGGAACATCAGATCATGTCAGCGAAGCTATTTCGCTTGGAGCTTCCGATTTTATTGTAAAGCCTTTTAAACCTAAGGAACTGAATGATAAAGTTGCGAAGCATATAAGAATAGCAAAAGAACTAAAATTGATAAAGGATGATTTAAGGAATTTATATGACTGAGAAAATAGAAAAATTGATATTTATTGTAGATGATAATGACGCTAATCTGACGATGGCCGCTTCCATTCTGGAAAAAGACTATAAGGTGCTGACCATGCCGTCCGCTCAGAAAATGTTTTTTCTTTTGGAAAAAAAACATCCGGATTTAATCATTTTGGATATTGAAATGCCGGAAATGAACGGCCTTGAAGCGATTGTCAAGGTGAAAGAAAACGAAAAATGGAAGGATATTCCGGTTCTTTTTCTTACAGGATGGAGTGATGAAAAGTTATTGGCAAAGGCCGCTGAAGCGGGAGCCTTAGATGTAATAAATAAACCCATCGTGGCGCCTGCCTTGCTGGAAAATGTCAGCAAATATATTTAAGGACAGCAGTGAAAATTATGAGTGAAGAAAAAATGAACTCGGTACTTATTGTTGATGATCAGGAAACAACAATAACATTACTTAAGGATATTTTAAATAAGGAATATACAGTTTACACGGCGGAAAACGGAGCAGATGCCATTAATGAAGCCGAAAGACTGCTTCCGGATATCATTCTGCTTGATATACTCATGATTGACATGGACGGATATACCGTGCTTGCCGAATTGAAAAAATCCAGCAAGACAAAAGCCATACCAATTATTTTTATCTCATCGCTTTCCGGTGATGTAAACGAAGCAAGAGGATTGTCTTTGGGAGCGGTAGATTATATTACAAAACCGTTTTCTCCCGGGATTGTGAAATTAAGAGTCCGGAATCAGATAATGCTCCTGGAACAATTTCGTACAATAGAAAGACTTGGTATGATAGATCAGCTGACAGATATACCCAACAGGCGGAGTTTTGAAAGACATATTAATTCCGAGTGGGGCAGGGCCTTACGTGATAATACGGCAATCAGCATTCTGCTTGTGGATTTGGATCTGTTTAGAAAATATAACGATGCATTCGGGCACGAGCAGGGCGATGCTGCCCTGGTTTCAATCGCAAAATTGTTTTCAAAAGTGTTAAGGCGCCCTGCAGATTATGTCGCCCGCTGGGACGGCGGAGTGTTTGTTGTACTTTTGCCCAACACGGACTTAAACGGAGCGCTTGAAATGGCGGAGAAAATACGCAGTAAGATTGAGGATATGGAAATTCCGTGTTCGCATTCACATATACCTGCAGGTAAAGTGACGGTAAGCATTGGCGTAAATACGCGGGAACCGGGGCAGGGCGGGACAGTAAATGAGTTTATTTCCAGGGCGGATGCCGCTCTTTACGAGGCCAAGGATAGAGGACGAAACAGAATTTTTTATTACGGAGAGAAATAATAAAAATCCTTTCTATAAGACAAACCTATAAATAATGTAAAAATGTCTATATACTAATAATATAAAACATATTACAATTTTAACATAGGGGATTGGCATGTTTATATTATTTTGCAGAGTATTCCAGTTTATTTTTAATTTTGGCGCCAGAATTCTTCCCTGGAGAAAGGCAATTCCTGTTGAAGGACCGGGCAGCATCAGTTTAATTCCCGAACTGCTGCATAAACAAAAGGTAAATAAGCCGCTTCTTGTAACAGATAACGGGCTTGTAAAAGCAGGAATTGTACAGCGGATAATCGATGTGCTTGTAAAAGCGCAATTTGCATATGCGGTGTTCACCGATGTTGAGCCGAATCCTTCAGTCAGCACGGTTAACAAGATTCAAAAATTCTATCTTGATCAGGGCTGTGACGGCATTATTGCGCTGGGCGGCGGCTCTTCCATGGATGCGGCCAAGGGCGCGGCAGCCCGCGTGGCAAGGCCGAAAAAAAGCGTAAACCAGCTTGGCGGTCTTTTAAGGGTCTTAAGAAAAATGCCGCCCTTTATTGCAATTCCCACCACCGCAGGAACAGGCAGCGAAACAACAATTGCCGCTTTAATCACAGATACGGATACAAATCATAAATATGCCATTATGGATTTATGCCTGATTCCCCGTTATGCGATACTTGATTCGGAACTGACTTTGGGATTGCCTCCTTCCATAACCGGCGCAACCGGTATGGATGCTCTTACCCATGCAGTGGAAGCATATCTGTGCTGGACTTACAATACGCGCGAAAGCATAAATTTTGCGCTTGATGCCGTAAAAATTATTTTTGCCAACCTTGAAAAAGTATTCAATAACGGAAGCGATGTTCATGCGCGTCAGGCGATGCTGCTGGCTTCATACAAGGCAGGATTCGCATTTACGCGCGCAGGAGTCGGCAACATCCATGCAATCGCCCATACCATGGGAGGCTTGTACAATACGCCTCATGGTTTGGCAAACGCAGTCATACTGCCGAAGGTGCTGGAGGATTACGGTAAAAAAGTTCATCGTAAACTTGCACGGTTGGCAGAAGCCGCAGGACTTGCAGACAAGGCGGATAAAAAGCCGCATGCAGAAAAAGCGCGCATCTTTATAGATGCCATATATGCAATGAATGAACGCATGGGAATCCCAAAAGGGTTTGACTGCATAAAGAATGAAGATATTCCCAAAATGATCAAATGGGCGTCGAAGGAGAGTAATCCTCTTTATCCGGTACCGGTTATATATAGAAAGAAACAATTTGGCGTAATGATAGAGAGCCTCAGGCTGTAAGGAGTGTCATATGTCATTCAGTATAAGCGAAGCATGCACCGGCTGTACCGCCTGCGCAAAGCTTTGTCCTGTCTTTGCTATTAACGGAGAGAAGGATACGCGGCATTATATAAATGAAAAGCGCTGCGTTGAATGCGGCGTATGCGGAAGGGTTTGCCCTAAAAATGCAATTGCAGACAGCGCGGGAAAATTCTGTGTTACTGTGAAACGTACTCAATGGCCAAAGCCTTTTATAAATACTGCGCTGTGCAGCGCATGTTCAATCTGTGTTTACGATTGTACTCCGCGCGCGCTTGGAATATCCCTGCCGCAGTTTAAAGGAGACATTAATGTATTTGCGGAGCTTGTACATCCGCAAAAATGCATCGGCTGCGGCATATGTCAGTCTCATTGCCCTATTGGAGCAGTCAATATGGAGGCAGTATCATGAAACGTAAGATGAAAATGAAACTGCCCGTTTACGCAAAGATCAATCTTGATACCGGTGTTACAGAAAGCTTTACTGTCAGCGAAGAATATTTTCGCAAGTACGTGGGCGGGAAAGCTCTTGCGGCGCGGCTGCTTTTGGATTTGATGCCGAAGGGAACAGATTCACTTGATCCTGCCGCTGTTTTAATAATCAACACCGGTCCGTTAACGGGAACAGGCGCTCCGTCTTCCAGCCGTTTTAATATGACTTTTAAAAATGTTTTAACCGGGGGGATCGCTTCGTCAAATTGCGGCGGTTCGTTTGGTTTTATGATGAAGCGCGCAGGCTTTGACGGCCTTGTAATTTCAGGACGCGCCGCCAAACCTTCCAGGATTGAAATTATCGACGGCTCTGTATCAATACATGAGGCGGATGATCTTTGGGGACTTTATGCTGAAGAGGCGCAGAAGAAATTACCCGTACATTACGGCAAGCTTGTAATAGGGCCTGCAGGAGAAAATCTTGTCAGATACGCCTGCGCCATGAGCGGTGAGCGCGTTGCAGGCCGCTGCGGAAGCGGCGCAGTAATGGGATCAAAAAATATAAAAGCCCTCATCGCTTACGGAACAAAGATGCCGGAAACTGCAAACCGCAGGAAACTGGATCGTTTTATTAAAAAGTGGATTCGTTTTATCAAAGGTCACCCCATGACAGGAGACGCATTGCCGCACTTCGGAACTACGGGGCTTGTTAACAAAGCAAATGCAACAGGCGCGCTGCCCAGCCGCAATTTTCGTTATGGTTATGATCCCGATGCGGATCTTGTAAGCGGCGAAACACTGGCGGAAAAAGAACTTGTTAAAAATTCCGGCTGTATAAGCTGCCCAATCCGGTGCGAAAGGCGGGTAAAGAAATCTGGTAAAGAAAAAAGTGATGAAAAGGAAATAAAGGGGCCTGAGTATGAGACCACAGGTTTTTTCGGCCCAAACATCGGCGCGAAAGATATACGAAAAATAATAGATTTAAATTATACCTGTGACTTGCTTGGGATGGATACAATCTCCGCCGCTTCTTCCATTGCCTTTGCAATGGAGTTAAAGGAAAACGGCATTATGGATTTCGGCGTTGAATTCGGCAGGATCGATAATCTGGAAGAAACGCTTCGTAAAATCGCCTGCCGCGAAGGAATATATTCGGATATTGCAAACGGCAGTAAATGGATGAGCGAGAAATACGGCGGCAGGGAATATGCCATGCATTCAAAGGGTCTTGAAATGGCTTCCTATGAACCGCGGCGTTCTGTCGGCATGGGTCTTGGCTACGCAACAAGTAACCGCGGCGGCTGCCATCTTAACGGAGGCTATCTTGCGCTGCTGGAATCGATTGGAGTTCTTTCCACCGATGCGCAGAGTCCAAACAAAGCGGAGCTGACTGTGTTTATGCAGGATGGCATGGAAGCGGTTTCCGCATCGGGCTTTTGCCTTTTCAGCGCGCAGACTTTTGTTCCGGCTATTTTCTTTAACCTTGGGCCGAATCATATCATTACCCGTATAACAGGAAAGATAGCGACTCACTCAGGTGCCGCCGTGCGTTTGCTGCTGGGAATAAAACCCCTATTGCGCTTTAATTCATTTTTTCTTTTTCCGCATGCCGAAGCCTTGCGCCTTGCTACGGGTTTTTCCATGTTCAGCGGTGATTTTCTCCTCTTGGGAGAAAGATGCTTTAATCTTGAGCGGCTCTTTAATCTTCGCGAAGGATTGACAGCAGCGGATGATTCCCTGCCCGATCGTCTGACAAAGACGCCTCAGCCTTCAAGAACTTCCGGCGAAGCGAATCCAGATCATATAGTGCCGCTGGAAAAAATGCTCAAAAAATATTACAAGGTGCGCGGCTGGGACCCGCAGGGAGTTCCGCTGAAACGTACATTGAAAAGATTAAAGATAGAAAATTAACGCGCAGGAAAATATGAAAGTTCAAATAAGGTACCGCGCGCAATTATCAGCGCTTGTAAAAATGGAAAACGAATCAATAACTGCGGCAGATGTAAAAGATGTGCTGCGCCATATCAAAAGGCAGTTCAGCGCAAAAGCGTACAAGCTTGCAAAAAAAATGCTGATAGTCGTTAACGGACAAAGTATACTTATGCTTAAACATTTTAATACTGTTTTAAAAGACGGCGATGAAGTTTCATTTTTACCTATTTGCGGCGGCGGATAAATTGCAGGCCGGATGACACTCATCACTTTTAATGTTATCATTTTTTATAACTCCGATTCCTTCGTGCTAAGGCCTCTGCGGCTATGCCGAACGGAACGATAGAGTGCAGGCGGAAACGGCTGTGCTTACCATTGTGTGAAGGAGAAAATTATGAATAAAACCTCTGGTTTTACCCCCTGCCCAAGAGCTTTATGTCAAAGAACATTAGGCCTTGCGGCCGCCGTGATGCTTTTCGCATTGGGCGCTTCGCTTTTTGCCGCCGGTACGCGTGACGCTCCGGTTAAAGGCAGAATCACCTTGTCAACTACAACCAGCACGCAGGATTCAGGACTGCTGGATTTCCTGCTGCCTGCGTTCACGCGGGAAACGGGATGGGAAGTTGATGTCGTTGCTGTGGGCTCTGGCGCTGCACTGCGGATGGGACGTGACGGAGATGCAGATGTGCTTCTGGTTCATGCAAGGCCCGATGAAATCCAGTTTGTTGCAGACGGTTACGGGGCAGTGCGTTACGATGTCATGTACAATGACTTTCTTATTACAGGGCCGGACAGGGAAATCCCGCACAACAGTAATGTCATTCAAACATTAAAGGACATCGCATCAAAAAATCTGCCCTTTGTTTCCCGCGGCGATGATTCCGGAACGCACAGAATGGAACTTACCCTTTGGCAGTCTGCAGCAGTAAATGTCAGGGATATGCGCCGCTATTCCTCTGTAGGTCAGGGGATGGGCGCGACTTTGCAGATGGCCAATGAAATGCAGGCCTATACTCTTACAGATCGCGCAACCTGGCTTACGCTTAGAAAAGACGGAAGGATAAATCTTTCCGCTGTATGCGAAAACTCTCCGGAGCTGCTCAATTATTACGGAGTAATTCTTGTAAATCCTGCGCGGCATCCCGGGATAAATGCTCAGGGCGGGCGCGCATTTGTTGAATGGATGATAGGCGCAAATGCTCAAAGGCTTATAAGTCAATATGGGGTAGAAGAGTTCGGCGCTCCCCTGTTTACGCCAAATGCCGGAACAAGATGAGTTTTGGAATTATTAATTTAAGCGCAGACACTCTTTCGATCATCGGCGTAACTCTAAGAATGTCTTTTTTTTCCACATTAATTTCAACTGTTCTTGGTACAATTCTTGGGCTGCTGCTTGAAAAGAGCAGCTTCCCGGGAAAACAAATTGTAGTCAGGCTCTGCCGTACATTTATGGGAATGCCTCCCGTTGTGGCAGGGCTTATCGTTTACCTCATTCTGATGCGCCGCGGTCCGCTTGGTTTTCTTGGACTTCTTTTTACAATCGAGGCTATGGTGATTGCGCAGGTTGTTTTAATCACTCCGATTATTACCGGCATGATTTATACCTACGCTGTCCGCAGCGCGCCTGTAATACGGGTGTTTGCAAAAACAATGGGAGCTACCCGTTTTCAAACGCAGCTTCTGTTTATAAGAGAAATGAAGGGAGAGTTTTACTTTGCAATCGTTACAGCGTTCAGCCGCGCCATAAGCGAAGTGGGGGCTGTGATGATTGTCGGAGGAAATATTCAGTACAAGACGCGGACAATGACTACCGCAATAACAATGCTCCGCAGTATGGGCGATTTTAGCCAGGGCATTACTCTTGGAATACTGCTTTTAATTATTGCGTTTTCTCTTCAGTCTCTTTCTGATTTATTCAGAAGAAACGAAAAAATTGCGGAGAATTTTTAGTTATGATACTAACAGGGGTTAAAAAAAAACTTGGCGATTTTATTCTTGACATTGATAATTTTACAATTTCATATCCTGGGGTTTACGGGCTGATTGGCCCCAATGGTTCCGGCAAGTCTACTCTTGCAAAAATTATTGCAGGGCTTCTTGAACCTGACAGCGGCGGTGTAAACACCGAAGGCCTGCTGCAAAGAGATATTACATATCTTGGCCGTAAACCCTACATGATGGATGATACGGTGTATAATAATCTTGTGTATCCTCTTGAACTGCGGAATATTGAGCCGGATCAAAAACTTGTAAATGAATATCTTGATAAAATGAAATTTTCAAACCGGTCAAAGGAGAGAGCAAAGGGCCTTTCCGGCGGCGAACAGCAGAAACTTGCTTTTCTTAGAGCAATCATTTTTAAGCCAAAGTTAATTATTGCAGATGAAGCAATGACTGCCATGGACATGGAAAGCCTGGATCTTTTTGAAAAAACAATTCTTGAAGAACAGAAAAATGAAAACTCTATCTGGATTATTATAAGTCATCAGATGCCGCATATAAAAAACATATGCAGTCAAATTTATTTTATGCATGAGGGAAAAGTAAGTGAAGCTGCTCACAGTTGATACAATTGAACAGGCGCGTGAAAAACTTGCAGACAGAGTTAAATCATGGACATTAAAAACGGACATGGTTCCTGTTGATAAAGCGCCTGGTTGTATCCTTGCAGAAGATATTTTTTCTCCCTGCAGCATTCCCTCATACCGCCGTTCAACAGTTGACGGTTATGCAGTACTCGCCTGTGATACATCCGGGGCAGGTGAAGGCATTCCTGTAATTCTAAAATTGACAGGCTCTGTATTAATCGGCAGGCAGGCGGACATAAAAGTAAGTTCCGGTGAGTGCGTCTATGTGCCGACAGGCGGAATGCTTCCCCAGGGCGCAGATGCTATGGTAATGCTTGAGTACAGTGAAGCAGCAGGCGCTTACCTGTCTGTGTACAAATCCGTTGCGCCGGGAGCGGGAATTATTGAAGAAGGCGAGGATTTTCAAAAGGGAAAATTATTATTAAAAAAAGGAACATGCATTCGCGCTCAGGAAACCGGCGCTTTATCTGCGGCAGGAATCTTAAATGTCTCTGTGTATGCTTCTCTTTCACTTGCGATTATTTCAACAGGCGATGAACTTGTTTCTCCGGAACAGGAGCCGGCTCCGGGAAAAATACGTGATGTAAACACAAGCGCGCTTAAAGCGCTTGCAAAAAGATATGGCTGCAATGCTGCGATTAGCCAGGTGCTTCCCGATGACGAAGCGGTACTTGAAAATGCAGTAAGATCCGCCATGACAGCATGCGATATAATAATTATCTCCGGCGGAAGCTCAAAAGGGGACAGGGATTTTACCGCAAAAATTATTGACAGTGTTTCAAAGCCTGGCGTATTTACCCACGGCCTTGCCGTTAAACCGGGAAAGCCCACTATACTGGGCTGGGATGATCAGAATAAAAAACTATTCGCAGGACTGCCCGGTCATCCGGTTTCTGCAATGATGATTTTTACAACTATCTTTGGCTGGCTCTCTGAAATTTTATTTAACAAGCAGCCGGCCTTTCCTGTTCCGGCGCGCATTTCATGTAATGTTCCGGGCGCACCCGGGAAAACTGTTTTTATGCCTGTTGTTCTGGAGCTGCAGGGGGGGTTCTATCTTGCAAAACCTGTATTTGGGAAAGCGGGAATAATTTCTACACTTACTGACGCAGACGGCTATATAATTATAGAAAGAAATAAAGAAGGTATAAAGCAGGATGAATCTGTGCTGGTTTATCTTTTTCAGGAATAATAATGGCAAATCGGAATTTATATTTAAGCAATACTCCGGTTGAAGAAGCGCTGTCAAAATACCTTGCCGCGCTTGAGGGACTGCTTAATCCAAAGTTTGAAGAAATCCCCGCGCAGGAAAGTCTTGATCGCATTACATCTGAGGCAGTTTATGCGCGGTTTAGCTCTCCCTTGTTTAATGCTGCAGCTATGGACGGCATTACAGTAAAAGCATCGGCGGCAGCCGGCGCGCGTGAATCAAACCCCCTTGTTCTTAAAGAGACAGAAGATTTTATATATGTTAATACGGGAGATAAGTTAAATCATCCGTATGATGCAGTAATTATGGCCGAAGATCTTATCCAGGCTGACGGAGAGAGAAGCGTAAAAATTATTGAGAGCCCTTCCGCCTGGCAGCATGTAAGGCCCATTGGAGAAGACATAGTTGCAGGAGAGATGATTATTCCGGGCAGGCATAAAATAAGACCGGTAGACATTGGCGTTCTTTTTTCCGGCGGGATTACAAGCGTTAATGTTTATTCCCGGCCCAGGGTTGCGATTATTCCAACAGGCAATGAGATAATAGATATATCGCACCTGCAAAACGGAGAGGCTCCGGAAGAAGGAAGGATCATCGAGTCAAACGCGCGGATGTTTGAGGCGCAGGTAAAACGGGCAGGCGCAGAAGGTCTGCGTTTCGATATTGTGCCTGATAGTTATGAGCTTCTTAAGAGCGCCGTTTTAAAAGCGGCGGATGATTTTGATATGGTATTAATAAATGCGGGGTCCAGCGCCGGTACGGAAGATTTTACAGTTCAGGCGCTGCGCGAAACTGGAGATGTGATTGTCCATGGTGTTGCCATGAAACCGGGAAAGCCTGTAATACTTGCGGTTGTAAATAACAAACCTGTCATCGGCACGCCCGGCTATCCTGTCTCCGCCTATCTTTCATTTGAAACTTTTGCCTCTCCTGTTCTATCCGTCCTTACAGGCAGTAAGGAAAAAGCAATGCAAAAAACAGAAGCAGTTATTTCCAGACGGATTGTGTCTTCGTTAAAACACCGCGAGTATGTGCGCGTAAAAACAGGACGTGTAGACGGCAGGCTTGTCGCATCTCCTTTGGCAAGAGGCGCTGGAGCAGCGATGTCGCTTGTAAGGGCCGACGGTTTCTGTGTTATTGATCAGCAGAGCGAAGGTATAGAAGCAGGTGAAACTGCAAAGATAGAACTCTGTCATTCAATTGAAGAAATAGATCGCACACTGGTAGCGGTTGGAAGCCATGATCTAATCCTTGATATGATCTCTGATATGATGTCATGCAAATACGGAATTAACCTTGCAAGTACGCATGCTGGAAGCATGGCAGGACTTACTGCGCTAAAGCGCGGAGAGTGCCACATTGCGCCTGTTCATCTGCTTGATGAAGATACCGGCGGTTATAACAAAGGCTGGATAAAAAAGATTTTACCAGATAAAGATATAAGTCTTATAAAAGGTGTCGGCAGGGTTCAGGGATTAATTGTTAAAAAAAATAATCCGCTGGGAATTAAATCAATTGCAGATATTTGCCGCTGCCGTTTTATAAACCGCCAGCGCGGAGCGGGGACACGCCTCTTTCTGGATCATCTGCTTAAAGGAGAGGGCATAAATCCAGGCAGTATAGATGGATACACAAGGGAAGGCGTGACTCACATGGCAGTAGCCGCAGCAGTACATGGCGGCAGCGCTGATGCAGGACTTGGAATTACATCTGCCGCGAAAGCCCTCGATTTGGATTTTATTCCGATGGGTGAAGAAGAATATGACTTTGCGCTTTTTTCCAATTTACTAAAATCGGAAATGATTAATATATTTATTGATGTTTTAAAAAGCCCGGGGTTTCATCAGAAGCTTGACGGTTATACATGGGCTTACGCCGGAGAGATTGTCAGTTTATAAAGAGGTAGAAATATGGAAAACGGTTTTTCTCATTTTGATTCACAGGGCAATGCGGTAATGGCGGACATTTCCCAAAAGGAAATTACTTCCCGTACCGCAATTGCAAAGGGATGCATTTCTATGAACGCCGGCGCCATGAAGGCCGTGCTTGACGGCGCTGTCGGTAAGGGCGATGTTCTTGGCGTTGCCCGCATCGGGGGAATTATGGCGGCAAAGAGATGCTCAAGCCTTATTCCCCTGTGTCATCCCTTGAATTTTGACAAGTGCACAATTGATTTTTCTTTTCATAATGAAGATTCACCGGCCGCAGACAGCAGGAAAATGATCGAGGCTGCATGCGAAGTAAAACTTTCCGGAAAGACAGGAGCTGAAATGGAAGCACTTACCGGCGTATCCATTGCCCTTCTTACAATTTACGATATGTGCAAAGCGCTTGATAAAACGATGGTTATTGGCAATATCAGGCTTTGCGAAAAATCCGGCGGGAAGAGCGGGCATATTTGTGTTGATTGATTCATCCGGCAGAGCTATTAATTATTTAAGAGTCTCAATTACTGACAGGTGCAATCTACGCTGCCTTTATTGCATGCCGCCCGAAGGCGTTAAATGGAAACCTCATAACGATATTCTGTCTTTTGAAGAGATTATAAGGATAGCAAAAATAATGACGTATCTTGGTATAAGGAATATCAGGATAACAGGAGGGGAGCCTCTGCTGCGCCGCGGTATGATTTTTTTAATTAAGGAACTTAAATCAATTAAGGGAATTGAAAAAATCACGCTTACCACTAACGGGCTTCTTTTAGGCGCATATCTTAACGAAGCAGGATCAATGGGTCTGCCCGATGGAATTAACATCAGCCTTGATGCTCTGGATAATGAATGTTATAAAAAAATGACAGGGAGCGGATTTTTACATGAATGTAAAAATGCAGAACCTGCAGCCATTGTCCCGCTTATAGACAGGCTTCTTGAAAAAAAAATCACTGTAAAAATAAATTGTGTGCCTGTACGCGCTTCCGGGAAACCCTGCAATGAAAAAGAAATTGTTCCTATTGCAGCTCTTGCAAAGGACAGAAACATTTTTGTCCGCTTCATTGAGTTAATGCCCCTTGGCTCGGCATCGGTTTTTCAATCTGTTCCTGGTGAGGAAGCAGCGGCGCAAATTGAAAACTTTTTTGGCATACTCAAACCTGCCGGCGACATTTACGGCAGCGGCCCTGCAGTATATTACAGTCTTCCGGGTTTTACAGGGAAGATCGGTTTTATAAATGCCGTAACGCATATCTTTTGCGAAACATGCAATCGTTTGCGTCTTACTTCTGAAGGTTCTCTAAGGCTATGTCTTTCAGATGAGCATGGCCTTGATTTGCGCGCTTTGATCCGCGCGGGCGCTGGCGATGATGAGATTATCAAAGAAATTACAGAAGCGGTTAAGTTAAAACCCCGCTCCCATGCATTTAAAAATAATAAAGAAGGCATGTCGGAAATCGGCGGATAAGGTATAATTCAACATGGGAAAAATATTGGCAGTTTGCATAAGCAGCGAAAAGGGAACAGTAAAACGCAATATTAACAGAGCCGAATTTATTGCAGGTCACGGTTTGTCAGGCGATGCTCACGCCGGAGAATGGCACAGGCAGGTTAGTCTTCTTTCCGCTCAAAAAATTGAAATCTTCCGCGCAGCTGCTGAAACAAAAACCGGAATTGAATACGGAGACTTCGGAGAAAATCTTGTTGTAGATGGAATTGATTTTAAAAACCTTCCTGTGGGCACGGTGCTTGAGTGTAATGATGTTGTTCTGGAAATAACCCAGATAGGAAAGGAATGTCACAGCCGCTGCGTAATTTATAATGTTATGGGCGATTGTATAATGCCCCGCGAAGGAGTTTTTGCAAAAGTGGTTTGCGGCGGGATAATCAGCGCCGGTGATGAAATGACAATCCGTATGCAGAAAGACAATTACCGCTTCTGGATTTTAACTGCAAGCGACAAGTGTTCCAGCGGCGGGCGCGAAGATAAAAGCAGCGCTGTCATCCGCGAAATTGCAGTTGGCGCAGGATATGCAGATGCAGGTTACACCCTGCTTCCGGATGAGCAGTCTCTTATTGAAAATGAATTAAAGCGCATATGCGACTGCAGCCTTGCAGATATTATTTTAACAACAGGAGGAACAGGCCTGTCTTCGCGCGATTGCATGCCCGAAGCTTCAGCGGCAGTTGCGCACAGGTTCGTTCCAGGCATTGCAGAAGCCATGCGCGCCGCAAGCATGACTATTACAAAACGCGCCATGCTTTCAAGAGCAATTGCAGCCATACGCGGCAAAACCCTTATCATCAATTTACCGGGAAGCCCGAAAGCGGCCCGCGAGAATCTTGAGTTTATTATTGGAGAGCTTCATCACGGCCTTGACATTTTAACAGGCAGAGACGGAGAGTGCGCTATTTAACGGTTTAAATATAGTTGTAACTTCGTTATATGTTGTATAGATGTTGCACGCAAATCTTTGGTTCGATGATACTGTAAAATGTGATAGCAGCTAAAGTGCCTTCCTATAGGTGTCTTCTAATGTATCTGGCAAAGTATACGCCAATTATTATACCAGAGTGCAGTTCATATTCTTCAAAACAATGATTTATTCTATAAATTTGATAAGATAATGATTATTTTTATCTTGTTTATTGGAATACGATGCAATAAAATAAATATTAATAAATTCTTGAAATGATTTGACAACAAAACTAAATTTTAAATTGATTTCAGGCATTTATTAAATGGAGGTAGTGATATGGATACAGCGAAAGTTATGGAATTTATCCCTGCAATTATTATTCTTGGGTCAGTGATGGCAATTATAATAATCATAATTCTAAAATATGGAAACATAATATTTGACAGAAACTACAAATCAGGAAACATTTTGCTTATAGTAATAGCATCTCTTTTTATCATGATTTTAATAGTTCATCTTTTCAAAGAACAAACCTGGACAGCTGATACTCTTAAAATTTTAGTTGGAGCTTTAATTGGAGCCAGTTCAACAAAAATATCGAGGAAAAAATCCAAAGGCGATAGCTCTGTTGACAATAATGGAATTATTCAGGGCGATGTTGCAGGAAGGGATATTAACAAGAATATTCAAAACATTGAAAAAGCAGTTTCTGACATTAAAGACTCTGTTGTTCACCAAAATAATAAAATAGAACAGATAATTGACAATAATCCTGATAAGGATTATTTAATCAATACAATTTATGAGAGAGGGTCAAGAGTTGCAAATGGTATTTCGAAAGTAATCCGTTTCTGGCGCAGCGAAGGATGGACACTTAAACACTTTTGCTCAGATTATCAAGGTATGGATGGCCTGTTTTTAATTTTTGAAAAACCTAAACAGTCTGATGAAATACAGATTTATTATTACAACGGCTCCGATTCTAAAATTATCAAGGAAATATTATAGTAGTAAATAGTGGAAAAGGTATAACAATAACATCAAATTTTTCTGCTGAAGCAGGACAAGATATTGAATTATTCAAGAAAAAGAAATTATATTGCTATATTGTTTCATGAACCAGAGGAAACGGAATAAAAATATTTCCTTGTAACAGTCATCCAGGATAAAACGTATTGGCTGCTGCCTTTGCGCTCCTACTTGTAATAAGCTGTAATTTTCAAGTCATTCAGGGTTGCCTGGTAAAACACAAGACCCAACTTGCCGTCAAAGTCATCGGGAATTATATATTCAATGCTCTGATCGGGAAGCACATCATTAATAGAAATATATTCACCATGTAATAAATTTCTGTTATCAGGAATCAATGTTCGGTCATTTATATTAACAGTAAGCTTGACTAAACGATTACTATCAAATGTTGATGCATCGATATTTGAAAAAACCAGATGCAGGATTTTTCCACGAATTTCTGTACCCATATTAGCATTAGTGATGCCTCCCGTACTGTGCACCTGTCCGTTTAAAACATCCTCGTTCCCTATTCTGGTTACTATTAATCCTCCCCATGGATCCCATCCGGTTAGTGATAGAGGAATAAAGTCCGCATCAAATGTTATTGTTTTACACACTTCGCAGGAAATCGCTTCCAGTTCAACAATGTGTGAATTATTAATATTTTTTACAGGAATAACCAAAGGTTTATAATCCTTGCTTTCCACCCGTAAAAAACGGTTTGTTCTCCTTAATTTGAGAACAGCAGGATTATCAGGATAACTGGGTTTACCATCCTTACTGGTATCAATAAAAACTTCACCAGTAATAATTTTTTTTGTTTCAATATCCGCAATGATAATATCTATTGTCTTTACTTTAAAAACCAGGATAAGAGCAGCAATGATAGCACCGATCGCTCCGATTATTGCTCCAATAATACTTGCATGTTCATGTCTAATAACCATATCATCCTCCAAAAAAGCTTATCTTAATACCTAACAAACCCATACAGGTTGTTACTCAATTATAAAAATATTAACAAACACCACATATAAAGTAATATTCCCCACAATGACACCAAGAAAAATCTTTTGCTGCTGTCAGAGCGCCTCCACCTGTAACTACGCTATATGCGGTGTAGGCATGACGCATAACAACACTACAAAAAACAGATAGCTGCTATTAAAGCACCTCCGGGTAGAGATGATAGCGATGTTTCTCCATCAATATCCAATATATACTCAATATAACTAAGATCAATATTTTCTGTATAAAATGAATATTTTCCTAAAATATTATTTTAATTATCATAAAAAAATAATGGTCATGGCGATATTCCATCGATACCATATAAAGAAACATAACGAATCAAATCTACGTTCCCAAAGGAGGTAAAATTATTCCATTAACGGACATCGCTTCACGGACCACTACATTGACGTTCGAGGTTTGTTTGTTACCGTTACTGCCGGTTGCTTCGAGCTGGAACACATAAGTGCCGGCGATTGTAAGGTCTGTTACATTAGTTGAGGCAGCTGTCTGATCGATGATAACAGGGTTTGTGTCTTGCTGGGCGCTTTTTAAAGACCAGTTATAACTTGCCGCAGAACCATTAGCGCTAACCGCATCTACTATCAGGGTTACCGGGGTTTCGCCGTCAACCAGCTCTAATTCAATTTTATCCGCTGCGGCGCTATTGATTACAGGGAAATCGGGCTGTTATCGCAATTTGTTAATATAGAAAGTGAAATACTTGCAAGCAGAAAGACAATTAAAATCATTTTCATTTTTCCCTCCTGAAATACTGATAAAAAATTAATAACAAACCCCTACAGGTTGTCTTTTCATAATTGAGACAGTAAAAAGAATTATGATTTTTCTGGAATATTATATACACGTCTGTGTATGACAGTACGTTATACACAGACGTGTTCTGGGTGGAAATTAAAAAAGCCGCCCCATTCAGGACGGCCTGTAAAACAGCGCTATATGTAAAAAGACGCTGTCATAAATTTAAAATATTGCTGCTGATAATGCGTTTATTTTATCCAGTGGAAGTCCGGTAATTTTCTGAACAAATTCAAGTGACGAACCCTCGGCAAACAAATTCTTTGCAATCATAATTTTTTCATCTGCGCGCCCCTCAGCCAAACCCTCTGCACGGGCATCATCTTTTATCTGTTCATGAAGCATTCGTTCGTCTACTTTTGCAAGGTTTCTGTGGAACTGGATGTCGCGCCATTTATCAAGCCATGACATCTTTCTGGCGCAATGGATTGGTTTTTCCAGTTCAGGATACTTTTTTGCCAACATTTCATAATCCTCCTTCTTTTTGCACTTTAAAAATTTTAGCCAAGGCCAAAGCACTCCGTCCTCTGTTTCAGGCAGTTTTGGAAGTTCAAGTATAATCAGTTTTATTAATTTCGTAAAGTAATGATTTTTATCATTTTTCATTCCGTACTCGTTATGATAATAATACTCTTCTTCTAAAAGATTATGATCGCAGATTATTATACTGATAACCTGATGCAATTTGTCATAATCGTCTCCCCATTTTAACTGATCGCTTACATGTTTGGTGATGTAATAAGTTATTCTGTTCCTAAGGTTTTTCCTTTTTTCCACCTGCAGCTCAATGTGGATTATTTTACCTGACTTGGTGGTAAGCTTAATATCCACAATTCCTTTTTTACCCTTCTTAAAAATACTTCCAAGGTTAGGGCTTACGACTGTAAGTCTGCCGTATTCTTCCTCCGGAACATCAAGCAGGGTCTTAAGAAATGCCCTCGTGTTCCCGATGTTTTGTTGTTCTCCAAAGATTTGCTTGAATGCATAATCATCAAGAGGAGAAACAAAATTGTTGTTTTTCATATTTTTACCTCTGATATATATGGCGCGAGGATGCATAGCGCTTTAGTGAAATTTAAAGTTTTTTGAAAAAATTAATAAAAAAGCCGCCCAATTCAGGACGGCCTGTAAAACAGTGCTATATGTGATGTTGTGACCACTACAAAAAAGGAGAGTGCGCTATTTAATAATCCCCATACCAAGCAGCGCTTTTCTTAAAACTTCTTCGCTTGCAGGAGCCAGCTTGCCTAAGGGCAGACGCGCAGGACCTGCGGGAAGACCTGCCCAGGAAAGAGCCTTCTTGATCGGTACGGGATTTGTTTCTATAAAAGCGGCTTTTATAAGCGGAATCAATTCATAATGGATCGCGCGGGCTTCTTCATATCTGCCTTCAAGAGCAGCCTTTGTTAAGGCCTTTACCTTCGCTGGTAAAAGATTAGAGACAACAGAAATAATTCCGTCACCGCCCATGCTTATTAACGGCAGTGTAAATGAATCATCGCCGGAAAGAACAAAGAAACTTCCGCCGTTTTTTTTGCGCGGTATTGCAATCTCTCTTATAACATCGCCCATCTGGTTAATGTCGCCGGAAGATTCCTTTACACCTGCAATATTCGGGGACTTTGCAATTTCTTTCATAACCGCGGTCGGGATATTAATGCCTGTGCGTGATGCAATATTGTAAACAATTATGGGTATGCCGACATTGGCTGCCGCTTCAAAGTGACGCAGCAGGCCGTCGTTATTTGGCTTGTTGTAATAAGGCGTTAC
The DNA here is from genome assembly GCA_009781635.1 of Treponema sp. Taxonomy (GTDB): domain Bacteria; phylum Spirochaetota; class Spirochaetia; order Treponematales; family Breznakiellaceae; genus WQXQ01. Next base: position 30,138 of record WQXU01000002.1, read on the forward strand.
TACAAGCGCGGCATCCGCACCCATTCTCTTTGCGCGTTCGGTATATTTGATCATATTCTTTGTGTCGTTGGAACCGGCGCCGACAATGACTTTTATTTTTCCAGCGGCTTCCTTTACTGCAATTTCTATCAGCTTGTCTTCTTCATTTTCGTCAAGGGTGGGGTTTTCGCCTGTGGTTCCCATGGGAACAATGCCGTCGATGCCTTCAGCTATCTGAAACTGTACAAGTCTGCGGAAACCTTCGTAGTCAACTTCTCCCGACTCTGTCATTGGTGTAACAAGCGCTGTGAATGCGCCGCGAAACTCTGTCATATAATCACTCCTTAAAAAGGTCCTTCATCATATCGTCAATTGTAAAAACACCCTTTTGTCCGTTTTTGCAAAGCCAAACAGCGGCCCGCACTGCGCCGTATGCAAAACCCTCGCGGCTGCGTGCGGTGTGGGTAATCTCAATTGTATCTGCCGGCGAGTCAAAAAACAAGCTGTGCGTTCCGGGTACGTTTCCAATGCGAAGGCTGGGGAAGTGGAACTCGTCCGCTTCCGGCTTGCGGTTCATTGTATCCCAGACAATTTTCTTTTTTCTGCTGAAGCACGACAGCACTCCTTCTGCCAGAACCTTTGCGGTTCCCGAAGGGCTGTCCATCTTCATATTATGATGAGTCTCAAAACCGCCGGCATCGTATTCGGAAAAATTATTTGCAAGCATAGCAGCATACCAGGCAATACGGTAAAACATATTTACTCCAATCGAAAAGTTCGAAGCCCAAAGCATTGAACTGCCTGTTTTTTCGATTGCTTTAAATACATTATCCATTCCTGTTTCAATTCCGGAAGCATTCATGCGTTCCTGCCAGCCGGTTGTTCCAACTACTACAGGAATTTTTCTTTCCGCCAGCGCAAGGATGTTCGCAACAGCCGTATCAGGCCTTGTAAACTCAATTGCAGCTTCGGTAGTATCCAATGCAGCTTCTGTTATGCTGCTTGATATCTGCGTTCCTGTGATAAAAGGATCTACAATAGCAGTTATGTTGTGCCCCAAAGTGAGGGCTGCCTGTTCTATCATTTTTCCCATCTTGCCGTAGCCAATTAATGCAATATTCATTTTTTCTCCTGTGTTCCGGAAACGGACTGAGTGTCAAAAAAATCCATGTGCAGGGCTCTTACAACTTCCGCCGCTTCCGTATCGTTTACTATAAAACTGATGTTAACCTTACTTGCTCCCTGTGAAATCATCTGCACAGTTACGCCGATTAACTGACAAATCCTGAAAGCCCTTGCAAGTATTTCCGACGAGCGCTTTACATTGCCAATGACAGAGACAATCGCTTTTCCTGTTTTTACTTCCACGCTTGCAACTTTGTTAAGTTCCTTTTTCACCTCGGCTAAATCGTATGCAGTATCCAGCGTGAGCGATACCGAAACTTCGCTTGTAGCAACCATATCGATAGAAATATTATGTTTTGCAAAAATGGAAAAAACTTCCGATAAAAATCCGTACTGGCCGAGCATTCTTGTAGACGCTATATCCACAAGCGTAACTTTATGTTTGGATGTAATGGCGCGTACAGGCGGCTGCATTTTTTTTGCCGTTCCCGGGCTTCGCTGCTGATCTAAAGCAGGTCCGATTCTTGTGCCGGGTGCGTCAATATTATAAGAATTTTTTACAAGCACAGGCGTTCCTGTTTTCATGCACGGCTGCATGGCTCTTGGATGAAGCACCTGCGCGCCGAAGTATGCAAGCTCTGCCGCTTCATCATATGTAACATGACCGACAGGCCGTGCGTTTTTTACAATCCGCGGGTCTGCCGTAAGTATACCGTCAACATCCTTCCACACCTGAACTTCATCAGCCTTGCAGGCGGCGGCAATCATGGTAGCGCTAAGATCCGATCCGCCGCGTCCAAGAGTTGTAATGCTGCCTTTTTCGTCTTTTGCGATAAAACCTGTAACAACAGGAATTACATTGCCTTTTATCTGCGGCAGAATTTTCTGCGGAATTACATCCCAGCTTTCTTTTAATAATTCAGCCTGAGTATAATTTGAATTTGATACAAACCCCAAATCAAAAGCGTCAAAAGCTCTTGAGTTCATGCCAATAGATTTTAAATGAGCTGCGGCAATTCGCACCGAAAGCCGTTCTCCGAAAGAGACAAGATAATCCTTTGTCCGCGGAGTAAGTTCCTTTATAAGCGCAATCCCGGATAACAGGCGCGTAAGTTCATCCAGAATACCTGCAATCTCTTTTTGGACAGCGGATAGTTTTAAAGCCTTAACAGTATCCAGATGCAGTTTTTCAATTTTTTTTATTTCTGTTTTTCCGTTTTTTAATGCAATATCAGCAGCTTCCAGGAGATGATCGGTTGTATCTCCCATGGCAGATAACACAAGCACAGGTTTTCTTGACAATTGTGTTTTTACAATTCCGGCAACATGCTGAATACGTGATGCATCAGCAACAGAGCTTCCTCCGAATTTCATTACAATCATAGACTGGTACCGCCTGTAAAAGAGAGGTCTTTTCTGAAATTATACTGAAAAACATTTTGCGGGGCAATGGATTACCGCGCCTTCTGTACTTAATTTTTTTTATATGATATTATACGGTTATGATTGGTTTCCTTTTAAAGAAAACATTATATGATCTATGGGATAATCTGTTTAAAATTGTATTGCTTAATCTTGGTTTTTTTGCAAGCTGCGCAATCCCAATTTTTCTTCCGCAACTGGTTGCCGGCTTGACTGGTTCCGGCGCTCTTGAAATAGTATCGAATATTATCGGGATTTTTGTTTGTTCGATATATCTTTCGGCTGCATCCCAGACTGTTAAATCAATTTCCGATTACGGAACTTTTTCGTTTTTGGATGTATTAAAAAATCTTAAGACAGCATGGCCTGCCGGCATTGTGATGGGTTTATTTGTCTTTATTCTTTTTATGATATTTTCATATGTAATTCCGTTTTACCTGAGTATAGATTCGGCTGTCGCAGGATTGATTCTGGCAGCAATTGTATTCTGGACAACGATATTTGCCATTCTTTCATTTCAATTTTATTTTTCTGTAATTGGCCGGCTCAGCCCGAATTTAATTAAGGCGATGAAAAAATGCATGCTGATTTCACTTGATAATACCGGCCTTGCGATATTTCTGATTATCAACAATCTGGCTGCGCTGTTTATCTCGGTAGTGTTTGCTTTTATGTTCCCGGGCCCTGTCGGAGTTCTTCTGTATCTTGATCAAGCTTTACGCCTGCGCCTTTTAAAATATGACTGGCTGGAAGCAAACCCCGGCGCAAACCGCCGTAAAATCCCCTGGGATGCAATATTAATAGAAGAAAGGGAAAGAACAGGCACACGTACTTTAAAAAACTTTGTTTTTCCCTGGAAAGATTAATCCTCTTATTCGGCAACTTTTATTCCCAGGCATCCTGCAACTGCGCGTTCCTGCCCCTGAATTCTGTGTACAGGAGTGTTTACAGCCCTTACATTGCCGTCAGATGAGCGCATTGCAAGCGCGCTTGAACCGCCGCCGTCAAAATTGATTCCATCCCATGAACCAAGAGCGCGAAGGAGCAGAGCAGTTTCTTTTTCTGTGCTGCCGATGCTGCCTGCTCTTCTGCCGTCAATAACAAGCAGGTAAAGATACATGCCGTTATCTGATAATCCGGCGGCGCTTCGCGGATGTCTTGCGCTGTTTTCATTTGTCCTTTGCGCCGCTTGTCCGCCGGCAAGTATTTGATGAAAACCTCCGGCGGCATTTTCTATGTTTTCAACCGAGCGGATCGAAGATTGACTTGTAATCGCAGCCCTGCCGTCTTTGTAAAATACAATGGCATCATAAAACGGATTTAAAGGGGATATAAGTTCTCCGCCGGAAATTACAAGGCCTGAATTTTTTATCGGCTGTCCTTCCGTAGAAGAGACAATATCAAAGGGAACTGCGTTTATCCCGGCAATAAGATCATTATCGCGGACAAAACTTGTTACTCTTGTGCTGAGGATGGAATGGCTGTCTGTGTTTCCGCCTTTTACAATGATCCCGATGTTAGCTGAAGAAAGATCTATTTGCAGCGCCCAAAACTCAAGCCTTGGAGATTCAATTTTACCGTGAAAGTAATCTATGCCGCCGGAAACAGGCTGCCATACCGGCTCTATGTCTTCAATAGATGAATGAAAAGCAGGCTGTGCGGCATTTGAGAATACAGGCAGGACTGAAGCGCAGGAGATATGTAATATTGAAAGGATTATTAATAAGGTTAGCTGTAATTTGTCTTTGTACAGGCAAAGCGCTTGCCCTGCCTGTACAGGCCTTGCATTTAACATTCGTTAATTAAACGTATTAATACTCGCCCTTGCCTTTTCTGTTTCTTTTTAACAGCTTGCGGGCATTGGCTTTTTTCTTTCTGTTAAGGATGGTAGAAGGTTTTTCAAAATACTCCCGCTTTTTAAACTCGCGGATGATGCCTTCTTTTTCTACCATGCGTTTGAAACGTTTGATAGCTTTTTCCAGCATCTCGTTATCGTCAACTGTAATGTGCGCCAATTAAATCACCTCCTTTCCATATAAAGTAAAAATACTGTATGCATGCGCATACACTCTAATCAAAGATTCTACTGATTATAAGATTTTTGTCAATAAGCGGACGTTCAACAAGCACATCGGGATCTGTATTTTCTGTACTGACACGGAATTCCCAATGCAGATGCGGTCCTGTCGAAAATCCTGTGGAACCTGAAAGGCCAATCAATTCGCCGGCTTCTACAATTGCGCCTTCTTCTGCAATAACACTGTCCAAATGATAGTAAAGAGAATATACACCAGGCGCATGTTCCAGAACTATTGAATAGCCTGAAAGAATTCTCATGCGTGAAAGCGCCACTCTTCCCCTGCCGGAAGCGCGTACCTCTGTTCCTGTCGGTATTCCAAAATCTACGCCCGCATGAATTGACGTAACTCTTCTTCCGTCAGAATACTCATTAATGCGCCGCGTTCCGAACTGGCTTGTTCTTCTTGTTGCTGTAACAGGCGGCAGAAAGGGGCCTGTGTGGTAAATTTGATTTCCCGTTCTGGCAAGAATTGCCCAGAGCACTTCGGCTTCCCTTGTTCTTTCCGGATTAGGATCCGCCACCAGACTTGTAAGAGAAGGAGTTAAGGCCAGTGTCTCGGATCTGAATTGCCTGGGCGCTATTGTAAAGGTTATGTCATATGCTGCGCCCCATTGGTTAATCATTTTTATTACCGCTTCACCGGGAGCGGCTGTAGCGGGGATTGTTAAAAAGGCTGCTTTGAAACCCGGGTTTCTGCCTTCGGCAGGAACTGTAAAAAATCTGGCTCTGCCTGATTGTTTGTCATCAATGAGCAGCCACGCTTCCACTTCATCTGTATTAACGCCTATTGTTACAGGATCTCCGGGACGCGGGGACTCAGGAATTATTGTGTATCTGACAACCTGGGCTGAAACGACAGGGTGCCCGGCGCAGGCTGTAAAAAATAAACAGATAACAAAAAAAATTAAGATGCGTTTAATCATGTGCATTCTCCCTGCTTTTTTTAAGATCCATGATCATTATTTGCGGAGTTTCATTTCCCTTGAAATAATCACGCGCAAGATTGAAGGCGATATCTACTTTGTCGTTAATGCCGAATTCCTTGTTTATTACACGATCTGCGCTTTGCCAGTAGAGAGCAGGCCATTTATATTTTCCGGCATCAAGTGTCATCTTTACATGTTTTGCATCCGGCTTTCCGATAAAATTTATTTCCTTAATCGTTATTTTTTTTGTCATAAAAACAAGCTGATCATTATTGCTGCCGTAGGGCTCGAAAAGATCGACCAGCTTTAATATATCAGGTTTTAAAAAATCGTGCGGAAGCTCTGCATCTATCTGAATAGTTTGCTCATCGGGCAGATCTTCAAATTCTATTGCAGAGACAGCCGATTTTAACCGCTTTAGAAAGGTATCCCAGTTTTCCATAACCATACTAAAACCGCCTGCCGCCTGGTGCCCTCCGGAATCAATAAATAAATCGCCGCAATGTTCAAAAAGGGCATGGACATTATATCCTCTTGCAGAACGGATTGATCCTGTTGCAATGCCATCGCTGATGGAAACTGCCATTGACGGAACATTAAAGAAACGGCAGGCGCGCTGGGCCATCAATCCTGTCACTCCCTTGTTGATCATTTCACCGGATACAAACGAAAACTTTTCCTCAAATTCATTGAAACTTTTATAAGCCATGGGTTCCAGTATTGCCCAGGTTTCTTCCTCAAGTTCTTTTCGCTTTTCGTTCATTTGAACAAGTTCTGCGGCAAGCTTCTCTCTTTTTTGCGGGTCTTTTTCAAAAAACAGGGCAGCTGCAGTTTCTGCATGTCCCATCCTCCGCGCTGCGTTAATGCTGGGGCACAGCCTCCATGAAATATCTTTTGTGTCAAAGCGCCGTCCTGTCAAATCCAGTCTGCGGAGAAGCTGTAAAAGCCCGGGCCTTGGTTTCTTTTCCAGAGACTCAAGCCCTCTTCGGACTATTACCCTGTTTTCGTCTAACAGCGGCATTATATCCGCAATGGTTCCCAAAGCGGCAAGCTGAATATCTGCGTTTTCATTTTCTGCATCGTCTTTGTTTTTCTCTTTAATTTTTGCATATGATGTAAAAAGATTGACAAAAACATCAAGCTCGCTCAATTCCCTGTTTGAATATTTTGCGATTTTAGAAAGCTCTTTTATGCGCAAAAGGCTAAGGCCGGCTGTCTGCGGAATCTCCCTGCCAATCTGCGGAGCAATGTCAAAAAGGCCGAATTCAACGCCATTGCCGAATAGTTTTATAAATGTTTGTTTATGCAGGGGAGCGTCCCAGCAGCATATATGCTGGCCTTCAAGGAAGGCGGGCAGCCTGGTATCGCCGATTGAAATCATTCCCGGTACAATTGTTTCAGATAAAATTTCTGTTACCTGCAAATTGCGCATTTTTGCAATTTCGATAACCCATGCGTCATTCACAGGTCTTGTATTTAAAAGACAGATTTGCTGTCCGTACAATTCGCTTCTCTGCGAAAAACGAAGCGCCGTAACAAGTTTGAATGCAACGCCGCAGCCGGATAAATTCCGGAAGGGGTAATTTGAGTTTTTCAGTTTTGGATTGATAATAACAAGCGCATCCGGAAGTTCATCCTGCGGCTCGTGGTGATCCGTTACGATAACATCGATTGAAAGTTCGTTAGCCCTTTGTATTTCTGAAAACCTGGAGATGCCGCAGTCAACTGTAATTATTAATGTGCCGTCTTTGGAAGCAAAATCATCAACCGCTTCCATGCTTAGTCCGTAAGATTCATCCCCTGTAGGAATGCGCCAGGTAACATCCATGCCAATATTCTCAAGGTACCCCGCAAGAAGAGCGGTTCCCGTTATACCGTCAACATCGCTGTCGCCGAAAACAAGAACCTTTTCCCCCTCTTCTTTTGCTGCGAGAATCCGCTCAACTGCGTCTTCCATGCCGTCAAGAGCAAAGGGATTGCGAAGGGATGTAATGTCATCTTCAAGGAAATAGCGTATCGAATCGCCTGTACTGTGACCGCGGCGTATAAGTATAGAGGCAGTTAACAGATCGCAGCCGTATTTTGAAGAAACTTCCTTTACCTGTTCGGGAGAAATCTCTTTTTTATCCCATTTCATGCAAGTTAATGGTAGTGGAAAAAAAGATAATTTACCAGTACTAACTTTTTAACCTTGGTAAATAAGGATTTATGATGTATTCTATTTTTTATAAGGAAGGGAATCATGAAAAAAATGATGTTAATGGGATTAATACTAAGCGTTGCTGCGGCAGGAGCCTACGGAAATGAGAGCGGAATATTTTCTTTTAGAGTAGGGCACTTTGAAGTTTTTATGCTTGTCGAATCGGAAAGAGACGGCAACACCGGTATTCTTGTTGGAGCAGACGAATCAATTTTACGCCGGTATATACCGGTTCAGGGTTTTAAACATACCGCCAATGCTTTTTTAGTAAAAGCATCCGGACAGAATATTTTGATTGATACAGGGACAGGAGCAGGCGGAGTTATAATTGATAAAATCAGAAGCCTGGGAGTGAATCCGGAAGATGTACATGCGGTGCTTATTACCCATCTGCATGGTGATCACTTTGGCAGTCTTCAGAGGGACGGTGCGGCAGTGTTCCCAAATGCAAAAATTTATCTTTCTGCAAGAGAGCTTACGCATTTTACCGTAACAAGTGTTAATCAGGGAGCAGTAAACGCTCTTACTCCGTACAGATCAAATATCGTTACCTTTGTACCGGGCCCGGTTTCTGCAGAAAGAAGGACTGAATTACTGCCGGGAATTTTCCCGATAGCAGCTTACGGGCATACTCCCGGACACACAATTTATCTTTTACAAAGCGGCCGCGCCAGCCTGCTGATAATAGGCGATCTTCTGCATGTCGCACTTGTGCAGTTTCCCGTTCCGTCAATCAGCGCTACTTTTGACATTGACGCCTCCGCCGCAGCGCGCACCCGTCAGCAGGTTCTTACATACGCCGCGCAAAACAGAATACCAATAGGCGGAATGCATCTTGTTTACCCCGGAATCGGAATGCTTGAAGCATACAATAACGGAAACAGTTTTAGATACGAACCGATGGATTGAAAGTGGCGATAGTATCCGGCCCTTTTGAGCCGGATGCTATTTATGATATCTAGTATAACACTCCATTCAATACGCGAATTGTGTTCGATGTTGTATCAAGGGAGCCATTTCTATTCTATGTATTACAATTGAATGTTCCATACATTATTTTAAATGCCAAATTCATCCTGCTAGCTGCAACTCCTCCGCTGGAGATATCTGCTCTATTACTGGATATTTTACCACCATGCATTATTCAAACAAAGCAAAAATTGCAGCGAATATAACTGCGCAAATGGAAAAAAGAAACCGTAAAATGGCAGTTGCAATAAACAAATCCATTAAAAAACAGGAAGATGAAGAACACATTTAAATACTGTAAAACCGCATATTGACAAAAACAATATACTCATTATAATGAGTATATTGTAAATCGAACTGAGTAAACAGGAGTAATTGTGTATAAACGGATATTGGTAGAACAGTTAAAAAAGAGGCTGAAAGAAAAGCGGCTGTTTATGCAGATTATAATCGGCCCCCGGCAGACTGGTAAAACAACGGCTGTGTTACAAGCGCTGGAATTGTTAGACAAACAGCACCATTTTATAAGCGCTGATGATCCTGTTGTGGTTTCTCTTGAATGGCTGCGTAACGAATGGGAAAAAGTCCGTCTTATGCATAAGCAGTCTAAAAAAGAGGTTATTCTTGCTATAGACGAGGTACAGAAAATTCCTCAATGGCCTTCCATGGTAAAGTATTTATGGGATGAGGATACCAGAAAAAAGAACCAGGTTAAAATAATTTTGCTGGGTTCATCTTCATTGTTAATTCAAAAAGGCTTGAATGAGTCTCTGGCAGGCCGTTTTGAAATATTATTTTGTTCTCACTGGAATTATCTGGAATGTAAAGAGGCTTTTAATTTCACGTTGAACGATTTTTTGTTTTTTGGCGGCTATCCCGGAGCGGCCAATTTGAAAAAAGATATTGGACGCTGGGCCCGGTATATTGGTTCATCAATTGTAGAGCCGGTTATATCCAGAGATATTCTTCAAATGGAAGAAATCCGTAAACCGGCTCTTCTTCGGGCATTATTTACATTAGGCGCTCAATACTCGGCTCAGGAATTATCGTATACAAAAATGCTGGGTCAGTTGACAGATGCCGGCAACACAGTAACGCTTGCGCATTATCTGGATTTACTGGACAAAGCAAATGTATTATGCGGTCTTCAAAAATATGCAGCTAACAAACTGCGGTCTAAGCAAAGCTCTCCGCGTTTAATGGTTTATGATACATCACTGCTTATATGGTCTGCAGGAGCTTCCCGGAAGCGCTTTCTTGAACTGCCGGATTCCCGCGGGCATTTGATCGAAAGCGCGGTAGGAGCCTGTCTTTTGGCCCGTGGAAAAGAGGAAGGATTTTCTGTTTATTGGTGGAGAGATCGCGAAATGGAAATTGACTTTGTGATAGAAAAGGGAACAACGGCTCTTTCCGCTATTGAAGTTAAAAGCGGAAGAATCAAAAACGTAAAAGGCAGTATGGAGTTTATGAAAAAACACCCAAACGCCTTATGCCTTACTGTGGGAAGCGATAGCTGCAGTCTTGAGGATTTTCTGGAAAAAAAAATACCGTTGTTTAAATAAATATAGCTTAGTTTACATTTTATTGTTCTGCTGTATACAGAATAATGAATGCGTGTGATTTACAATTTACTCAATGCACTGAGTAAATTGTAAAATACATTGAGTAAAAGTTTCTGCCACTGCCAGCACCGGAAAGTAAAACTTAAAACAGTCTTTTTACCCACTCTGCAATCATCTGCTTTGCGCCCTCGCTGTCTTTGCTGGAAGGTTCATTAATATCCATTTCGCTGATGATATCATTGCCGGGGAGCAGCGTTTTAAATTTATCCATAGCTTGTCCCAACCCGCCTGCATGACATGCAAAGAGAGCAATCTTTTTTCCTTTTATTTCTGTATCGGAAAGAAATGTTTTTAACGGTGATGCGGGAGCGGCTGCCCAAACCGGCGAACCGATAATTATCAAGTCATACGCAGAAGGATCAAAAGTATAGGGTTTAAGGGGCGGCTTTTTTGAAATCATTAATCCAAAGCTCCAAAAGAATTTTGACAATCCCTTGCGTTTTTTATCATCCTTTGTGTGCAAAGGGATTAAATCACAGTCCAAATTGGCTTTTATCTCTTCTGCGACAAAAGCGCAGTTTCCGTTAAGTGAATAATAAACAATTGCAGTTTTCATAAGCGCCTCCAATGAGCCCGAACGGGCGAAGTTTTAAGGTACTATTATACACTACCAGTCCCAGCTTGCAAGCCTTTTTCCGAATGCATTTGTTAAAACGCTGGCGGCAAGAGATTTTACTTCATTAAAAGATTTGCTGTCCATTGAGTAACGGTAAACCTGCGAAGGCTCAAGCGAGTTCGCCGTACAAAGCCACTTCCGGCAGCCGGGGTTTAATTTTATCACCCTGCTCCCTGCTCCCTGCTCCCCAATCCCTAAACTCTCTTCCCGGATGCAACTTGCGCATAATGCAGAGCTTTCCCGGATACTGTACCAGAGCTGAATATCTCCATCTATTCCGCAGGATGAACAGCATTCCAGATGAGGCTGTATCCCCAAAAACCCTGTCCATCGCCATAGAAAGTGAACCAATAAACGTCCGCACAATTCGTCATTGGCTGCGCTTTCCAGCGTATCCAGAGTAGCTGTTGCAAGATGCAGGGCAGTTCCCCATTCGCCGCCGCCGCCGTGAGATGAAAGAATGGTTTCCGCCAAAGCGCTTGCCGCCATGCTCCGTTCGTAAAGTTCCCGCAGGCCTATTCTCCATGAGCGGACATCAAAATCACTGAGTTTTGCGTAATTTTTGGCCTTGTCGCGGTATATCCAGACCTGCCCGGAATTGTACGGCGCAGAATGTGCGCGTAACTTGCTCTTTGGGCCGCCGAAAACTGTCGCCTTTATAATGCCTTCTTCCGCTGTTAGAAGAGTAACCTCGCTGTTCGATTCACCCGATGCGCGGCTTCTTAAAACTAAAGCTGAGAAAATGGCAGTTCTGCTCATAAATCCAAAGCATAGACCTTGCTTTTGCGGGCTTGATCATAAACCTTGCGTTTTTGTTCAGGCAGACTGTCAATTGGTGCTTCCTTAAAACCAAGGGATTCAAACCAGTCCTGTGATTGGGTTGTCAGCACAAATACGCGGCGCATTTTGCATTTTTTCGCTTTTTCAATAAGATAACCGACAATTTTTCTGCCAAGCCCAAGGTCTGTGTAATTTAATTCTGTGGCTACAGCGGCAATCTCTCCCTGGGATTCGCCCCAATCGTGCAGAGCGCCGCAGGCGCGGATTGAGCCGTCAATTTCCAGAACGGAATAATCGTTTTTTCTCTCCTGAATCTGTTCGGGATTCCGCCTGATAAGAAGACCTTTTTGCATTAGAGGTTCCATCAGCCGCAGGATGTCCGGCAGATCTCTGGAATGAAATGAGCGGATAGAATCGTATTCATCAGCGTAGATCATTGTCCCAACACCTAAATTGGAATATAACTCTTTCAGGACAGAGCCGTCTTCTCTTCCGTCTATTATATGCACACGATGAATGCCTGCCTGACTTGCCTTTAAAGCCAGCTTGAGCTCCCGCAATAATTGCTGATTTGTATTGGAGTCTGATATCAGCATCTGTGTTTCTTTTGGGGTAAGTCTTGTAATGTCAAGCATGTCGCGGGCTGTAATGATAAACAGCTTAATCGCTCCAAGCGCTTTTGAGACTGTCAGCGCTATTTCATCGCTTGGCACATTGTACGGTTTCCCGGACGGACTCCAGCCAATGCAAGGGAGGATAGGCACCATTCCCAAATTCAATACTCTTGACAGAGAGTCGGCGTAAATTTTATCGACAGTGCCTGTGTGTTCGGTATCTATGCCATTAATTACGCCAAGCCCTCGTGCCCTTACAAAATTGCCGATAAGAGCATCAACTCTGCTGCCGGACAGAAAAGTCATGAACCGGCTGGCTACATTAAACGCCGCCATCTCAACATATGATATGGTTTGCGATGTTGTTACGCGAACAGGAATGTCATTTGCAGGCGCAAAGGATGAATCGATGTCATGCTGCCTGAATACAGCATCGATATTTTCCTTTACTCCGGGAACAATAATTACCTTATAACCGGTTTTTGCAAGCAGCGCCAGATCTTTTACAAGCCCGGGAAAGCCGGGATCTTCTGTTACGGGATAATCAATTTTGAAAACCATTGTAGAACCCTTAAACCGGTTTTGATAATGAAAAACTTCGCGGATAAGATCTACCTGGGAAAATTGGCTGTCATTCATAAATTGATTTTAATATGAAACGGGACATGAGGGAAGGGGCAATTTATAGCTAATGTTAATTTCTCAAATTCCGATATTAGAAGTGAAATGGGAATAGTCTCTGGAGCCTTGGTTCAAGGTTTTCCAGAGATTCCTCCCCGCCTGGTTGAATTGTGCGCCCGTTGGGCTTCCATAATTTATCCGGGTAACCTCCACCCTTCCGGGAACGGTGGGTCGAGGGTTCTATTGGCGTTTTTCACAGAAAAGCGCCTAATGGCACAAGTCCAGCGTCTGTTTTTCTGTACAATAAAGAAGAGATTGTGCAGTAGAACAGGCGCTGGGCGCAAACAGAAAATCGGACTAAAAGTCCGTGGGTTTTTCCATTGGTATCATTCATTAGTGAATATTATCTTCATGAAAAAACTTAAAAGGAAACTGTAAAGCAGTTTCTTTTACGGCATGGAAGCCGCGGCGCAAAACCATCGGTGATGGTGCGCCGAAAAAGCCAAAGGAGTGAGTATATGATTATCAATCACAACTTAAGTGCAATGTTTGCCGACAGGTCCCTTAAAGTTACCCAGACGTTTCTGGATAAGAATATGGAGAAGTTGTCGAGCGGACTTCGCATCAATCGCGCCGGTGATGATGCTTCGGGATTAGCTGTATCAGAAAAAATGCGCTCCCAAATTCGCGGTTTGAATCAGGCATCTACAAATGCCCAGAACGGTATTTCGTTCATTCAAACTACAGAAGGTTATCTGCAGGAATCTCAGGACATTCTCCAGCGTCTCCGTGAATTGGCAGTACAAGCCTCTAACGGTATTTATTCCGATGAGGACAGACTGTACATCCAGGTTGAAGTATCAGCTCTTGTTGACGAAGTTGACAGAATTGCTTCACACGCGCAATTTAACGGAATGAACTTGTTGACCGGACGTTTCGGACGGCCAGTCGGCGAGAATGTGGTTACCGCCTCTATGTGGCTCCATATCGGCGCCAACATGGATCAGCGCGAGCAAGTATTTATCGGCACAATGACATCAAAGGGTCTTGGTATCCGCAATGTCGGTGACGATACCTTTATAACACTGGCCGATCCGGACAGTGCCAACCGTGCCATTGGAACTCTCGACAGGGCTTTGAAAATTCTCAACAAACAGAGAGCCGATCTTGGCGCCTATCAGAATCGCCTTGAACATGCAGTCCGCGGTCTGGACATTGGAGCAGAAAACATGCAAGCATCAGAGTCCCGCATCCGTGACGCGAACATGGCGAATGAGACAGTCGGTTACACCAAGAACATGATCCTCACACAGTCAGGCACCGCCATGCTGGCACAGGCAAATCAGAGAGGTCAATCGGTTCTTTCGCTTCTGCAGTAAGCACAGTCGGCTATCTGACCGCTTTAACGGTCAGATAGTCAGATACGTCTCTCGGAAAGGCGCCTGACCACTTAAATGTGGTCAGGCTTCTTTTTTTTTTAGCGGTTTATCTTTCATACTGTATTAATCAAATATAAAGCATTTAATTCGCAGGTGGTCAGACGCTTGAGTTTTGTGGTAGAGTAGACGCGGAGGCTTTATGAAAAAATTATTATTTATATTGATGTTAACAATTCTGAGCACGGCAGGTATTGCGGCGCAGCAGCCTGCGGCAGAATTAACCTTTACATTCACGCGGCAGAGCGGATCTGCAAGTAACCAGTATGCGGTCTGGATTGAAGATGCTCAGGGGCAGTTTGTTAAAACGCTTTATGCTGCACGCTGGACAGCTAACGGCGGTTTTAGCCGGAGGCCAACTTCAATTCCGCTCTGGGTAAATAAATCCGGTCTTTCCGGCATGGCGCGCGCTCAGGTAGACGCTGTAAGCGGAGTTACTCCCAGAACCGGAACGCAAAACTATACATGGGATGGCACTGACAGCCGGGGCGCGGCAGTTCCGGCAGGTGATTATGTATTGATACTGGAAGGAACACTGCGATGGGAGAATCAGGTTTATTACCGCGCGCCGATCCGTCTTGGCTCCGGCGCCTCTGTGCCGCAAATAAGCGTTGAGTACACAACAGGAGAAAGAGACACTACCGCAGAACGCGCAATGATTAGTGATGTCAGGGTAAGAGTGTTAAGGTAATAAAAAAAGCCCCGCTGCCGCGGGGTTTTTTGATACTATCTTTTTCTGAATTTAACTTCGCCGCCTAAAATAATATGAGTAAGCGTAAGCGAATTCCCGCTTACAGTACCGTTAATAGGACCAACATCATTTGAAATCATTAATACGGTACTGCCAATTACTGTATAAGAACCTTCATCAAAAACAGATCCTAATAAAGTTATTTCATATGTTGAGGATGAATAGTTAATATTTAAAGGCGAAACAAATATTGGAGGAAGCACGCCATCTACTTCCCATTTTGTATTACTAAGCGGGTTAACCAGTATATTATTATCACAGCTTGTAAATGTTAAACCAAATACTGTTAAAAAGATCAGCATAACGGTAAAAATAAATCTTTTCATTGTTTCTCTCCTTATCTCATAAACTCAAGTAGGTTTTGCAAACCAGCTTGCCAGAGTGTATTATTTTATAATGAATTGCGTAATATTGTCAAGGAATGAATGTTTTCTGTAGGCAGGAAACTTGTCCGCAAACTTCGGTTTACGGACAAGTTTTGTATAAAATCAGTGAACTTTAAACTTTGAAATGGCAGAAATCAATGTATCAATACTTTCCTTGTTTTTATTGCTTATTTCCCTGACCTGTATTACCGCAGAGTTAATCTCGTTTGCTCCTGATGCCATTTCACTCATGCCGTTTGTCAGATGCGCTGTCACCTGTTCAAGGTTTTTGCTTTCGTTAATTACTTCCTTGCTGCCATCAAGCATTTCACCTGCGCCGTCCTTTACCTGCTGGGTGATATTATTAAGTTCACTGACAGCTTCCAGTATCTGCTTGCTGCCTGTTCCCTGTTCTTCCATGGCATTACGTATGTTTCCTTCCTGCAGACTTACGATTTTTATGCCATCGTCGATTGCTATGAATTTTTCCAGAACATTCTGTGTTGATAAATTAATTTTATCGATGGAGCCTTTTATTTTCTTGAGTACCAAAGATATTGTTTTAGACTGCTCGCTGGAACTTTCAGCAAGTTTGCGTATTTCATCAGCTACTACCGCAATCCCTTGCCGGCATCTCCTGCATGCGCAGCTTCAATGGCGGCATTCATTGAGAGCAGATTCGTCTGGCCTGCAATGTTTTCCATTACAGAGTTTATTTCCAGAAGCCCTTCGGATTCTGTGGAAATTTCATGAATGTCATTAACTACTTCCTTAAGGCTTGTCCTTCCTACATCGGAAGCTTCGGTTAATTTTTCCACATTCTGGGCATTTCTTATGAGAGTCTGGGTAACCGAACTTATATTTGCCAGCATTTCTTCAATTGCAGAAGATGATTCAGATACGCTGGCGCTCTGTGCATTTACATGATCAGAAAGTTTGTAAATATTACCTGAAATCTGCTCCATAGTGGCATTAGTCTGGGTGACACTTGCGCTTTGATTGATGACCTGATTCTTAAGGCTTTGAATATTCGCGGTAATCTCTGTAACCGCCGATGCAGTTTGATCCATGTTGGCGGAAAGATCGCTGCCAATATCAAAGAGGGAAGTAGCCTGATCCTTTATAGTCCCGATAAGTTTTCGTATTTTATCCAGAGTAAGGTTAAATGACCGGCTGATATTTCCGATCTCGTCTTTGCTGTCGGCTGTTAAATCGTGTGAGAAATCACCCTCGCCAATAGTGATAAAAACCTTTTCCATGGATTTCAGCGGCGCTGTAATTGAGCGTGCTACAAGAGAGACAATAATAGTGATTATTCCCATTATTATTAGGCCAAGAATAATAAGGATTACAGTCATACGGTGTACAGGGGCCATCACCGTTTTTTCCGGAACAAGCGTTGCCGCAGCCCAGGGTGTAATGCTGTTCCCTACAGTAAATGGGCGAACGCCGAAGATCATCTTGCCGTTCGGTGTTTGCACTGAGGCATCGAATTTTTTACCGTTTTTTACCGAGTCAACCAGATTACCAAGCTGATTTCCCACCATGTCAGCTTCTGTTTCAACAAAATTTCTGCCCAGCCTGGACGGGTCGGGATGCGCTACGATAATTCCATCATTGCTGAATACTGCTGCAACCCCGTCTCCAAAGGGCCTTATTTTCGATACCAGTTCCTGAATATCTGTTAGTTCAATGTCAACGCCGGCTACACCAATAACCTGACTGCCCCGCATGATAGGGACTGTAAGGCTTGTAATAAGAACATCATTCCCTCCTACATCATAATGATAAGGCTCAACAACCGCTTCCCTGCCTGATTTTAGGGATGTGTTATAAAAGTCACCTGCGCTTCCTTGATCGTCATAATCAACAAGTCCGCTAAGGGTCACTTTGTTATTTACCCGGGAAAAATAACTTACAAACCTTCCTGAGCTGTCTGTTCCCAATGTATTAATATATGCGGCATCCATACCGTCAAGGGCATTAGGTTCATATGCCGCCCAAACCCCCACTAAATCGGGATTTTCCAGGGCCAGACTGTAAAGCATGGAATTGAGCAAATCACGCCGTTCTGCAGGATTTACAGTATCAAAATTGGATAAAATCTTCCCCAGAGCCTGAATTTGATTTAAAGGAACTTCTATCCATATTTTGATTTGATTTCCGGCATTTTCGGTGATTTCACCGGAATTATCCTTTGCCAGAGTGCCGATTTGGTTTGAACTGAATGCTAAGGAACCTATTGTCAAACCGCCGATGCAAACCAAATTTACCGTAGTGATAATAATAATCAATTTCATTCCAATTTTCATAAATTTACCTCTTATATATAAAAATCAAAATATTAATTAAAAGAGTCAAGGAAAAAAACATGTTTTATTCCATTTCATGTTAAAATGAAAAATAAATAATTAACGCAAAATAGTATGGTATAATATTTATAATGAAGTTGTTTTATATGAAAAAGTTTTTATTTTTATTTGTTCTCTTCATATTGACGGGTTTTACTGTTTGCGAGAGTTTTGACAATTCCAGCGCGGGAGAACCCGGAGATGAGGTTTGGAGAACGAACTCAGTTGTCTCACTTGTAAGAGCGCGGGCATCTATAACGGATGCGGCGCAATTCACTTATAGTGATGTAAAAACCCTTGTTGCAGAAGCGGTAGAACTTGCTGGCGGTTTTGAGGGTATTGTGAAATACGGCGATACAGTTGTACTCAAGCCGAACCTGGTAACAACTTATTATAATTGGGGTAATACAAGTGTAATTCCCCCTTTAGCAAACGGCGTTTATACTGACTGGCGAGTGGTGCAGGCAACGGCTGAGCTTGTCAGGGAAATTATTGGTCCTAAGGGCGCTGAAGGTTCCGGTAAAATTCTTGTTATGGAAGGGAGCGGCTCACCGGGCAATGCGACTGCTACAGTGACAAATTTTATCAATGCAGGTTATAACGCGGTGAATCTCACAGCGGTAGATGAAATTATTGCTCTTGAAAGTGAGGGCGCATGGGTGGGCGCAGGGGTTGCTTCAGGCGCACAGGCGGATTATGTTACCAGAGTCAGACTGGATAATTTTAGATACAGATCAGCTGCAGGCGCATATTATACTTACTATAAAAATGACGGCGTTTATTATGTAAATAAAAAAATGTATGAGGCGGATGCGCTCATCTGCATTCCCGTACTAAAAAATCACTGGCACGCAGTATTCACAGGCAGTATAAAAAATATATCAATAGGCGCAGCTCCGCCGAGAATTTACGGAATAAGCAGAACCAATGTCGGACGCAATAATATGGTGAATCATAATACAATTAGTTTGCATGAATGGATTGCAGATTATTTTTCGTGCATCCCGGCAACATTTACAATAATGGACGGATTGCAGGGACTTGAAAGGGGCCCTCTTCCAAGTGCGGCAAATGCAAGAATTCTTGCAAACTCGCATAAAAATTTGCGTGTAATACTTGCATCAAAAGACGCCCTTGCCCTTGATACTGTTGCAACAAATATTATTAACCATAATTACACTACAGTTCCCTATCTTGTTTATCTGACAGAAAGAGGCCAGGCCGGTACAAATCCAAATAATCAAAGAGTTTTGTTAAACGGGAATCCCAGAAATATAACTGTGCTCGGGAATGTAAGAGTCGATGACATAAGGTCAAATTACGCCGGCGCCTTACAGTCGCCTTTCGGAGCAGCGCTCACAAACGCGCAGTTAGCCAAGCCGTCTTTAACGATTCAATCAGCGGTATTTGCCGGACAGGATTTAAAATTAAACCTTGTTGTTTCAAGCAATACTATTAAAGCGGATATTTATATTGGCGGCAAATACGCAGGAAGCGTCAGGGATAATTTAAATGACATAACGATTGACGCTTCCAAATTCGCAGACGGCGCTCACGAAATAACAGTATATTCATATACCAGATTTATGGCTCATGCGGCAGCGTCTGCTGCGGCTGTAAAATAAACTGTACCGCTATTTAAAAGAGGCTTAATATTTTTTACTGGCACTGGTTTGTATCGTTAATACCTGAATTTTTCCAGACATGCTTGGATATGTTAATCAGGTTTTTGCCTTATTTTATCGCGGGAATAATGGCTGGAGAATTTATAAAATTTGCTTCATGGACAAAGATTATTTATAAATGGGTATCAAAATCTCCTTCCAAAGCTGTAGTATCGGCTTCTGTCATCGGAATAATATCACCGCTTTGCACATACGGGACAATTCCCATAGTAATGGAGCTGTATAAAAGCAAAGTCCGTATTTCGCCTCTTATTGCATTTTTGGCGGCATCATCATTAATGAATCCTCAGCTTTTTATAATGACAGCCGGCGGTATAAATCTTGAGATGGCAATAGTGCGTACATCCGCCGTGTTTATATTCAGTTTGGCAACGGGAATGCTTGTGTTTTTAATTCCAGAAAAATATCTGGTTAGAAAAAATATCAGCTTTTATGAGGATGGCGGCTGCGCAATAATAAACAGGGAAAAAAAGTTTTTTATTGCTAAACAGTATTTATTAAACTGTTTAAAAAATATAAAAAGTATTGGGCCTTATTTACTCGTAGGGGTAGCTATAGGCGCAGTTGTAATTGTTTATGTACCGCAGGATCTTGTATGGCATGCGCTTCGGGCAGGACGCATACAGTCCATTCTTGCCGGAGCACTTTTGGGTATTCCCATGAATGCCTGCGGAGGCAGCGCAATACCTTTTGTTGAAGCCATGATACTAAACGGCATGGGCAAGGGCACAGCGCTGGCCTTTTTTATCGTGGGTCCTGCTTTGCGTCCTGCTCCGTTAATGGCAATGGCAGCATTGTTTACTCCGCTGTTATTGCTGGGATATGGTGTGTTCCTTGTTTTTTCGTCTGTTATAATGGGGTTGATTTATGTTTAAAATAAAGGGACTGCCGGTTAATGCGGCAATTAATTATGCTGGAAATATTACAGACGAAATCAAGTTATTATTTACCGGAAGGAGAATATAAATTGAAAAATAATATAATATTATTGTTTTTGATATTATTACCGGTGTTAGTCTCATGTGAAGCGGCTCATAAAAAAGCAAATGATTTTGTAAATCTTTTCCGCTCTGTTTCAGAAAATGATAATGTTGAATATGTTACCTTGCCTAATGGTACAATGCTTGATAAAAGAATTAACGAAGATACCGCCGTTATGATATTTAAACGTTTTGAAGCCATAGAAAATGGGGATATAAAAGCTTTCAGAGCAACGCTGGCAGAAGCGCAGGATGGAGTTGATTACTATTATCAGCTGAATTTATTATTTATATTTTTTGGAGACTTCCTCGGTATTGATTACGATGCTTTTGTTCATGCAGTTGAAAACAGCGGGGAGGAATTGGAAAAAATATCAGATGCATTGTTCCGCGGCGAATATCCTTTAAGAAACAGGAATACAAAATTGCATATAAAAAAAATAGATGTATCAGAAGTTGGCGGATTAATAGTAACAGTAATTAACAGTGAAAACGAAGAAATTATTTATAATTTTACACATTATTAATAATGAGTTATAATAATAAATATGAAAGTAATTGATATAAGCGTAAGCAATCCCCCTGAGGCTGGGGAAGGGTGGATCTATAAAGACAATGTTTACACAGTTTTTACACGGGCGGATATTACCGTTACGGGAAAGAATAAGGGAAACCGGCGCATCGTAGTTCAGGAGGATGCGGTAAACGTTAAGCTCACATTGAAAAATTTGAATCTTGAAACCACAGAGAAAATAGCGCTTGAAATCGGCGATTGTGCGCATGTATGGCTTACACTTGACGGCGATAATACTCTTGCGCCAAAAGGTCATTGTATCTATGGCAGAAATAAATCCAAAATTACAATAGACGGCGGCGGCAGTTTAAAGGCAAACGGCTGGTTAGCCGGAGGAATCTATGCCCACGAACTTACGATAAACGGCGGGAAAATCACAGTAAGCGCTGTACACAACGGCATCGTCATAGATCTCAGATATATGACCATAAACGGCGGGGAGCTTTCGGTTGCAGGGCGCAAGGCTGAAGGATACGGGCTTCAATCGTCAGCTATGTCTGGTTATACACTTGTAATAAACGGCGGAACGGTTACAGCGGAAAGCAACAGTTCAGTAATATCTTTTCAAGATATTGTAATAAACGGCGGAACGGTAAAGGCAACAGCGCTTAAAGACAGTGCAAGCGCGGCAATAGGCGGCGCAGGTCCAAGAGCTGCTGAACACGGACCTGTCATTACCATAAACGGCGGAACAGTTACAGCGGTTTGCATACCAAAAAAAAGAGGCGCAGGAATAGGTTCGACAATGGATCATGCGTATTGCGGCATATTGGTTATGAACGGAAACGCAGTTGTACATGCATCATCTTTAGAGCATTATGCAAAAAAGCGTGCTGTTAAAACAAACATAGACGGCGTTAAGAGCGGAGTTCTTTATGAAGGAGAAAACTGTGTCTTTAATAACCCTGGTCAAGCACCGCAAATACCTCCCAGGGAAATTTCTCCTGACAGTTACGAAGGTTACGCATTAAGCGACGGATTTGAAATGATAAAAGTCCAGCCCGGAACATTTACCATGGGCTGCGAGTGTAAAGCGGAAAAATGCGGTTGTTCAAATGATGAACGCCCGGCTCACCGGGTTACTCTAACGGACGAATTCCTTATAGGCGTATATCCTGTTACACGGGCGCAATGGAAAGAAATTATGGGCGAGCTTACACAGCCGCCTGCTCCGTCCGGCGATGATTTAACTCCTATAGATTGTGTGAGTTGGCTGCAAGTTATGGAATTTATAGCCAAGCTAAACCAAAAGACCGGGAAAAGTTACCGCCTGCCCACAGAAGCCGAGTGGGAATTCGCAGCCCGGGGAGGAATAAAAAGCAAGGGCTTCAAGTATTCGGGAAGCAATGATATTGCCGAAGTTTATTGGGGAGGAAGCCTTGGATTTAAAAAGACAAACATTCCAAGCCCTATAGGACTTATGAAACCTAACGAGCTTGGCATCCATGATATGACAGGGATTCTTTTGGAATGGGTTTATGACAGCCATGACGATTATACTGCCGAACCCAAGATTAATCCGGTAAGGGCAGCTGACAGGTCAAGTGTGATGCGGGGAATAATGAACACCATCAATACAAAAAATGCAAACAATACTGTTAGTTCAAGGAATAATAATCGGCATAACGAACAAAAAGATTCAAACAAATGCGGTTTTGGCTTTCGCCTTTGCCTCTCCGCTCCGGACGGCGCAATCGCGCAAGCAATAAAAAAAGCTGAAGCCGAACTGGAATAGAAAATTATTAGCAGCGTGTCAGATTATAGATATGCGTTAACATCACTTTAAATAAAATCTTAACTTTTCTATTACCCTGTCAATATCAAGAGGTTTGCCGAGATGATCATCCATGCCTGAGGCAAGGCAGTCCTCTATATCGCTTTTAAAGACATTTGCAGTCAGCGCTACTATTGGCAGTCTGCCGCGCTGTCTTTCAGGCAGGGCGCGTATGCGGCGGGTTGCTTCATGCCCGTTCATTACCGGCATTTGTACATCCATGAAAACGATGTCGTACTTATCAGGGGCTGCCTCAATCATCTTCAGCGCTTCATCGCCGTTTTCGGCACAGTCAATCGACAGCCCTGTATCCTCCAGCAAGGCGATAAGAATTTCACGGTTAATTTCCACATCTTCGGCAACTAACAGTTTTTTGCCGCCGAACTCGCCGTTGTTCATAGTATTATCTTCTTTGATGTCAAGCGGTATGCCTAAACTCTCGTTTACACAGTCAATTATCATTGACGACATAAGCGGTTTTAACAGGCATTTGCATACACCGGCGTGTAAAGCTTCGTCCTTGATCTGTTCCCAATCCATTGCTGTTATCATAATTACTACGGAGGGTTTGCTTGTTGTGGATTCCTTGATTTTCCGCGTAAGTTCAATTCCGTCCATACCGGGCATGCGCCAGTCTATAAAATAAATGTCATAAGCGCCGCGCTCTTCAATGATCCTGCAGGCTTCATGACCGTCAGATGCTATATCGCAGTTCATTTCAAGCTGTCCGAATAAATCCTGAAACTGATCGCGCGTTTCAACCATATCGTCTACGGCTAAAATCCGCACATTTTTCCAGTTAACGCCGGGAGCCAGCATTGAAATGGGACTCTTATGGCTGCGCTGCGCTTTTACGGTAAAAATAAATTTTGCGCCCTTGCCGAGTTCCGATTCGACCCAAATCTTTCCTTTCATGAATTCAACGATATGCTTGGATATGGAAAGCCCCAGTCCTGTTCCGCCGTACTGCCGGCTTGTTCCGCTTTCAGCCTGCTCAAATGCAGAGAACAATTTATCGTGTTTTTCAGGAGATATGCCAATTCCGCTGTCGGTTACTTCAATACGCAGTTCACAATAACCGTTAATTTCACAAACCAAAAATGCGTTAAGCTGGATTTCACCGCCTTCAGGCGTAAACTTTACAGCGTTGGATAACAGATTAGTGATAACCTGCGCCAGCCGCTGGTCATCTCCTATCAAAAAGCGCGGTATGTTGCTGTCAACATTCAAAGTTAACTGCTGTTGTTTTTCATCTACCCTGAAATTTATTACTGTAAGTACCTTATGCAGCATTCTTTCAAAATTATATTCAATGGGCGCTAACTCCAGTTTGTTCGCCTCGATTTTCGCCATATCAAGTACATCATTGATCACGCCGAGCAAGTGGGAAGAGGCATCTCCTATTTTGTTTAAGGCGTGGTTTTTTTGAACGATATCATCAGCTTTTTTTCCTATGATTGTCATACCGATGATAGCATTCATTGGAGTCCGCATTTCGTGGCTCATGTTGGAGAGGAAATTGCTTTTAGACTTGCTGGCAACCTCGGCTTCCTGCCGCAGCCTTTCGGTGTTTAACAAAACGCTTTTCGCTTCGGTTACATCCATTAAAGAACCCACAACATGTATGGGATTGCCGTTAATATCGCGGATAGTTTCGCCGTAAGCGTGGTAATATGAATAACTGCCGTCTTTCTTTAATAAGCGGTATTCAACGTTAAACGGCGTTTTACCTGTTTTATCATTTATATGCGCTGCGAAAGAATTGACTGATCTTGTTTTATCTTCGGGATGCAGCTTGTCGCTCCAACTGCTTAAAATGTTGGGGAAATCAGTTTCGTCCGTATATCCCAGCATATGCCTGAACTCATTTGAATAAACAATATTATTTACAGGATTAACCGGATCATCCTTAAGCACATACATATCCCACAGCGCTATTTTTGTTGCGTTAATAACCAAATTCAATTTAGTTAGCTGCAATTCGTTCATTTTATGCGCGTGTATAAGCTCCTGTTCCCGTTTGCGTATTTCGGTTGTATCGTACATAAATCCCAAGCCGGTAAACTCAGTTTCGTCCTTTACGCGCGTCAGTGTAATATCGCAGGTTATCGGCTGGCCGTCTGATGTATAGTACGGCCATTCAGCCCGGACTATTTCACCCGCCATTGAGCGGATACCCATTTCTCTCGCTTCATCTATTGTAGATTTGCCGTCTTGCAGATATTCGGGCATGAAGTCCTGGAAATAACGCTCAATAATCTGCTGTTTAGGCGCTTTCAGCATTTTTGAAAGTTCGGCGTTGCAATCAATGATTTGAGGCGGGTTGCCGTTGTATACAAACATCCCGACCGGCATTGATTCTATTATAGACTGGTTAAACCGCGCCGCCTTGACTAAATCTTTTTCCATGTTTTTGGCTTCAGTTATATCAAGAACTGTACCGGTAATGTGAATGATGTTTCCGTTCTCATCGCGTAACGCGGCGCAGATATCGCGGAAATACGCGCAGTCGCCGTTTTTCCGGTACATCCGGTATTCTATGTCATAAGGCGTATTGCCGGTTTTATCCTGCAGATGCCTGTTAAAGTTATCGTATACTCTGTCCTTGTCATCGGGATGGATACGGTCGCTCCAGCTTTTTTCGGTATTGGGGAAATCAGTTTCGCCGGTATATCCTAACATACGCCTGAAGTCATCAGACCAGTGAAAAATAAATTCAGGATCGGCGCTGTCGTGGTTAGTTATATTTATATCCCACAAGCTGTTTTTTGTAGCGCGGACCAATACATTTAATTTGGTCAATTGCAGCTCGTATGCTTCCTGCGTACTTATAAGATTGTGTATCATTCGCTTTTCTTCGCGCAGGTCGCGGGTATATCCTGCTACTACATAATCAGATCCGTGTTTAACTCTGACAAGCGTAATCTCAGCCGGCATGTAACTGCCGTCAGGCAGTACGTGCAGCCATTCAAAACTGAAACTGCCTTCCTCCATAAACGCGCGCTTCAGGCACTCCGCTCTTTTTATATCGGAACGCTGTCCGTCAGGCTGAAACGCAGGGTCAAGATCAAAGTAACTTGTTAAGTATTCATGTTTGGTTTTAAATCCGCAAAGACTTGCGGCAGCTTTGTTGCAGTCCAGAAGCTTGTAACTTCTGCTCCACAATTTGCAGCAAAGCGGGCTGGAATCCAGCATGATCCTGAAACGATCGTTTGCCTCTTGCTCCGCTTCCATTGCCATTTTTTTTGTTTTGTTATTTATATCTATCAGAAAAACTACAAATATCATCAGCAGCAGGAGAATAGCAGCTGATACAGACACAATCAAAGCACGCTGGTTTGCATGGCTTGATTGTTCTTCGGCAAGTATTCTTGAATAGTCAAAGGAACGGCTCGTCCACTCGTTTGCAATCTTGCCGGTATTTATATGAACAATGGTTTTATCAATAATCGAGCATAAAATTTTCTCATTTATATTAAGGCCGAAAAATGTATCGTTGAAAACAGGGAAAGTGTAATTGGCTTTATAGCCGGGTTTTTCGCGGTAATTCTGCTGATAATAAAGGATATATCCCAGATTAAAAAACAGGTCTATCTCATTATTTTCAAGAGCATCCAAAGCATCGTCCTGAGAGTCGTATAGCCTGACATTAGGATTATCTGGAAACCATTGATTAAATATTTGACGGGTAGCGCACCATCCGACAACTCCCACAGTTGCATGTCCAATCTGGTATAATTCAAGGTTAGGATGCTGTGTTTTTGAAAAAAACGCGTAAGGCGTTGAAAAAAACGGAGTTTCCGGCCATATAAAAAATTCCTTCCGTTCCTCAGTAATTATTAAATCAGAAATCAACGCAGCTTCACCTGTCCTGAGCATTTCAAGTATCTCTCCCCAGCTTGCGTTTTTATCATTGACATACTCAAACTCAATTCCGGTCATCCTGCTGATTTCCGTTAAAACATCTATCGAGATCCCCTGAAATTCATTTTCATTTGAGTTGTAAAAACTTACCGGATATGTATCAGTTCCCAGTACTATGGGAATCCTTCCGGACAGGTTGTCTATATACGCTTTTTCTTCAGCGGAGAATGAATTGTATATGGCATTCCGGTTATAACTGTCATTGCCGTCCAGATATAATTCATAAAGCCTGTTAATCCCGCCTGAGGCGATGTATTTATTTATAACCGATATAAGCGGTTCCAGTTCGATATTCGCGGTTGTCAGCGCAACAGGAGTATATGCCAGGGGAAGCAGTCCATGAACGAGGGTAAGGTCTGTTTCTTCGCTGTAATCGTAAGTCATTCCAGCCGTTATGCCTATAACGGCATCTACCTCGCCGCTTCTTAGCATGGCAGCTTCAACCTCTATGCCTGGAATGGGTACTGTAATAAAAGTCAGTTCCGGATAAGCGCGCGCAACAGTCTCCGCTACGGCACTGCCCTCCAAAAAGATTCCCACCCGTAAACCGTTAAGATCGTGCGGCGTTTCTATTTTACGGCCTGCGTATGTTAAAATGCTAAGTGAGCGCTGCGCGATGGGGCCGGACATATAATATTTACTTTGACGTTCCGGGGTAATTCCATACTCACTAGTGAAGTCGATTGCTCCGCTGTCTATCCCGCTTATAAGGGAATTCCAGTCATAAAAGTTTAATTCAAACGGAATCCCGAAAAGGTCTGACAATAGTTCGCAGAGCATTGGTGAAAACCCTGAGTATGCGCCGTCTGACGATAAAAATCCTTCTGTAGAGAGTAATTTTCCGAAAGAAAAACTTTGCCTTGAACTTTTAAGCTTTTCAATCGCGGTTATTTCACTTCCGGTAATATCAGGTATATCGTAGAATGTTTGAATTATTTTTATTTCGGATACCGGATTGTCCGGTTTATTTACGCAGCCGTTCAGGGCAGCGCAGAAAAGCAATATGACAAAAAACGTTATATTAAATCTTTGATATCTGTTTTTCAAGTGCCTGCCTCTAATTATCTTTCTATCATTTTTTCGAAGATTTTTCAACCATGCTGCTTAAAATAATCAACCTGTTTTAAAAAGGCTTGCCGGCTCTTTCATTTATTCCCCTATGCATTCCAGGATTTTTTCTTCTAACTCCTCGCTTGTAAACGGCTTGGTTAAGTAATTGGCAGCGCCTGCTTTTACAGCGGCAACAATGTTGCTTCTTTGTCCTTCTGTCGTTACCATCATTACAGGAATATCCTTGTAAAGAGCATTATTTTTTATTTCCACAAGCACATCATATCCGCTCATTTCCGGCATATTCCAGTCCAGAAGAACCAAATCAATTTCATTATATTTTTCTGAAAGTATCTCCAGAGCTTCTATTCCATTCTGCGCTTCAACTGCTTCCATTTGAAGCATGTCGATAGAAACTTTGATTATCATTCTTATTACAGACGAATCGTCAACTACAAGTAATTTCATTTTTTATTTCTCCTTTTTAATGTAATATGTCAGGTTTCCGTGATTATTGGACTTAAAATTATTGCTGAATAAATCATGTATGACATAATTTCCTGTAAACAACACGCCATTATCCAGCAGTGAATTATACATTTTCGCTGCAACCTCTTTTTTTAAAATGTCAGAAAAATATATAAGCAAGTATCTGCAGAAAATTATGTCGAAGGACCCGAATATTTCATAACTGTTTAAAAGATTAAAATGCGTAAATTTAACTTCATCGCGTATTCTGTGATCGATATCCCATGCAAACCCGTTTTTTGTAAAGTACTTCATCTTGTAATAATCGTTTAACCCCCGCATTATGCTTATTTTGTCATATCTGCCGTTTTTTGCTTTGTGTATAACATGGCTGGATATATCTGTCGCAAGAAAATCAAAATCTTTCAGACTGACTCCTTTTATGCTGTTTGTGTATAAATAATTGTCTACACACATAACAGTCGAGTAAATTTCCTGCCCTGTTGAAGCTGCAGCGCTCCAAATTCTCGCCTTTGTTTTTCTTCCTGAGGCAAGATCATCAATAAGCCGCGGGAGAACGATTTTTTCCAAAACCTTCCATGGGGTTTCATCACGAAACCATTTTGTTTCATTTGTTGTAATCGAATTAATTATTTTTTGATTTAATACAGGATCATTATTTTTAATTAAATAATCATACAGTTCATCAAAAGAGTTTGTCCCGGTGTCAAGAAGGAATTTGGAAAGCCTTGTTTCAATCATATATGACTTTTCTGCAGGAATAACAATCCCGCAGTTTTCAGCAATATAGTTTTTAAAGAGAAAATATTCCTTTTCATTCAGAGAGACATTTAATTCCATGTCTTAACTGATTTTGAAATTCTTGAATGAAACTTCCATCTCGTTTGCAATTCTAAGAATGGTCTCGCTGGCTTCTTTAGTGGAACTTGCGCTTTGATTCATTACGCTGGTTTCCTTGTTTATAAGCTGTATGTTTTTGGATATATCCACAAGCCCCATGACCATTTCTTTTGCAGAGCAGTTTATCTCGCTTATGTTATTGGAAGCGCGTTCTGAATTCATTGCAATTTCCTGCGTTCCAATAACAAGCTCAGCCGTAGATTTTGCTATTTCGTTAACGCCGGTTGAAGATTCAACTACTGTCTTTGTTGCGGATTTTGCGCTTTCTGAAATACTGTTTATTTCGGTATTTATTTCGTTCATTCTCTGTGCAGCTGTGGCGGATTCCGCGGCAATTTGATCGCTTCTGTTCCTTGTTTGTGTTATTTCTTTAACAAATGTACTGATATAATCGTTCATATCATTAATGATCGATGCTATTTCTGACACAGCGCCTACAGCTTCGGGCATATTTTTCAGCATGTTTTCAATCTGATCGGCAATTTCTTCTGTGGCATCTGCAGTTTGCTTTGCAAGTTCTTTGACTTCGTTTGCAACTACCATAAAACTTTTGCCTGCCTCTCCTGCGCCGGCTGCTTCTATTGCAGCGTTCAATGCCAGCATATTGGTTTGATCTGCAATATCACTAATTATATTAACAATTTTCCCTATCTGCTTGCTGGCAGTTTCCAGCCGGTGGATTATTTCATTGGTATTTTTAGCTTTCTTGTCAGCATCTGATATTTTATTTTTTACATTTCCGCTGTTTTCATTTACAACGATAATTGATTTGTTTATTTCCTCAACACTCTTTGCTACGCTATTAAAAGCATTTGAAACATATTTTACAGAATCTGAAGCCTTGCCAATGCTGTTTTGAATATTATCCACAAGAGTGCTTGACTGGGTTACCCTCGTACTTGTCTCTTCTGCTGCAATTGCTACAGTACTTATAGTTGAGTTTATCTCTTCTATAGATGATGCAGTTGCGCTTATATGGGAACTTACAGCTGAAAGGGAGTTTACTGACTGGGTCATTCCCGCCGAAAACTCCTCTGTTACAGTACTGACTGCTTCTGTTTTTTCACTGAGTTCTTTGCTGTTCGTTTCCATTTGAGACGATACAGATAAGAGGCACATGGCTTCTTCACGCATTTTTTGCGCTGTTTCCCTGATGTCTTCTATTGTTATGCGGTTAAATTCCATTAGATGATTGCAAGCGGTGAAAAACTCTCCGAACTCAGCGCCGTATTCTTTCGGGAACTGCACGGTAAAATCTCCTTCGGCGGCAATCTTTACCAGTTTAGTACCAATTATTATAGGCCTGCTGCTGGAAATGGAAAAATATATCCCAAAAAATATGGTTATAGAAAGCGCAATAAGTGATATTATAACAAGTTTGATAACTGCAGCTTCGGAATCATGTTTGTTTCTTAATGTAATTCCTCTTCCAAATTCTAATCTTACGCTGTTCATTTCGGATAATATATCCAAACATCTGTCGGAAACCGGTGAAAGCACTTCCTGAATAAAATCGCCGGGTTCTTCTCCTCTGTTTAACATATCCTGAAAATCATGCATGGATTTATCCCAATACTCCATTAAACCGGCAAATTCACTGTAAAGCACCAGAGACTGCTGCAGATTAAGCGTTTGTGAAAATGTTTGCATGTTTTCTCTTATCTCTTCTATATCAACATAAAATTCATCAAGCACCATATTCCGCTTTACAGAGTCGCTTTCCAAAACAATATCGCGTCCCTTTATTTTAATATTTCCAATTGCCACTCTTGCCTTTAATACAAGCTCAAGCGGATCCAGTACCCTTTCAATATTTTCATCGCTTATGGCTACTGTTGCATTCATATTTATGATGGAGATCAGAGAGGTAGTAAACATGATACCCGCCATGAGTGAAAACGCAAGCAGAAGCTTGGTTCTTATCTTCAATTCTTTAATTATTTTCAGCATTTTCATTTCCTCCGTTATACTTGTACTTATTTATTATGGAATCAACATTTATTATTCTGAAAAGCCTGTTGTTCATTTCGGCAATTCCGCATATACAAAAACTTTCTTCGGCTCCTGAAGGCAGTGAAGGCGGACGGATAGTATTATCATCAATTTCTACAAGGTTGCCTGGCTTGTCTATTAACAAGCCTAATTGATAATCGCTGTCAGAAAGCGCTTTAAAAATTATTGCATTAGCCTCATTTGAGTTGTATTCTTCTGCGCGGGATAATGTACTTTTTTTCTTATGCCCAAGCAGTACGCAAAGATTTAAAATAGTGATTACTCTGCCTTTTAAATTAGTTATACCGGTTACATTGTCAGGCGCGGAAGGAACAGGCGTTATTGTCATTTTCCGCATGACTTGCTGTACAAGTTCAATATCCACGGTAAAATATTCATTATTAACAATAAAGCTTAAACCTCTCATAAGCTATTTCCCTGCATGACATTTCTTCTGTTTGCCTTTTCGTTTTCTATATGCGCGGTTATCGCGGCAGGGTTCAGGAAAATCAATATTTTTTCGTTATAGACCCCTGTCCCGAAAATAAAATCGCTGTAGATTTGTTTATTATCAAGGGTAAATTCTTCATCAGTCTTGTCTAATACATTCCTGACAAGAAGTCCGATGGAAGATGTACTGTTTTTCAGAGTAAGTACATAGAGTTTTTCTTCTGTGTAATCCTGTTTAAAAACCGGTACGTAATTTTCCGGTCTTACAACGCGCCATGTAATACCGGTAATATTGATAAAATATTCATTGTTTATTTCCTGAATATCTTTTGATTTAACAAGTTCGATCCTGGAAATATCACGCATATCAACGGTAAAATATTCCTTCCCTGAACATTTAAAGATTAAAATTTGTTTTTCATTTCCGGTTTTCTTGTATTTATCAACTGTCAGGGAGAATTGCTGCGCCGCATCTTTCTGAATATCCTCAATGCCCATAAACCGCATGATTCCTGCAGCGTTCAGAATTGTAACAGCTTTTCCGTTGCCTAAAACCGTTACGCTTGAATAACATGGGCAGTTCTGCAAGTATATGGGAAGCGGTTTTACAAGCACCTGCTCTGTATCCAGTGCATTATCTATTAAAAGCGCAAATCTTTTTCCGTCTGATTTTAATACAAGACATTTTGTAACACTGGCAGCCATGTATTTTTCAAGTACTTCGTCAGCGGAAACCGGCTGAGTATTTTTTGCTTTAGCTTCTATCTCATTCATGGTTATAACTGGGATAATCAGTTCGTTATAAATTAAAACAAGAGATTTATTTACCTTTTCAAGCCGTATTGAAACAGTATTGTTGCAAATACGTACAATGTGTTCCACATTTAATTCCGGTACTGCATAAGAAATTGAATCAATATTTACAATAAGAGTATTTATAACCGACAGAGTAAGCGGCATTTTCAAACGAACAGTCGTTCCATGTCCCGGCTCGGATTCAATTTCAATGGAACCGCCGGATTTTTCTATATTTGTTTTAACGATATCCATTCCAACGCCGCGTCCGGAAAGGTTTGTTACCTGTTTAGCGGTTGAAATGCCGGGTTTAAAAATTAAATTGTAAACTTCACTTTCCGGCATTGAGGCAAGCATTTCTTCAGTCACTATTCCGCGTTCAACAGCTTTGTTTTTAAGAGCGTTTATGTCGATGCCTGCACCATCATCAATTACTTCAATAATGGCTGAACCGTCACGCATATAAGCATCAAGTGTGATTGTACCCTTAACAGGTTTACCTGCTGCTGCGCGCTGCTGGGCAGACTCCATGCCGTGATCAGTTGAATTCTTTACAAGCTGTGTAATAGGGTCTGTAAGCTCTTCCAGTAAATATTTGTCAAGCGTTATGTCGTCTCTTAAAATGTTAACCGTTATATCTTTATTCAAAGCCTTTGCGGTATCACGTATTATCCGCGGGAATTTATTTAAGATAACGCTTATTGGCTGCATTCTTGTAAACATGATTCTTTCGTGGATTTCGCTGGTAAGATGGTTTACATCATGTAAAAGCGGCGCAAAGCCGGGAATTGATTTTTTATGATTTGCCACGGCGGAAAAAAGCTGGTTGCGTACCAGGATCAATTCGTTTGCTAAATCCATTATCTTGTTGATGTCTGTTATATCCAGCCGGATTGAAAGATTATTATCTCTGGAAGATTTACTATTCTGTTTGCTTTTAGGCACAAAAGCCGGAACCTGATTCGTCATTATTGCCTTTTCTTCGGCTTCTTCGCCGAAAACAGTTTTCTTTGGCAAAAGGAATATATTGCTTTTATCCACTCCAACTGCTTTTTGAAAAAGGGAAAGCTCTAAAATACTGGTTGCAAGTATTTCCAGAGTAGAAGTATCATGTTCTTTTAACGTATTAATTAATTCTTCTGTAAAAGCTGCATTGTCAGAATTTTCCAGCTTTTTTCCGTCACTGCCTGCAGTGCCGCCGCTGCTTACGATTGCCTGCACAATTGATCCAATAGAAATTATATTTTCTATCATTCCGCTGGGGTTTTTATAGTATTTGCCAAGGCTTCTGTTGAAATTTATATTTACATAGTATATTTTTTGCCCGCGCTTGGCGGCATTTCTGAGAGTCTTTTCCGTATGTTCATCATTAAAATTAAAAGGTATATGCGCTTCTGTACCGGAAGCAACACTGAGTGATTCAAAATTTTCAGCATCATTATTTTTATTTTGGGTATAATCTTTAAGCGTTTTAATAATTTTTTTAATGCAAATTTCATCGTCATTATGTAAATGATCCAATAATTCCTTCAGGCAATCTACGCTTTGAAGTACGATATCTGCAATTTCTTCATTTATAATCAAAACATCATCTTTAATATGCGACAGGATATTTTCCAGCTCATGTGTAATTGCAACAATTTTTTCAAGTGATAAAAAACCCGCTGTCCCCTTAATGCTGTGCGCCGCACGGAAGACAGAATTCATCAGCTTGAGATCATCCGAGAACACAGAAATATCCAGAAATGCAGTTTCTATCTTCTCTATGTGTATTCTTGCCTCTGCTTCAAAATCACCAAGAAAAATACTTGTATCAAAATTCATGGGTTATCACTTGTTTTATTTTTATTGCAATGCCCGGCGGCAACAGCAATAATATTTTCGTATGATACAGGTTTTACTAAAATATCATTCATACCTGCTCTAAGGCACAATTCAATTTCTTTTTCATCAGCAGATGCAGTTACGGCAATAATGGGAATTTCGCGGGCATTTTCGCAAGAAAGGCGTCTTATAGCTCTTGTTGCTTCCAGCCCGTCCATAACAGGCATTTGAACATCCATTAAAATAAGAGAATACAAATTAGGGGCTTTTGAAAATTTATCAACGGCTTCTTTTCCGTTTGATGCAAATTCAACTGTCAGCCCTTCAATTCCGGAAAGGACTGTTTTAATAATATCCCTGTTCAATTCAACATCGTCAGCTACAAGAATTGTTTTATTAACCAAAACCATTTCCGGAGCATTTTCGCCGGAGGATAAACCTTCATTGCTGCTGATAAGTTTTTTTTCGTTTTCGCTTGAGTTAATGCGGAGTTTAATGCGGTTGATTAATGCATCAGCAGTACCGGGTCTTTTGGCGGAATAGTCAACAGCGCCCATGGCAAATGCAGTATTTTCATCATCATCGTTGCCTCTTTCTGTTAAAAATGTAATAGGAATATTTTTACTTTTGGCAAAACCAAATATTTCGGTAAATATAGAAAATGCCATCTTGCGGTTTTCATAAATATAAATAACGATAGCAGACATTTCATATATTTCCATTGCAGCAAGCGCTGCTGTGCTTGTAGCAGTAATGCTTATATCAAAATGATCTGTAAGTTCCGATTTTAATTCAGCTAATACGCGCGGCTCTTCGCTGATAATAAGTATATGTTTCTTTTCCTGATGGTTTATCAAAGCAAAATTACCTCAATTTATATAATTGTCGTTTAAATAATTAATGGTAAAATTTGGAATATAGTAACATATAAAGTGTACCAAAACTGTACCTGTCAACATAAAACTCTATACATTGTTCCAATATTCTTAAAGGATTTATATGCACAGCAGAAAAGGAATGCCTATTTTGATTCATTTAATTTCCATTTTGGCGCTTCGGCCCAGCTGTATTGATTCATATACTGCCCCCTGTAAGCGTTTATACAGGCAGGGTTGCCCTTCATAAATCCGTAAATGTCACAAACGATTTTATCCGGCACAATAGCAATATTTTTATGCTGTTTTATTAAAATATCTTCCGCGCCGATTTCTCTTAGCGCTTTATACAAGTCGCTTATCAATTTTCGCAAATATGCCTTAAGGTTTTCCGTGTCCTCTTCATTTTCCCATAACACAGCGCAAAGCTCATTTATACATGCTGAAGCCCCATTACGGTCGATCAAATATGCAATTAGTTCTTTGGTTTTACTGTAACTGAATTTCATAGGCGTACCGTATGAATAGATTTCAAAATTTCCAAAGGTCTGGGCATATATAAGCGAGTTTTTCTTTTGATCAATCGGATGACGCAAGTTTTCAATTTCGCGTTCTACTGCTTCCTTCATAACCGGTTTTAAAATAAAACCGCTGGGATAAAGCTCAAATGCTTCGCATGCATGTTTGGAATAGGCTGTTACAAAAATGATATTTATCCTGGGATTAAGTTCTTTTAATTCCTTTGCGACTTCAAGTCCGTTCATACCCCACATTTGAATGTCTAAAAAAGCGATGTCGCAGGAGTTTTCTTTTGCGAATGCAAGCAATTCCGATGGCTTGGTAAATGCAAAAATCTGCGCTGACGGCTGTGCCTCTGCAATAGAATTGGTCAGCAGCTTTAAAGCGCGTTCGCTGTCGTCAATAGCTAATACTTTCATGTTCATAAAACATCCAAATTATTCAATATATTAGCCATTATATCAAATAAAGCGTACCAAAAGCGCAACAAATAAACATTTTTTTTAAATTCGCAACAGTTTATGATTTTGTTTTAGGTATTTTTATTACAACAATTGTTCCTTTTTCCGGTTTGCTTGATATTTCAAGCATTCCGCCGCATTGACCCTCTATCCTTCGCCTTACGTTCTGTATACCGATATGTTTCTGATTGTCCTGATGCATAAAAACCTGGGTTTCATCCATGTTAAAACCTGCGCCATCGTCGGCTACTGTCACAAGAAAATCATTGTCTGTTTCGCGGACTGTCAGTGTTATTGTCCCGCCGCCTTCCTTTTTACCGATTCCATGCCTGACTGCGTTTTCCGCAATAGGCTGTATTGACAGCGGAGGCAGCATAAAACCTCCGGCTTCGATATGATAAATAACATTCAACGCACCCTTGTAAATTTCCTTCTCTAAATCAAGATAGCCTTTCACGTGGCTTATTTCTTTTTCAATGCTTATTAAGCCTTTATCATTCAGCGATTCCATATTGCTCCGCAAATATACGGAGAAGTCCATGATGGTTTTTTTTGCTTTAACCGGGTCTTCATCGCAAAGCTGCGCGATGGCGGTCAGCGCATTATATAAAAAATGCGGCTGTATCTGCGAAAGCATAATCGCAATTTTATATTTGGTAAGTTCCAATTCATTGGCAATGGCATCACTTTGCAGAATATTATTCGCGGATAAAAGATCATTTTTTACTTTTCGAAGTTCCAAATTATTTTGAAAAAGAAAAGAAATAAGAATACTTATGCTAAGACCTGCAAATATTAAAAACCAGGTTTCAGGATGTTCATACCATGAACGCAGCGGAAAAATACGGAAATACCAGTTGGCATTATGAATCGTTACGAGTCTCTCAACATAAGAAACATTTGCGTTTGAATGTCTGTTGCCGCTTGCTATTATCTGCTGCTCTCCTGTGTCAGGATTAATTCTCCACAGATCGTATGAAAAACCATGATGTTCCAGCATTGAAATCCCCGTGTTTTCCAAAGCATCAGGAAATTTTAATGTTACAGAAACCAGCCCCCAGAAATTATTTTTTTCTGTATATACAGGGTATCTTCCAACCAGTCCCAAAAACCCCTGCAATACAATAAAGGGACCTGCCATTACAAGCTCGCCAGTATCCCGCGCAAGTATCGCTTCCTTATTCCCGGCATAAGTATCATTAAAAAAATCCAGGCCTATAACAGCTTTGCTTTCCTCTCTGGGGTAGACATCTGTTACAATGCCGCCGGGAGCCAATAGAACATTTGCAATAGCAGGTTCATCTGATGTAATAACTGCAGCTATCTGCTGAAAATTATTTACAACTCCGTTTCCCTGAATTACCAATGCTGCCAATGCTTTTGTTTTATATAATTTTTTTGAAATTTCTTCATGTAATCTGTAACTGCTTTCAAGGATAAGGCGTTCCATTTGCAGCGTTTCGATATTCATTTTATTTTGAATTGAGAAAATAATGGCGAGAGAACATACAAATAATGTTAATAAAAATGAGATGATTGTTCTTCCGTATATTTTCTTTCTGAAAAAAATATTTTGCATGAAAATATGCTTAAGAAGCAATAATTTCTTTGGCATTTTCCAAAACTGTTGATATCTGCCTGCTGGCTTCATTTACCTCTTTTACTTTTTGTGTAACGTTTCCGGAAATTTGCTGCAATTTCTGCATTTCATTGAAAATTGAGCCGCTCTGCGTTTGTATATCTTCACTCCCTGTACGCACTATTCCGGTTTCATTTTTAATTGAGGAAATCGCTGTAAGAATTTGAGAGCCGCCTTCCGCCTGTTCTTTTATCGCGTCACTAACTTGAGCAAAGGCGCTGTCCAGTGTTTTTATTTCGTTAAACATCAAATTCATGGACTTGACGGTCTCTTCTGTTACACCGCCGATGCTTTTAATGGATATATCCATATTTTTAATTTCTTCTTTAATGTGCTTTGATTCCTTCCCGGCAATTTCTGCAAGTTTCCGTATTTCATCCGAGACAACCGCAAACCCCTTCCCGCTTTCTCCTGCATGAGCTGCTTCGATAGCTGCATTCATGGCAAGAAGATTGGTTTTTGCGGAAATATCCTGTATTATCTTATTCGCTTCCTGCAGCGTTACAGCTCTTTCACGCAGGTTTTCTAC
The DNA here is from genome assembly GCA_009781635.1 of Treponema sp. Lineage (GTDB taxonomy): Bacteria > Spirochaetota > Spirochaetia > Treponematales > Breznakiellaceae > WQXQ01. The sequence continues at coordinate 68,455 of WQXU01000002.1, forward strand.
TTCTACAGAAAGTCTTTTCATTTTTTCATTACCGGTTGCGGATGCCTGAGCCAGGTTATCAGCCGTCTTAGTTATCTCGTTTGTTATTGAACGGATAGATTCGATATTTGCAACCATTTGTTCAATAGATGCTGAAGAAGTGCTTATATGTGAAGCCTGCGATTCAACCGCTTCTTCAAGATTATTTATGGATTTGACTATTTGTGAAATATGTTCTGATGTAAGTTCAACAGATTTCAACTGGGTGGTGGTTTCAGCAAGAGTATCCTCGGTATTTCCATGAATTACATTTAAAGCATAGGAAGATTCTTGAATAACATTATTAAGTTTTTCTCCGTTTGTGGTTGCTTTCTCTAAATGAGCGGAAATATCAGCAGTTGCCTTTTCCACTTCTTTTTTCAGGTTGTCCCTTTCTTTATTTAGTTCGGCGTTCAGGATTGCTTCTTTTTTATCCTTTAGTATGCCGACATATTCAAAAACAATTGTTAAAGCAAGGATAAAAATATAGCCCGCTATGTACCTGAATTTTATTGCAGTTTCCATTTCATAAGCAACAGTCCCCGGCATATATAACAATACAGAAGCTGCAATAATAACCGCAGTAGATTTTATTACTCCCAGGATCATCTTGCATAAAAAAATCGATATTAACGGGAATGTAAACAGCCAGATTGATACCCACAAATTTAAAGTGCCGTTATAAAGAAGGAATACGCAGTAGGCCCCGTACATTATAACAGTCGGTATTGGTATGAATTTCAAGGGTATCTTCGAACGCATTGCTATCAGCGTCCCTAATGCTGCTATTGATATGGCAAAGTTAATCGTGGCTCTTGTAGAGTCTGCAGACAACCCTTGTATACCAAATATTAACAAAGGAACTACAGCAATCATGAATATAGTATTCATGATCATATATCTTACCTGATCATTAACATTTGCAAGCTGAAAATAGCGTTTTCCCATAAACAGGGTTTTAAATGTACTTTGTTTTTTGTTATTCATATTTCTTAATATAAACTATTTTTATATATTTTGTAAAGCGTTCCAAAGCTGTACTAGCTAACAAAAATATATATATTTAAAGCAGATTAGTTTTAATGCTTTGTTTTTGGTATTTTAATCACAGCTGTTGTCCCTGTCCCTTTTTCACCGGAAATCTCAAGCGTTCCGCCGCATTGCTCTTCGAGCCTTCGCCTTACATTCTCAATACCGATATGTTTTTGACTGTCCTGATGCAGGTTTGCCTTGTCATATCCTGCGCCGTTGTCCAATACTGTTACAAGAAATTCATTGTCTGTTTCGCGGACTGAAAGCGTTAATGTCCCTCCGCCTTCCTTTTTACCTATACCGTGCTTAACTGCGTTTTCTACGATGGGTTGAATAGTGAGCGGAGGCAGCATAAAGTCTCCGGCTTCGATATGATAAATAACATTCAGCGCATTCCCGTAAATAGCCTTCTCTAAATCAAGATAGCCTTTCACATGATCTATTTCTTTTTCAATATGTATCAAACCCTTATTATTTAACGATTCCATATTGTTCCGCAGGTACGCGGAGAATTCCACTGTTACCTTTTTTGCTTTAACCGGGTCTTCGTCGCAAAGCTGGGCAATGGCAGATAAAGCGTTGTACAGAAAGTGGGGCTGTATCTGCGAAAACATAATGGCGATACTGCTTCTTGTCAGTTCCAGCTCCTTTTGTTTAATTTGCTGCGATAACTCGCTCTGGATACTTGCGTAATAAAGAAAGACTATAAGCGTTATGGAAAAATTGATTAACGCCAGTCTAAAGAAGTATAGCTCCAGTAAAACAGCCGCTGCCGGCAGAACTATGTATGACAAGAGGGTTAAGAATTCTCTTCTGCTCAAAAATTTTCTATGCGCTATAAGAAGGCCTGTACCGATAGCCATACAGCTAATCGAAAGAATATAGCTGAACAGGAACCAGTTATAGAACTCGTCATACACCAGGTTGAAGCTTGGTGCTGTCATGCGGTACATGGCAAAAGACAGCAAAATAATAGTACTTATGATATTAATAATACAAAAAAACGTCGCTATGTACCCGGCTATTTCGGCGGCTTTTGAAACCGCAGTTTTCTCTTTAAATATGGTTAAAATTAAATCAATGAAAAACATCAGTATGACCGGTCCGCCAAGAGGAATTAACATAACCAGCGCCTTTTTTAAATAAATATTTTCCGGAAAATTATTGATGTTCAAAATATTATCCGCGATTATTATGAATAAACCTGCAATTTGGACAATAATAATACGGATGAAAATACGGCTGCGTTTTAATTTTCTGTGCTCGCTTGCTGCCAGAAAAGACAGGATAAGCAGGCATATAATAGCGCCGATAATATTAATCGTTACATTTATATAACTTACTGCATTCATGTTATTTGTGTGCTCTATCCTTTATTATAAAAGTACAGAGAACCTGTAAAACTATAGATGCTTTTCTCAAATGTTCTGTTGCTTAATAATAAATTTATAGCCAAGAGCGGGAATCGAACCCGCGACCTGTTCATTACGAGTGAACTGCGCTGCCAACTGAGCCATCTTGGCTTGTGCCGGAAATTATATCAGCTATGGCCTCTGTTATTCAAGGCGCATTTTAAAATACAAGTTCCACTGCGCCTTTGGGCCTGATTCGCAAGGGTGTTACAGCTCCGGCGCCGAATATTTTTTCAATGCAGGCGTTATAGGCATTCATCGCATCCGCAGGAATAATAACCTGAATGGTGCCGGCAAAACCGCCGCCGTGAACCCTGCACGCGCCGCGTAGTTTTTGTCTGCGGAAAAAATCTTTTGTTATTGCCAGAGCTGCGGCAACTCCCTGGCTTGATGGATTATTTGCAGGGTATACATTCTGCAAAAGTTTCCAGGAAGAGTCTCCCGATTCATTTGCCAAATCCAGGTATAAATTAAATAAATTTATTTTTTCTGTTTTATCAATATTGTTTTCCATTTTTAACAAAACCCCTGTCATTGCATCTACTCTGGCGTTTTCATCAAAGAAATGAAGCGCTCTGAGCAAGGCCCTGTCTCCAAGGGATTTTCGCACTTCACCGGCCCTGTCAAAGACAGTTTCCCTGTCCAATTCTGCAAGAACTGATTTGCCGAAGAAAGCTGCAACTGCTTTCATTTCCGCCGGTATCGATGCATATTCAGAAGTTAGATCAGCATGGCTGCCGCCTGTATTAACTATGCAAAGAATATATCCTGCGGCGGAAATATCAAAATTAATCTGTTTAATAACAGGATCAAGAGTTTTATCCAATGCTGTCTGCGTAAAATCAATGGCCGCAGCGCCGCCGCAGGAGCAGGCTGCCTGATCCATTAATCCGCATGGTTTTCCAAAATAGACATTTTCCGCAATCTGACCGATACGTGCAATTTCCAGCGCACTCAAACCTTTGCCGTAAAGCGAGTCAAATATGCGGCCTATAAGCACTTCAACCGCCGCAGAAGATGAAAGGCCGGAGCCGGGAAGCACAGCCGATTCGGCGTTAGCTGAAAACCCGCCGGTATCAAAGCCGCGGCGGCGCAGCTCTGCGGCAATTCCTCTTATAAGGGCTTTTGCTGTTCCTGCTTCCTCTGGTTTTGGCTGCAGATCGGGCGCTCCTGAAAAGTCCGTCAGTTTTATACTTATATCCTGGAAACCTGCGGAACGGAAAAATACCGTGTTGTCATTTCGTTTTTGTACAATTGCAATGCAGTCCAATTGAATTGATGCAGCCAAGATTTTTCCGCAATTGTGATCCGTATGATTACCGGCAAGTTCGGTTCTTCCCGGAGCTGTAAATATGCGCAGAGGTTCTTCTGTTTTGGGAAAATAACTGTCTTGCGTTCCCGGAATTAACGCTGCGTAACGCCGGCGCGCAGAATCAATTTCGTTCTCTCCGTATAATTCTCTGAATATTTGCGCAGCGCTTTTTGAATTTATTTTTTCCAAAAGACTGCCGCTAGTCATTAATATGCAGCTCTTTTTTTGTTTTTTGATAGATATAAAGATAATCAATAAAAGATAAGACGGCGATAACTACGGATATAATAAAAATAACAAGTGCGCCTGTCTTAACATACGGTAAAAGCGATTCATAAACAGCAAGCCTTTCAAGACTGACGGCGAGCAGGGCTGCGCCTACCGCAATAATATAGGCGAAAGTTTTTATTTTGCCGCCCATGCGCGCGCCAAGAGTAATGCCTTTTTTTAACATCAGATTGCGGATAAAAAGAATGCCAAACTCGCGGTAGATAACAAGTAAAAGTAAAATAGGAGGAATTATATTATCACCCCAAAGGCCGTCAATAATAAAACAGAGAAAGCAGGTTATTTGAACAAGGGTATCGGCAAAGGGATCAAAGAGTTTTCCGAAATCGCTTGTCTGCTTCAGCATACGGGCTGCAAGGCCGTCAAAATAATCAGTTAACTCGGAAACAATAAAAATAATCCAAAGCGCAGGTATTATCCATGCTGTCTGTGCGGCAAACAGCGAAGGATAAAAACGCGGTAAAAGATAGATAATAAAGAACACAGGAGCAAGCATTATTCTGAAGAGAGTTAATTTATTTGCAAGATTAAAAACAGGAGTTTTATTTCCGCTGCCATTATTGGAATTCATATTTTATTTTGGCTTGTAGCAGCGGATATGTCAAGAAGAACTTTTTATCTCAAGCAGAACAGGAACAAGTGAAAATCCAAGATCTTTGCGGATTTTGTTTCTTAAATAAGAAACATATGAATCGCTTACCGCTCTTGTGCGTGATGTAAAAAAAATAAAATGCACAGGGCTGGAAGATTTTTGAATGGCATACTTTACTTTAAAACGGGTTCTGGGGCCGGAAGGCGGAGGATATTCCTGCAGCCATTTTTCCAGCGCCTGATTCAACTGGGATGTTCCTATAAAGGTGTTCAGCTGCGCATGCATTTTTACCGCAGCGCTTAAAATTTTGTCTACGCCTGTTCCTTCTTTTGCGCTGACAGGAATTATCGGCGCATATTCCATCTGTCCGAACTGAAAATGAATTTTATCTTCTGCTGTCTTAAAGGCGCTTTTTGTCTGAGGCATTGTGTCCCATTTGTTAAGCGCCATAATTATTCCCCTGCCTTTGTCATGCGCAAGAGCTGCAATTTTTTTGTCTTGATCAGAAAGTCCTTCTGCGGCATCTATCATCAATACAATAATATCAGCGTCATTAATTGTTTTTATCGCGCGGTTCACAGAATAGTATTCTATATTTTCTGTCACCTTTGCCTTCCGCCGGATGCCTGCAGTGTCAAGAATAATAAATTCTCTGGACTTCCAGCGGAAGCGGCCTTCGACAGTATCCCTTGTTGTTCCGGGAATATCGCTTACGATGGATGTGTTTGCTCCAATCAGCCGGTTTGAAAGAGTTGATTTACCGGTATTGGGTTTTCCCAAAAGAGCAATGCGGATAAGCTTATTCTCTTCGCTGTCTTGCCGTATTTCTTCGACCCTGGAAAAATCAAGACGCCTTAATATTTCCTGCTGAAGTTCTCCGATATTATCGCCGTGTTCTGCGGAGATCATCAAAACTTTTTCAAATCCGAATGCAAGAACATTCCATGCATCTGCCTGATGCCTTCCGCCTTCGGTTTTGTTAACTGTAACTATCAATTTTTTATGATACGGACGCAGAATTTTTATCAGTTCTTCGTCTTCGCTTGTTATCTCTCCGGCTTCAAGCAAAAGGACAACAAGGTCTGCTTTTTTAATTGCTTCAAGAGTTTTTTCTACAACCAGTTTGTCAATGCTGTCGCAGTCAGCAAGCTTGAAGCCGCCCGTGTCGATAAGGCGCAGAGGTTTTTCGTCAATCAGGCATTCAGCTTCGACAGGGTCGCGCGTTACGCCGGGAGTAGGGTCTGTGATTGCCCTGCGTTTCCGCAGCAGCCGGTTAAAGAGAGTGGATTTTCCCACATTGGGACGCCCGGCCAGAACTACTGAAGGAAGATTTTTATATTTTATATTTAATGCCATGCTGCACTCCTTAATCAGACGTTCTTTTTCTGATCATATTTATTATTCCTGTAAAGTATTTGTCTTTTACAAGCGCCAGCATGACCAGCCCAAGAGCAATATATACAATGGCGCATAATGCCAGAGGTATGCCGAAAGATACAATGCGCGCATGTCCTGCAAAAATAGCACGTAACACAGGAGAGAGAAAATAAACAGGAATAATTGCAAGGGCAGAAAGTATCAGTATCTTTAAAATATAAAGCAGGGCAGGGCCTGCTACAGAACCTAATTTTATATTTGGGTTCCTGCCAAGAAAGACAATCAGAAGAATCGTGTTAACTGCGCTGGCTGCGGTCAGGGCAAAGGCGATGCCTGCTCCGCGGAATTGCCCGACTAAAACAGAGGCAAGGCTGATATTAACGGCAAAGGACAGAATACCCGCCAGAGTGGGAGATTTGGTGTCGCTTTGCGCATAAAAAGCAGGAGCGATAATGCGGTTAAGCGCGATGAATAAAAGGCCAGGCATATGAAATGTAAAAGCTGCCATAGTAAGAGCAACTGAAGTTTCATCGAAACTATGGCTTTGAAATAAAAGCCGGATTAAACTCTGTCCTTCCATGAGCGCAAAGAAAGTAACAGGGATTGTTATAAGCGCAATTATATTTATGGAAGAAATTAACCTCTTGTTATAAATATCCCATCTGGAAGTTTTTGCATACTCTGTAAGGTTTGGAAGCAGTACTGTACCAATCGAAACTGCGAAAACGCCAAGAAACAATTCCTGAAGCCGCAGCGAATATTGAAGGCTGGATACAATTCCTTCGCCGGCTCTTCCTGCCAGGGCTGTAGAAACCAAATCATTTATTTGATAAGCCGCCATCCCTATAATTGTAGGACCAACAAGGCGCAGCGTTTTCCGGACGCCGGGGTTATTAAAAGCGCGTTTTAATCCGGTGATAAAAAAAGTCTGCCCGTTTTTTATAACAAACGGCAGTTGAATTGCAGCTTCAAGAAAACCGCCGATTAAAACGCCGGCTGCCATTGCCCGGGCCGGATTTGCGGTATAGGGACTAAGCGCGTAGGCGCAAATAATGGTAGCAATATTTAATAATATTGGCGCTAAACCTGACGGAGTAAAAATGTGAAGGCTGTTTAAAACTCCCTGAAACAAGGCTGCAATCGAAATAAATCCAAGGAACGGAAACATTATCCTTGTAAGAAAAACAGTTTCATCAAATTCTTCTACCCCGAAAATACGTACAAGCAGGGGAGCGGCAAGAATTCCCGCGCAAACAAATATTGTTACAATGAACGTAAGGAAGGTGAACATGCAGGACAGAAACTCCCGCACTTTTTCCCTGTTTGCTTCCAGCAGATATTCCTTAAAAGTGGGAATAAAGGCAACCGAGATGGAACCTTCCGCGAACAGGCGGCGGAATAAATTCGGAAGCAGGAAAGCCACAGAAAAAGCATCCGACAGCGCAGTAGTTCCAAGAAATCTTGCTTTTACCATCTCCCTTATAAGCCCGAGAATTCGTGATGCAAATGTAAGGAGTGATAAGGCTGATCCGTGACGGATAAGCGAAGCTGCCGTTTGAGGGGGTGGAGGTTGAGGATTTTGCATCTTCGGTTCTTCCATAGTATTTATCCAGATTATACGTTCCGGGCCTTATTTTCAACTATTGAAAAAGTTAAACAGATTTTATACTATAAGTTACACATTTGTTGCGCTATTTATTGTAAATTATTTTTTAAGGAGTCACCGGCCGTTTGACAGGTTAATTACTTTAAGGAATGGAATAATGTTATCAGTTGAAACAGTAAGCAATTGTGACTCATCCAGAGCCAAGAGCGCGGCGTTTGCCCTTGCTACAGGCTGGGAAAATTATATGAACAGTAACAGCGATAAAATCAGCAGTTGCTTAAGCGAAATGAGGAAAACAGCCATTGATGTTATTTGTCAATTTAAATATGCCGACGATTCCGTTTACGACAGCCTGGAAAAATCATATATTAATAATTTAATATGCGCATCTCCGGATTATGAAGAAATAAAGAAATCACTGGACGCTCTGGCTGCGATAAACACCGACAAGGCTGTTAATTTGCTTTATGTGTTTTTACAGGGACTTCATCAGAAAAAGTTTATCGGCATGTGGGGCCAAAGAGAAAATCAAATTTTTCCATGGGTTGTAAGCAGCCTTGGCGTAACAAAAATTACATCCAGAAATATATGGAACCTTCTTGTTGTTATTTTCCGCAATGAAAAATATTCAGTAAAAGAACGCCTGCATGTTAAAGATGCTTTGGTTAAAATAAAAGCAGCCTTAAGCGCATAATTGAAACTCTTTTATATTCATGTTTTATCCTCCAAATCTCCTGACAAATAAGGCGGGCTTTTTACGCCCGCCTTTGTAATTACTGTAAGTTGTGCCTAGGGATTAATAATCCATTCCTCCCATGCCGCCCATTCCGCCGCCCGGCATTGCCGGAGCTTCTTTCTTTTCGGGGATGTCAGTAATGGCGCATTCGGTTGTGAGTAACAGACTTGCAATTGAAGCTGCATTCTGAAGAGCGGAACGCGTTACCTTCGCAGGATCGATAATACCGGCTTTCATCATGTCAACCCATTCCATTTTTGCTGCGTCAAAACCAATGCCTTTCTTTTCTCTTCTGGCCTGATCTGCGATAACCGCACCGTCAAGGCCGGCATTTTCTGCGATTTGGCGGATTGGCTCTTCAAGCGCGCGCTTAACGATTTTAAAGCCGACTTTTTCATCATCGGTAAGGCCGGCTGTATCTGCTTTCTCCAATGCAAGAGCTGCCTGGATAAAAGTGATTGCGCCGCCGGAAACAATGCCTTCATCAATGGCTGCGCGTGTAGCAGACAGAGCATCTTCTACGCGGTGTTTTTTCTCTTTCAGCTCAACTTCAGTTGCGGCGCCGACATTAATGACAGCAACGCCGCCTGCCAGTTTCGCAAGCCTTTCCTGTAATTTCTCGCGATCGTAGTCGCTTGTGGTATCTTCAATCTGAGCCTTAATCTGCGCGATTCTGTCCTGAATGTCTTTCTGTTTTCCGGCGCCGTTAATAATCGTTGTGTTGTCCTTGTCTATTTTTACAGTCTTTGCCTTGCCAAGCTGGGTAATATCGGTGTTCTCAAGTTTAAGGCCGAGTTCTTCGGATATTACTTCGCCGCCTGTAAGAATGGCAATGTCTTCGAGCATGGCTTTGCGGCGGTCTCCGAAACCGGGAGCCTTTACCGCACAGGTGCGCAGGGTTCCGCGCAGGCTGTTCACAACCAGGGTAGAGAGCGCTTCGCCGTCGCAGTCTTCAGCAATTATAAGAAGCGGTTTTCCGCTCTGGGCAACTTTTTCAAGCAAGGGAAGCATGTCCTTCATGCTGGAAACTTTCTTGTCGTGGATAAGAATAAACACATCTTCATAAACGCTGGTCATTGTATCGCGGTCTGTTACAAAGTATGCGGAAATATAACCGCGGTCAAACTGCATGCCTTCGACAAATTCAATGGATGTATCCATTGTTTTGGATTCTTCAACTGTGATAACTCCGTCTTTGCCGACTTTTTCCATGGCATCAGCTATAGTGTTGCCGATTTCGGTGTCGTTATTTGCAGAGACCGAAGCGACGTGGGAAATTTCTTCCTTATCTTTTATGTCTTTGGAATTTTTCTTGATTTCTTCGACTGCGATTCCTACCGCTTTATCAATACCGCGCTTAAGTTCAAGCGGGGTCATGCCGGCTGCTACGGATTTAAGTCCTTCCTTAACCAGCGAATAGGCCAATACGGTGGCTGTTGTGGTGCCGTCACCTGCTACGTCATTTGTCTTGGTTGCGACTTCTTTAAGAAGCTGAGCGCCCATGTTTTCATAAGGATCGGCAAGTTCCACTTCTTTTGCTACAGAAACACCGTCCTTGGTTACCGTAGGAGCGCCAAATTTCTTGTCCAGAAGAACATTGCGTCCTTTGGGACCAAGTGTTACCTTCACGGCCTTTGAAATCTGCTCAACACCGGAAAGCAGTTTGCGCCGGGCTTCTTCGTTGAACATCAACTGTTTTGCCATATTCTTTCTCCTAAATAATTATTTATAGAAAAGTTCAAACTTGAACCTGTTTATAAGCTATCAAATTAGCTTAATCTGGGCAATAGGGGTTGATTCTAAATTATAGGGAAGGGAAACTCTGCGTTCAATGAGCAAGGACGCTGATTAATTTCCTTCTTTGGCAAGCGCAAAGACCAGCAATTCAGCCAAAGCAGCAGCTTCGCCTTCGGTCAGGGTGACCCCCTTGCCCATTTTTTCATGGTTTGGCGCCCAGTCCCTTACATCGAGTTTGGGAGCTCTTCCGCTCCATGACACAAGGTTCAGTTCCTTCTGCCAGCCGCTCTTTTCTGATGAGATAACACCGAAATGCTTAACAATTTCATAACTAAAATTATCCATAAAACAAGTCCTTTTTACTTTTTTTTGTAGTTATCTATAAAAAACAAGCTTTTTAAAAACTTATGTTTTAAACAGCCGCATCAACAAAATATCAAAAAATTAAGAAACTGTCTTGAAAAACTGATGTCTTAAGTGTATACTCATACCGAAGAAATTGAAATCCCAATTTAAATAAGGAGGGCTGATGAAAAAAAATATCTTTTTTCTATTGTTAATACTGTCAGTAACTGTATTAATATGTATTTCCTGTGCGTCCACCCCGGATGCTCCCGGTGCTGGAGGCGCAACTGCTCCTGAAAGCAGCGGTGTGTATACCCATTTAGTCGGCGTATCTACAATGAATGCAGAAGCTGCCAGAAGGCGTGGGATTGATTTTACCGCTCCGGATTATTTTCCAAGCGACTGGGAAAGTGTCGAGTCTCAATTTTCACATGCCAGGTCAATGCCTGAATCGACTGATGATGAAGTAATAGCGGCAGCCGCAGCTCTTGATGCTGTAGCGCATGAATATGACGTTCTTTTTTGGAAAACAACTCCGCTTTATGCCCAGGCCAGAGAAGATGAAATTATGGAACACAGAGAACATATTGTTCACTCTGGATTTTCGGGAGTTTTTCCGCAATACTTAAAGAAGGCGGATGACATAGCTCTTGCTTCAAAGGCGCAATACGATGCTGGCGCTTACTATAATGCCAGGGATCTTGCCGATGAAGCGCTGGTGGAATACGAAACTCTTCATTTGGGTTCCCGTGTATATGCAGCAAGACAGGAAATCGTCGATCGCGGTTTTATTGAATATGACCCTGAGAATTTTTTAAGGGCCGATGAAATTGCAAGATCAGCGCTGACAGCTTATGAAGCCGGCAACAGGGAAACAGCGACGGCAAATGCAGAGGAAGCCCTGCTTCGTTACAACATAGTGCGTGAAAACGGGTGGACATCCTATGCTTCCGTACGCAGAGACGGAGCTGTCAAAGAAAGAGAGCTTGCTCTTGAGGAAAGAGCCAATGTCGCATCCCGTGAAACATACAGAGAAGCCGAGGTTTCTTTTAACCGCGCAGAAGAAAATCTGGCGGCAAGAAATTTCACTGCTGCAGGACTTGCATATATTGACGCAGAAGCGATGTTTGCAATTTCCAGAAAGGAAACAGTGGAAAGACGCCAAAGAGCGGAAGAAGCAATAAGACAGGCTGAAGAAAAGATTGGAGAGAGCAGTGAATCAGCTGTAGAAGCTGAAAGAATAATTGAAGGAGGTTCAAGATGAGCCGTAAAGTATTCCTGGTTTTATTTATATCCATGTTTGCAGCAGTTTCGGTATTCGCCGATCATGATTTTACAGAGCTGGATATACAAGTTCCTGTATTCAGGACCGTAACATTCTTCGCAGCGGCAGTTCCTGGCGGTGCGGAAAGTTCAATTCCGCAGACTATCAGCAACAATGAGTTTTATGTTGAAAGCCTGCGTTTGACAAGGCTTGCTCAGGAAACTTTTGAGTATGGCGATTACGATGCTTCCGCAAACTTTGCCGAAGAAGCAATCCGCTATGCGCAGCTTTCTGATGAGTATGTATCTGTTCAGCTGATCGCAGAAGCAAAACGTCTTTTGGATTGGGCGGACGCCAATGACATCCAGACAAGCCATGCCAATGATTACAACGAAAGCAAAGGATTTTATGATGTCAGCCTGATTGCGTATGCAAATGAAGAATGGGATGAATCAATTGCGAACGCGATTAACTCAATCGAAATTCTTGCAAGGCTGGAGTCCGGCAGAATTACGATGGGCGGTGAGCCGGCAGCAGGTCTTCCAAGGCAGTATACAGTCAGAACATGGGCCAACGAAAAAGATTGTCTGTGGAACATTGCAGCCTACCCATGGGTCTACGGAGATCCCTGGAGATGGAGAGAGCTTTACAATGCCAACAGATCCCGGATGCCCGATCCTAACAACCCGGATTTAATTGAACCCGGATTTGTTCTGGAAATTCCAAGCATAAGAGGCGAGGCCCGTCAGGGAATGTGGGATCCTCGGAGCAGCAGATAATTCCCCGGTAACTTGTCCGGCACCTGAATCCTTGGGCGCTGGATGAGGTTTATTTTGAATAAAGATCATTTAATCTGGACAGAAAAAAGCCGTAGACAAGTTTTTGAAAGCAAGGTTTTTTCTGTTTGCGAATCTAATTGCAAATCACCTGTTTCAAAACAAGAAAATGAGACTCTTCCCTTTACAGTTATCGAGGCAAAGGACTGGGCTATTGTAATTCCTGTTATAAAGACGGCGGAAGGAAAGAAATTTCTAATGGTGTGGCAATGGCGGCATGGTTCCCAGGCTTTAAGCCTGGAATTCCCCGGCGGCGTTTTTGAAGGCGGCGAAAACCCGGAAGAAGCCGCCGCCAGAGAGTTATATGAAGAGACGGGTTATAAGCCGCAAAATATAAAAAAACTGGGAGAGTTTTCTCCCAATCCCGCTATAATGTCTAACAAGGTGCATTTTTTTCTTGCAGAAGATCTTCTGGATACCGGAAAACAAAAACTTGATAAGGATGAGTATGTTGATGTTGCCCTTGTTGATGCGGAAGAAGTAATTAAGGGAATGGGAAAACCTCCGTACATCCATGCGCTAATGGGAGCAGCTTTAAGCCTCTATAATGCAATACTTGAGTAATTTGAAAAAAGGCAGGACATATTAATGAAAGCATACCTTGATATCGTTCAAAAAATTCTTTCCTGCGGTTTTCGCAAAACAAACCGCACCGGTGTAGACGCCCTGTCCATTGCCGGAGTGATGTTTGAGCATGATATGTCAGAAGGCTTTCCCCTGCTTACTACAAGAAAAGTGCCTTTCCGCATGGTAAGATCCGAACTGGAATTTTTTATTCGCGGCATGACTGACAAAGAATGGCTAAGAGAACAAAAAAATTCCATTTGGGATGAATGGTGCAGCCCCGATATTGTTCCCTACGGCAATGATGAAGAGACCAAGGCAAAAATGATGAGCGAAAGGGAACTGGGTCCCCTGTACGGCTGGCAGTGGCGCAATTTCGGCGCGCAGTACATAGCGCATAACGCCCAGCCTTCCGGACAGGGCATTGATCAGCTGCAGAAACTTGTGCAGACCCTTAAAACAGACCCCGATAACAGACGCATGATAGTAAGCGCATGGAACCCCTGCGATCTTCATCGTATGGCATTGCCGCCCTGTCATTACTGTTTTCAGGTAACGGTTATTGACGGCAGGTTAAATCTGCTTTGGAATCAGCGTTCTGTTGATGTTGCCCTGGGGCTGCCGTTTAATATTGCAAGTTACGGCTGCCTTCTGCATCTGCTGGCCAAAGAAGCGAATTTAAGCGAGGGCAGGCTTGTCGGCTTTTTGGGTGATACGCACATTTATGTTAACCATATCGAAGCTATTCGCCTGCAGATTGAGCGCGAGCCAAGAGCGCTGCCGCAAATAAAGACAGAGAAGTTTACGTCGATCTTTGACTGGCATTACAACGATACAGTCATCGAGAACTACGATCCTCATCCTGCGGTAAAATTTGAGATAGCAGTGTAATATGCAGGAAATTATTTTAATTGCCGCGATGGCGGAAAACAGAGTTATTGGAAAAGACAATGCAATGCCCTGGTCAGTCAAGGGAAACCTTGCGCGCTTTAAAGAGATGACAATGGGCTGGCCCTGTATCATGGGCAGAAAAACCTGGGAATCGCTTCCGAAAAAACCATTACCCGGACGGCTTAACATTATTATTTCCAAAACAATGGCTGCGGAGAATTCGCAGGATGTCAAAATATTTTCATCATTATCCGCCGCAATTGAATATTGCGTCTGTTATGAAAAGGTTTTTATCTGCGGCGGAGAATCTGTTTACGCTCAGGCGATGCCCCTTGCAAATAAAATCGAACTGACATTAATTCCGGGGCAGTATGAAGGCGATACTTTTTTTCCGGAAATAGATGACAGCTGGAAAATAATTAATACTGTCAATTATGATAACTTTTCAATTAATACATATGAAAGATAAGGAGCAAAGATGAAAGGCCCAATTTTAGTTGTGCTTGCAGCAGGCATGGGAAGCCGTTACGGCGGACTTAAACAGATGGATAAAATCGGAAAGAACGGCGAAGTTTTGCTGGATTACTCGGTATTCGACGCTGTTAAAAGCGGATTTGAAAAAATTGTATTTATTATCCGCAGCGATATAGAAAAAGATTTCAGTGAACTTGTTCTTGCGCGGATGGGATCGAAGGTTAAATGCGAGCTGGCTTTCCAAAACCTGGACAGCCTGATCCCTGAGAATATTTTTAAAGCAGCGCAGGAAGCAGGGCGTACAAAACCCTGGGGAACAGGACATGCCCTGTTATGCGCGGCAGACAAACTTGATGCGCCGTTCACAGTTATAAACGCCGATGATTTTTACGGAAGGGAAGCCTTCGCCGTTATGGGCAAACATCTTGCAGGCTCCGAAGAAGACAAGTCCTCGATTGTTCCTTACAGGCTGGAGAAAACACTCAGCCTGATGGGAACTGTAACGCGCGGCGTATGCGCAGTTGAAGATGGTTTTCTGACAGGGGTTGATGAACTTACCGCTATCGGGGAAAAAGACGGGCGCATTTTTAATACTGCCGCAGACGGTTCAATCCGCGAGCTTGCGCCGGAAACTCCGGTATCGATGAATTTCTGGGGGTTCTCACCCTGTCTTCTGCCCGAGCTTGAAAAATATTTTACAGATTTTCTGAATGCCTTCGCGGCGGATGTGAAGGGAAAGATTAAAGAAGAATGTTTTATTCCAAAGGCTGTAGATTATTTTATTAAAAAGGGAATCATCAAAGTAAAAGTTCTTCCTGCAAATTCAAACTGGTTCGGAGTTACATACAAAGAAGACAGGGAAGATGCAATAAAAAAAATAGAAGAAATGACGGCATCAGGTACGTACCCGTCTTTGCTTTGGTAAAATTAAATGAGCAGGATAATATGGGAATTATTAAATTAGCATCAATTGGGTTTGCGCTTGGTATTACAGCGGTAATACCGGGGATTTCAGTTGCAACAATGGCGGTGGTATTCGGTGTTTATGATCGTCTTATAAACGTGATTGTACCGGATGTAAAAAAAATACTTGCAGCATGGATGTTTTGGCTTCCTTTGGCGGCAGGAGGCGTTGCAGGCATTTTCTTCTCCAGCAAGGTATTAACAATTCTTTTTAATAATTACAGTGTTCCTACTTACTGGTTTTTAATAGGCGTTATCGCAGGCAGTATTCCCCTTGTTTATTCAAAGGTTTGCCGGACCTCATCCCCGGATTATCCGGAGCAAAGAAAATTTGCGCCGCCTTCTGTTTTGTCTGTAATTTGCTTTGTTATTGCGCTTGCTTTAATGATTTTTATGGCAGTAATAAAACCGGAAGAAGGAAATGTTGTTTACACAGAACTTTCCCCCGGAGTTTTTGGATTGCTTGTATTGGCCGGTGCGCTTGCGGCAACTGCCATGATTATCCCCGGGATTTCCGGCGCATTTGTCCTTCTTGTAATCGGATTATACCGCACTGTACTTAAATCTGTTTCCGATATGAATATCCTTTTAATATTACCGGTTATTTTAGGTGCAGTAATCGGGCTTTTGCTAAGCGCTGCCTTTGTACGTTTTCTGCTGGCAAAGGCGCCAAGGGAAACATACGGCGCTGTTTTGGGACTTGTAACAGGATCAATTATTATTTTGTATCCAAAGGGAATCGGAGAAGGTATCTTTATATTTGTTTCGATAGTATGCGTGCTTGCCGGTTTTGCATTTTCATTTATAATGTCCAGAGATGCGCGAAAAGCAGCGGACTCAATCTGAAATTACACGCGCAGTATGCGCAATGTCAGGCGGCGTTGACAGTTCTGTTGCCGCTGCCCTGAGCTTGGAACAGGGCTTTAAATGCACCGGCATGACGCTTAAACTTTTTAAAAAGCGCATACCGGGCTTTCAAACTGATGAAGCGGATGATGCAAGAAATGTAGCTTTCAATCTTGGCATGGATCACTATGTATTGGATTTTTCGGATGAGTTTGATAAAAAAGTTGTCCGCCGTTTTGTAGAAACCTACGAACAGGGCTTAACACCCAATCCCTGTATAGAATGCAACCGCAATATAAAATTTAATTTTCAGCTTATGCATGCCTATATGCCTGATTTTGACATTCTTGTTACAGGCCATTATGCGCGTATTACAAGGGATCCTGCAAACGGCAGATGCCTTCTTCAAAAAGCGGTCGATGAAAAAAAAGATCAAAGTTATGTGCTTTACTGCCTTACCCGGCAGCAGCTTGAAAAATCTTTTTTTCCGCTGGGAGCCTTGTCAAAAAATGAAGTGCGTAAAATTGCCGAAAGCAGGAAATTTGCAAATGCGGACAAGACAGAGAGCCAGGACATTTGCTTTGTGCCTGACGGAAATTATGGCAACTTTATAGAAGAGTATACAGGGAAAAAATATCTGCCCGGAGATATAATCGATTCTGAAGGAAGGCTCCTTGGCAGGCACAGGGGTCTAATCCGCTACACAATAGGCCAGAGGCGCGGGCTTGGAGTTGCCGCTAATACTCCTGTCTATGTCGCCGCAAAATCAATTGCAGCTAACACCGTGACTCTTGCCGCAGACGAAGCTCTTTACAGCAAATCGCTTGACGCAAAAGATATCAATTTAATTGCCTGTGATGATCTGAAAAAGCCAATGCGCGTAATGGTAAAAACCCGTTATTTACAGACTGCGCAGAGCGCTGTTGCAGAGCAGACAGGAGAAAACAGCCTTCACATTGAATTTGATTTTCCCCAGCGCGCAATCACTCCAGGGCAGGCAGCAGTAATATATGACGGAGACATTGTTGTAGGCGGCGGTACGATAGAGTAAACTCTAGGAGCCGTTTAATATTCTTGTCAATGACGGAGATGAGTACCAAAGAGTGACAGGATCGCCGCCGCGGGTATTTACCTTTAAATAGATGTATCCGTTTGATAAATTCCAGGATGTTTCATAGGTGCGTACTTCCCGCAGCATGGCCTCGTGAAGCAGTGTAGGGCCGTATTTCAATACAAGTTCATCTTGCAAAGTGGTATAGCACTGCCTTAGTTCATCAATATTTTTAGTGTCAAAATAATATGTTCCGCCTTCAAGTCCGCTCCGCGAAAAAAAAGCAACCATAAAAGCCTGATATCCTGACACTTGTACATTTTCATAAATCAATGATTGAAACCCGTTAAATACATCGGTATGTACGGGATTTCCCATTCTGGCTTTAAACGTATCCATGCTGGTTCCCCATGCAAAATTATGGAACCCTACTGTAGCTTCACCCTGCGCAAATAATGCTGATGTAATTAGCAAGGCGATAATGAATAATGGCAGCTTTTTAATGGTACACCCCCGTTTCATTATCGGCATAAAAGATGAGGAGATTTATACGGATTGACGGTTTTTTATGAGATTGTAAACACTTCTTTTTGTAAATAAGAGAGCTATTAATTGAGGAATTACCACTTTGCCGGCGATGAGACTCGAACTCATACCCCCTTACGAGGAGGGGATTTTAAGTCCCCAGTGTCTGCCATTCCACCACGCCGGCTGTTATGCCTATTTTACCGTTTTTGGCAATTATTGGCAATATAGTATTAAATGGCTGTGTAATCCGCTTACTCTGCCGCTAGATTATAAATTGCCTGCGCGTCCTTTGAGTCAAGTTTGCGGTAGTTGCCAATTGGGCCAAAATGAACAACGCGTTTTGCCATTTCCGGAATGCGGCTTGTATCGATATTTGCATCCTTTAAACGGGTCGGCATGCCGATCGATTTAAAAAAGTTTTCCATGCGGAATATTCCTTCCAGCGCAGCCTGCCTGTAATCATAAAAAGCGCCGTCTACACCCCAGACTTTTACCGCAAAACGCGCAAGGCGTGACATAGATTCCAATGAGCTGTCTTCATTTACATTGTATTTCAGCCATGCCGGAAAAATAATCGCAAGGCCTGCGCCGTGAGCAATGTCAAACAGGGCAGACAGTTCATGATCAAGGGCGTGGCTGGCCCAGTCTCCGATACGGCCGGTATCCAGTATGCCGTTATGCGCAACTGCGCCTGCCCACATTATTTCCGCTCTTGCATCGTAATTATTTTCTCCGCCGGAGAATATTTTACGGCCATTGCGGATAATTGCCCTTAATGCGCCTTCGCAAAGCTCATCTGTAAATTCTACATGCTGCTCCCTTGTAAAATATCTTTCCATTATATGCGCCATCATATCTGTTATTCCGCATGCAGTTTGAAAAGGGGGCAGTGAATATGTCAGCTCCGGATTCATAATCGAAAAAACCGGACGGTTAAAAACAGAGTGCATCCCTCTTTTCCATGGGCCTTCCTCGTTGGTAATAACGCAGCTTGTGCTTGATTCGCTTCCTGCCGCCGGAATCGTAACAATTGTTCCGACAGGAAGAGCGCCTTGCAGGGTTTTCCTGCGTTCAAAATAATCCCATAAATCGCCGTCATTAACAGCTCCTGCTGCGATGGCTTTAGCGGAGTCAATCGCAGAACCGCCGCCGACTGCAAGAACAAAATCCAGTTTTTCATTTTTAACAATATCGACGCCTTCCTTAACAAGCGAAAGGCGCGGATTCGGTTGAACGCCTGTTAACTCAACCCAGGCGACACCGGCCTCTTTTAAACTGTTCTTTACATTTTCGATAAGGCCTGAGCGTACCGCAGAACCGCCTGAGTGGTGCAGTAATATCCGCCTGGCAAAAATGGCTGTTTCCTTTCCAGCCTGATTTTCAGTTCCTCTTCCGAAGATAATTTTTGTTTTATTGCAATATTCAAAGTTTTGCATGTTAATTCCTCCTGCCGGCAAAATATTGAATGCCGGAAATCCTGCGTAACATTGTCAGGCATACATTTCAACATTTTTTACTATACACTTTTATTAGTCAATGGTAAACTAATTAGATGGGTTCAGGATTTTCAACCAGATTTTGCCGAAAGTGTCTGGCGCTTTCTCTCCCTGTCGATGTTATGAATCGTTTTGTCAAAATGACAAATCCGGAATACGGCTTACAATCAATTACAAACCGCCCGGAAAATCCGGCTTACCAAAAAAATTAATTATGAGAAAACATGGTTGTGAGGTTTAAATGAAGATAAAGCTGAAGAAGGCCCTGATTTTCACTTTTAAACGGGGCATCTACCCAAAAGAGCAAAAACAGTTTACAGAAGATGTTCCCATAAATACGCTGCTTCCTGCCGAGGGCAGTGAAATTGTTTTTCCCCTTTTAATGCATATGGGAACTGCGAATAGTCCGCTTGTCGAAAAGGGGCAGAGGGTGCTGCTCGGAGAAAAAATAGGAGACAGCGATGCTTTCATAAGCGCGCCCGTTCATTCAAGCGTATCGGGAATTGTTAAAGATATACGTCCGCATTTAACAATTGCAGGCACAATTATCAATTCAGTAATAATTGAAAATGACGGCAAGTTTGAGGAACATGAGAATATAAAACCGCGTGACGGATATGATAATCTTTCGAGAGAGGAAATTTTAAAAATCATCCGCGAAGCGGGAATAGTCGGGCTTGGGGGAGCAGGTTTTCCGACGCATGTAAAACTTTCTCCGCCGCCTGAAAAAAAAATCGATACAGTTATAATAAACGGCTGTGAGTGTGAGCCGTATCTTACAACTGACAATAGAATTATGATCGAAGAGTCCGGCCGCATTGTAACAGGTTTAAAAATAATTTTAAAAGTTATACAAACCGCAAGGGGAATCATCGCAATCGAAGATAATAAACCGGAAGCAATAGAACATCTTAAAGAATATTGCGCAAACATTCCGGATATAAAAGTGGCGGTTGTTAAAACTAAGTATCCTCAAGGGTGCGAGAAACAGCTTGTAGATGCGATAACAGGAAGAGAAGTTCCATCCGGAGGAATCCCGATTGATGTTGGATGCATTGTTCACAATGTTGATACTGTTATAGCAATACACCGCGCAATAATCCGCGGACGCCCTCTTATGCGCAAGGTTGTAACGCTTACAGGCGGCGCGATAAGGAATCCTGGAAATTATAAAATGCGTATAGGCACATTGCTAAGCGATTTAGTAGAGATGGCCGGCGGTTATAAATCCAATCCTGCAAAAATTGTCGTGGGCGGACCGATGATGGGGACTGCAATTTTCGACACTGATGTGCCGATTGTAAAAACAACGGAAGGCGTAATTTTTCTGACAGAAGATGAAGCGTATATTCCTCCGGAAAAAAACTGCATACGCTGCGGATGCTGTGTAGAGCGCTGTCCTTCCGGGCTTATACCGACGGAATTAAATGCGGATATTTTAAAAGAAAACAGCGAGGCATTCATAAAACATAACGGACTTGACTGTATCGAGTGCGGCAGTTGTTCCTATATTTGCCCTGCAAAGCGGCGCCTGTCGCAGGCAATCCGTACAATCAGAAGAGTTGAACTTGCAAAGCTGCAGGCAAGCAGGCAAAAAAAGCAGGAGCCGAAATGAAAATAGTAATAAATCAGATAATGACCGTTTCCTCTCCGCCGCATATGTACGGCACAGCATCAATAGAAGCAAGAATGCGTGATGTGCTGATTGCGCTGTCTCCCGCTTTTTGCGCGGCTATTTATCATTACGGTGTAAAGGCATTGCACACAACAGCAATCGCTGTAATTGCCGCATTAGCAGCGGAATATCTGTACCAGAGAGTTATGCAAAAACCTGTTACGATAAATGATTACAGCGCGGCAATTACAGGCCTTTTGCTTGGTTTTAACCTTCCGCCGGATGTTCCGTTCTGGATACCTGCAGCGGGAAGTTTTTTTGCGATTATCGTTGTCAAGCAATTGTTTGGCGGCCTTGGCTCAAACTTTATTAATCCTGCGCTTGCAGCCAGGGCCTTCCTTCTTGCATCGTTCCCTGTGCACATGACAAACTGGACATTGGCTCCCGACGCTGTATCAGGCGCAACTTATCTTGCGATGATCAAGGAAAACCCGCTCTTTGTTCCGGAGCTCTCCGATTACACTGCGCTTCTTATTGGGAAAGTAGGCGGCTGTGTCGGCGAAACAAGCGCAGTAGCGCTTTTAGTTGGCGGAGTGTATTTGCTTGCAAGAAGGATCATAAACTGGCGCATCCCGTTTTTTTACATAGGAAGTTTTGCATTCTTTGCATTTATTTTCGGAAGGACAGGTTTCTTCACAGGACACAATATACTGTTTGAAGTGTTAAACGGCGGTTTAATAATGGGCGCTTTTTTTATGGCGACAGATTATGCGACAAGCCCTATTACATCTAACGGTAAAATTGTTATGGGGATTGGCTGCGGTTTTCTGACAGTATTTATAAGGTTTTTTGGCGGCTATCCGGAAGGCGTAAGTTACGCGATCATCATTATGAATCTTTTTGTGCCTCTTATAGATAAATATGTAAGGCCGCGCGTTTACGGCAAGGGAGTTCGCAACAGAAGGAGGAAGGCAGCATGAAAAGCATTATTAAGCCGGCTGTTACTCTTTTAATAACCGCCGTGATTACCGTAGCGGCTCTTAGCCTGGTGTACAATCTTACTCTTGAACCTATAGAAAAACAAAAACGCAGAACACAGGAGACAGCGCTAAGAGATGTTATGCCGCGTGCCTCTGAATACAGGGAAATAAGTATCGATAAAGAAGGCAGCATTACCGCTGTATTTGAATGTTATCTTGACATTGACGCTTTAAATTTTATCGGCTATGTAGTGCAGCTTTCTCCGGAGGGGTACAGCGGTAAAATAGATCTAATGGTGGGAATATCAAGCTCCGATGAAAGAATCACAGGCATGCGCGTACTCCGGCACACAGAGACGCCGGGATTGGGCGCACTTGCAGTCAAAGAAGATTTTTTCCGCCGTTATGACGGTTTAAAACTTGTGCCGCTGGGAGTTGTAAGATCTAATCCCGGTGAAAATGAAATACAGGCCATAACAAGTGCAACTATTACAACCAGAGCCATAACAAAGGCAGTTAACGAAGCGATTGATTGGTATCACCGTAATGCAAAGCAAATGTCAGATGACAGGAGAGGTGAATAATGAAATATTTTGATCTTCTTAGAGACGGTATATATCGTAAAAATCCGATATTTGTACAGGTACTGGCATTGTGCCCCCTGTTAGCTGTTACAACATCCGCCATTAACGCAGTTACCATGGGGCTTGCAACAACTGCTGTGATGATTTGCGCAAGCGCCGCTATTTCACTTGTACGTAAATTGATTCCGACCGAAGTCAGGATTGCCGCAGCTGTTATTATTGTAGCAGGCTTTGTTACCGTTCTTCAGCTTTTACTGGATGCGTATGCGCCTCCCGATATAACAGCCGCTCTTGGCATTTTTATTCCTCTTATTGTTGTTAACTGCATTTTATTTGCGCGCCTGGAATCATTTGCATCCAAAAATAAATTATTTGCATCGATCATTGATGCGCTTGGCATGGGGCTTGGTTTTACTTTAGGCCTCTTTGTTGTCGGCGTGATACGTGAATTGCTTGGAAGCGGTTCAATTTTTGGAATTGAGCTTTTGCATGATCAGAATGCGCATATGCTTATCATGATTATGCCGGCAGGAGCTTTTTTTACGCTTGGAATGATTATTATGGTGCGCAAGCATCTTCAGTTTTCCAGGCTTGGCGCAAAGAAAAAGGCAGGTAAATAATGGAACTTTTATTTATACTTTTCAGCGCAGTTTTTATAAACAACTATGTTCTTGTTCAGTTTTTGGGGATGTGTCCGTATTTCGGCGTATCAAAAAAGACCGAGACTGCTCTTGGCATGGGGCTTTCTGTCATGTTTGTCATGACGCTTGCTTCGGTTTTTACATTTCTTTTTTATGAATATGTAATGGTGCCGCTTGGTATAACATATCTGCGGACAGTTGTGTTTATTTTAATCATCGCTTCGATTGTGCAATTTGTAGAAGTGTTCATGAAAAAAATGTTTAAAGTGCTTTATGCCATGCTGGGCGTCTATCTTCCGCTTATAACTGTTAACTGCGCGATATTCGGCGTAACGCTTATCAATATACAAAACAGATATTCAATGGATAATTATTCGTTTGTTGAATCAATTGTAAACAGCCTTGGCGCAGGCGCCGGTTTTACGCTTGCCATGCTGCTTCTTGCAGGTATTCGTGAAAAGTATGAAAACAATCCTGATGTTCCCGAAGTCTTTAACGGATTTCCGCTTGCATTGTTTTCTGCAGGACTTATGAGTATTGCATTTATGGGATTTATGGGGTTGATATGATGGAAGGATTAATGCTGGAAAATATCCTGTTTCCGATAATCTGCGTTGGAGGGCTTGCGCTTCTCTTTGGAATTATCCTTGGCCTGTCTGCCAGAAAATTTGCCGTTGAATCTGATCCTCAGGTAGATCGGATCATAAATGTTCTGCCGGGCGCAAACTGCGGCGGCTGCGGTTATCCGGGCTGTACTGTGTTTGCAGAGCGTGTAGTACAGGGCAAGGCAAGTTACCGCGGCTGTCCTCCGGGCGGCCCGTCAGCCGCTTCTGAAATTGCAAAAGAAATGGGAATTGACGCGGCTCCTACAAGCAAGAAAATCGCCTTTATTAAATGCAACGGGACAAACGACAATATAAAAAGAAATTATATTTATGACGGACCAAAAAGCTGCGTATCCGCATCACAGCTTGCCACAGGCGGAAACAAAACATGCACCTACAGCTGCATAGGGCTTGAGAGCTGCAAAAACGCCTGTCCGTTTAATGCTATTAAAATGGTTGACAGTATCGCAATTGTTATAGGTGAAAGATGCACCGCCTGCGGAAGATGCGTTAAGGTCTGCCCGAAAAACCTGATAGAGATTGTGCCTTATAAGAGCAATGTCCGCGTTTTGTGCAATTCAAGGGACAAGGCAAGGCTGGTAAAGGAAAGCTGCCGCGCCGGCTGTTTCGGCTGCAATCTGTGCCAGAAAATCTGCAAGGAAGGCGCTATCACAGTTGCAGATAACATCGCGCATATCGATTATGAAAAATGCAATCTATGCATGGAGTGCATTGACAAATGCCCCTCCAAGGCAATCAAGTTGATGGGTTAAATTCGTTATTGTCCAATACTTTAGGGAAAGATTTGTGCGGGGAATGAACGAAGCTGCCGATCAAAAGCAAAACCGGAACTTGAGCCGCTCTCAGGCTTTTAAGTTGCGAAAGTATTGTATAAATAAATAATCATAAATATTTTGGCAAATCCCATGAAGCCCTTAAAATACGGGATATTTCAATTTTTTTCTCTTCCTCAATAATTTTATACATTACAATATAATTATCTACAATCATACGGCGATAATCAGAGTTTTCTTGGTAGACCGGGTACATATATGGATTCTGTTTTAATTGAGCAATTTGCTTTTTAAGTGTTGTGGTAAATCGCCTTGGTGTCTCAGGATAAAATTGAGATAGGTACCTTTTTATCTCATTTTTATCTTCTTTAGCTGAGATAGAAAAAAGGGCATTATATATCAATCGTCATTTTCCCAGAATTCTTCTTCTTTTAGCCATTTGGCATTAGGTTCTGCCATCTCTCGCTCGGCTTCTGCAAGTTTTTCAGCAACATAAGCAGCGTGGGCTTTTTGAGATAAATAATCAATGTAATTAGCCGCTTCTTGAAATAATGCAGTCGGTAGTGCTTCAGCTTTTCGTATCAATAATTCAGTTTCCGGCATTTGTTATTCTCCTACCGTTAATATATCACTTTTTAGATTTTTTTGGAAGAGTTTTTCAATCAAAAGTTTGAATATCCGATTGAGATATTATTCATAATATAGAATAATAATCATGCATTTTTCTGATTCTAATGATCAATATGAAAAATTGAAAGAGCATATTGAAAATATTTTAAAATATGGTTTAATAAATGATAAAAGGAAAATAATATGAAAAAATTAACGTTTTTAGTTGTTATGGCATGTTTTATCATATACGGTTTAGCCGCGCAACAAAACAACATGGTACGCATTAACGGCGGAACATTTACTATGGGAAGCTCTGTAAATGAAGCAGGTCGTGAGAGTGATGAAACTCAAAGGGAAGTTACAGTTAGTTCATTTAGCATTGGTAAATATCCTGTAACAGTTGGAGAATTCCGCCGCTATGCGGCAAACAATCAAACAGTTGCTGAATTACTTGGAGGCGGGTTTATTATTGAAAATGGCCAATTGGTACAAAAAGCAGACGCTAACTGGAGAAATCCATATATTAGTCAGGCAGATAATCATCCGGTAGTAATGATTAGCTTTTTTGACGCTATATTTTATTGTAACTGGTTAAGTGAACAGGAAAACCTTACTCCTGCGTACACGGTAGATGCTGAATTAAATGTAACATGGAATCGTAACACAAACGGTTATAGATTGCCTACAGAAGCTGAATGGGAATACGCCTGTAGAGCCGGAACAACAACAGCATATAATACAGGAGCAAGCGTAACAGCGAGTCAGGCAAATTATATTATTAACATAAGCAGAACGACAACTCCCGTAGGTAATTATCCGGCAAACGCATGGGGATTACATGATATGCATGGAAATGTATGGGAATGGTGCTGGGACTGGTATGGAGCTTATGCAACCGGAGCACAAACTAATCCCGCAGGAGCGGTCTCTGGATCGCTCCGTGTGATACGCGGCGGGGGCTGGACCAGCATCGGGCAGCGCCTTCGTTCTGCGCGGCGGGACAAAGACTCCCCATGGAACACGTACTACTTCAGCGGCTTCCGGCTTGTTCGTCCCTGAATTCTGCGAAAAATCGAAGGGCAAGCAACGGAACGCCGCAGTCCGCCACAGCGGACGGCGAGCGTGCTCTTCGCTGGAACTAAAAAATATTTGTTATAAATAAAAAAAATGTATCACTCTGAAGGTAGGCAAATTTTATTCTAAATTATTTACACCAGAATAAGAACATTAAAATACGGGATATTAGTCATCTTCATCATTATCATCATCATCATCATCGTTATCGTCTCCGCCCCTTTTTACCAAATCCGCCCAATCTGCTACACAGGTAAATACATTTTCTAATATGTGGTCATCCCATGCGAAAGAGAATTCTTCTGCTTTTCTGATAAACTTATTTAAATACTTTCCTTTGTCGTTTAGTAATTCGCTTTCCGAATTTTCCTTTACCCATGTTTTTAACTGTTCCAGGAAAGCGGCTTCTGCTTCTTCCTTGTGATTGTTTGACAGTTCCTCTAATTCAGAAACAACCTTTTCCAGCAATTTTTACTCTCACTCATTTTTTTTCTTCTGTCTTAATAATTTTTATCGGTATTCAAAAACTACCTATAAATCAAAACTGATAAACCTGTATATCATCCCTCCATGCTGATACTGCCCTAAATCTTCCGCAATAATCAATAACGCCCTGTTTTCAAACGGGCTTAAAAAATATCCGCAAACATGTACATCAAAAAGCCAACGATAAGGAGTGAAGTTGCCAATAACTTTTCTTTCATTGTTTACTGTAGCCAAAACTGTATATTTTAACATAGTCTCGCCAAGCATCCAATGCTCGTCCTCTCCGTATTCAATATCAATAATCTGAACATCATAAACAATATTGTTTCTTGTAATTGGAAATGCCAAAAATTCCGTTTCCTGTCTTATAATTTCATGTGTTCTGAAAGCGTCAATTATCTGATCTTCTAACAAATTAAATAATTCTTCGCCTTCAAGATAATCATTATCATATGTTGGTTCCCCGCTTAATGAAAAGATAACTTCATTTATATTAAAATCAAAAATAATAAAATCAATTTGATATGACGATTCACTGTTTATATAACCTTCAAAAGAATAAGCCAACTTTCCATTGCCTGACCAGCCCCATATCCTGAGATAACGGGTAACATAGTCTTTTTGCTCAGAATCAGTATACTGAAGGAGATTTATTACTTTTTGCGGGAAGTCAGATTTTGTTTCAGTATTTACAGCTTTTGCTTCGCTGTTTGTAATATTCGTAGATTCAGTTAAAACGCTTTCTGTTGCTGCTTCAACATTATTATCGTTTGCTGCATTATTTTTTTGTGAACATGCCGGGAATAATATGATCATGCAAAACACCAAAATTGTTAAAAGTATTTTCATTATCATTATTATTTAATTATACTTTAAAATAATATTCTGTCAATATATAATTATCCTGATAATTCCTGCCAGTTTGGCCTCAATATCGTGTAACGCTTTAGATAAGGCAAGCTGCCAAAGAGCGGCGCGGCGGTTAGTTTGCAAACGTCCTTCCAAAGCAATCAAGGTAATGGATTAACTTCTTCTTCTTTCTTAATCATTGCGGCATAAATACTGCTGATTAATCCAAGAAGAGCGGACAATGTAAAGAGAGTTTCAATTCCCGCAACTTTCCAAATCCATCCGCCTATTAAGGCTATTGTTACGCTGAAAATATGATTAACAGAAATTCCTGTTGACAGGGTAGCGGTAATTTCTTCCCTGTCCGAAGAAATACGCTGGACGTATACGTTATTTGCCATACTTGCAACAGAGATAACCTGATCCAGAATAAAATTACAGCAAATTACTATGAATGCAATGCCCGGGCTGAATAATCTGTGCGAAAAGCCGTACAAGAGACAGACAACAACAAGAATAAGAGTATCTGTCACCATTACTTTTTTATATCCAACCTTGTCTATGAGCCTGCCTATTAAGGGACTGCAGAACATGATAAAAACAGAACAAATTGCCAAAAGCAGAGCCATCATCGAAGGATCTGTTTTGTATTCACGGACAAGTACATAAGGTGCAAAGGTAAGGAATATTTGTTTTCGCGAGCCGTAAAAAACTTCCATTATGTAGTATTTGGTAAATTTTTTTGCAAAGTAAAAACGCTGTCTTGGAGCTTTAAGGGTTGTCTCTTTAAGAGCCGCCGCTACAAGCGCTGCTGTTGTCATCAACGCTGTGGCTATGCCAAATACAATTCTGTATCCTATAATATCAGTTCTGGAATAACCTGTTTTTTCCAGAATAAAAAAAATTCCTGTAACAAGAAGAAGTCCTGTTATTGTGCCAAGCTGACTGATTGATGTAGTTATTCCCAATGACGCTCCGGATTTTTCCCGTTTGGCAAGCTCCATTGCAATTGTGCTGCGTACCGGCATTATAATATGCTCGCCTGTGCTGAAAAGCACCATAAAAATAACTACAATGAATTTTGCCATAAAAAAATCACTGCTGCTTGTAAGCAAGAGGCCAGCCATTCCTCCTGCCATCAGGGCAATGCCTATTTTAAAAACTTTGCTGTCTGCGAACCTGTACATTAAAGCAAGAATAAATATCAATAACAGTCCGGGAAGTTCTCTGAAAGCATCCACAACTCCGCGTTCAAACTCATCTATATTAACTATCTCTGACAGGTAATTATTCTGAACGCCGTGTTTCAAACCAATGGCTATTCCAAAAATCACAAGAACGCTTAAAAACCTCCCAATCTTCACATCAGGGAGGTAAATATTATCTAAAAAGGCAGGACGTGATTTAATCATCATTCTTCCTTAAATTATAATTATTAATTTCCAGTTTAATAAGCTCGGCTGTCTTGGCTTCATTATTACCGCATTCTATCCATTTAACATCCGGTATTCCGGCAAAAAAAGTGATCTGCCGTTTTGCATAACGCCTGCTGTTTTGCGCGATCAATGCCTGCACTCCGTCGGTGTCATGCGAGAGCCGCCATTTTTTTTCTGTGCCGGTATCTTCAATATTTTCTATAAAAAATTCCCGGTATCCAATTGCGCGTAAACCAGGATCATCTGGTGTGTATCCTGATTCAAAGAGAGAACGCACCTCGGCGGCAAGGCCTTCATGAAACATCTGCGCGCAGCGCATGTTAATCCGGCTGTATAATTCATCTCTGGGGCGTGAAAGCCCGATAACGATAAACCGGAAATTACCGCAGGCTGATTTTGCATTGCAGGAGTTGGCTTCAAATGATGAGAGAGGCCTGCCGCAGGTGCGGTACACTTCCAGCGCGCGAAGCATGCGGTACTTGTCATTTACATGGATACGCTGCGCGCTGACAGGATCGCATAAAGTAAGCTCCTGCATAAGAGCATCGCCGCCCTTTTGCTCTAACTCAAGTTTTAACTGTTCCCGGATTGTTTTATCAGAAGGAGGCGCCTCGCTTAAACCCATTATAAAATTTTTTAAATAGAACCCCGTTCCTCCAGAAACCACAGGCATTTTTCCGCGGGATGCAATTTGCCGGCATGCATCAGAGGCAAGGCGCACAAAGTCTCCGGCGTTAAATTGTTCAGAAGGGTCGCGGATATCAATTAAATGATGCGGGAGTTTTTCCCTCTGCTGCGCCGATGGTTTGGCAGTACCTATATTCATACCGCGGTAAACCTGCATGGAATCGGCGGAAACAACCTCGGCCCTTAATTCATTTAAGAGGTTAAAAAGTTCAAGGAGTATACCGGTTTTACCGGATGCTGTCGGCCCAAACAGGACCAGTACCGGAATTTGGTCGGCTTCCAAATGTTTTATTCAGCTTCCAGCCGGAATTGGACTTCTTTGGTAAAAACCTGCAGAGCGGCAAGGGCGACCATTTTACCGTCGTAATCCTCTTTTTCATCTTTTTCCAGCACAGAGGAAAGCTGATAAGCCCTGCGTGAGGCTGCTGTGGTTACTTCGTACATGTTATCACTGTATTCAATAAGGTCTTTTAAAGGAAAAATCATAATGAAGGATTGTATCAAATTTAAGTTTTTATGTCCAGTCAAGGGCAGACCCATATTCCGGAACTTTCAACTCAAAAACGTTTTCTCCAGAAATACTGCAAGCCCTTCTTCGGTGTTGGGGCCGTATACATAATCTGCAGCCTCGCGGATTTTTTCCCGTGCATTTTCAGGGGCGCAGGCAAAACCTGCAACCGAGAACATCGGAGCGTCGTTTTCCTCATCTCCAAAGGCGATGACTTCCTCAGGTTTAAGGCCTCTGTGCTCCATGGCTATTTTTAGCCCTTCACCCTTTGAGACTCCTGCGTTTATTACTTCCAGAAATGTCGGATAACTGCGCATAACATTGATTTTACCGCCGAAACGGTTTTTCATTCTCTGCCGTACTTCATCGTGCAGGGAAGGATCGGCTATAAACATCCCCTTTATACAGCCTGCAAGGGGAAAAGCCGCGATTTTTTTTAAATCCTTTAAGACAGGAATAATGCCTGTATGGTTTTTGTAATATTCCGCTTCGGAACCGTATTTTTCCGTTAAAAGAGTTTCCCGTATTTGTTTTGGATCCTCTTTTCCGGTATCGGGTGAAATGCCTGCCGGCAGATAAATCTGATAGTGAATATCAAGCTCGCGGGCAATGTCGGTCCCAAAATCTACAACATCCATACCGATGCAGTTTGTGTACAGTATTTTGCCGGAAGGAAGATCCGCAACCTCGGCGCCGTTAAAAAAAATCATCGGACCTTCTGCGCCGATTGCGATGCGGTATTTTTCAGCCGATTCAATCGCTCTGCCTGTAGAAATTATTATCTGCATCCCTTTATTTAACAGTTTTATAAGGCAATCCCTTGTCCGGCTGCCCAGAATTCCGTCAGGAAGCAGCGTAGTCCCGTCAAGATCAATGGCCAAACCCTTAATCATTTCCGGTTTAAAAGTCCTGCTCATGTATGCCTCCGTTTAATATGCAGCAGTATACTGACAAGAGGGCATGTAATCAACAGACTTGCTTGACATCATAAATTGCTATTTAAAATAATTTGCATTAAGATGTAAAAGTGATTATTTAAAGACTGAATATCATAAAAAACTTCCCGTGCAGCTTGAATAAAAATGTATATTTAATAAAAGGGTGTAAAATTTCTTAAAACTGAAGTTTTTGGAAGTTCCCTTATTGCAGGAGCTAATATGAAAGTTATCACTCTGGGTGAAATAATGCTGCGTCTGGCGCCGGAAGGCTATTCTCGTTTTGTTCAGGCTGTTTCATACGGCGCAAGCTACGGCGGAGGAGAGGCCAATGTTGCAGTCTCTCTGGCCGGTTACGGCATCGATGCTGCCTTTGTGACAAAACTGCCGAAGCACGAAATAGGGCAGGGCGCTGTTAATAAATTGAGGGAATTCGGAGTGGATACTTCCTTTATAATCCGCGGAGGCGGCAGGGTAGGAATATATTATCTTGAAAAAGGCGCATCTCAGAGGCCGTCAAAGGTGATTTATGACCGCGCCAATTCATCAATTGCAACTGCCGCGCAGGCTGACTTTGACTGGGATAAAATATTTGACAGAGCTTCATGGTTTCATTTTACGGGGATTACTCCTGCGCTTTCCGAATCCGCCGCAGCAATCTGTATGGCGGCTTGCAAAGCTGCAAAACAAAAAGGCATTACAGTTTCATGCGACCTTAATTACAGGGCCAATCTCTGGACCCGCGAAAAAGCCGGAGAAGTAATGGGCGGGCTTATGGAGTATGTAAACCTGTGCATTGCAAACGAGGAAGACTCATCCGATGTTTTTGGAATTAAAGCGCCGGATAGTGATGTGACAAGCGGCAAAATCAGCCATGACGGCTATAAGGAAGTTGCCGCCGCTCTTGCAAAACGTTTTGGTTTTAAACAGGTTGCAATTACGCTCAGGGAATCAATTTCAGCTAACGATAATAACTGGGGAGCCATGCTCTATGACGGTAATGATTATTATTTCTCCAAAAAGTATTCTGTTCACATTGTAGACAGAGTCGGCGGCGGCGACAGTTTCGGAGCAGGACTTATATATGCAAATCTTAAGGGTATGCCGGCGCAGGAAGGACTGGAGTTTGCAGTAGCCGCAAGCTGTCTTAAGCACACAATCGAAGGCGACTTTAATCTTGTCAGCGCAGATGAGGTAAAAAAACTTGCAGACGGCAATGCTTCGGGCAGGGTGCAGCGGTAGCTGAATGACAGGTGATGGAGAGCAATATGACAAGTAATTCTAATACTGAACTAATGTCTGAATGTCATCAAAAGCTCTTACATACGGTTAATGCAACTGCGCGGATACTTCTTGCCGCAATTGATGAAGAAACATTTGAAGCATCGGTTCTTGAAGGTATGAATATAATTTCCCAATGCCTTGGATTTGATCGCGGTTATATCTGGCAAAATGAAATGAGAAACGGCGTTCTTCACTATGCCATGCGTTTTGAATGGCAGAATGATTACGGACGGCAGCATAATCCCGTTGAAAATAAAATTGCTTTTCCCTACAGCGATATTCCGGGATGGGCAAAGAAATTCTCTAAAGAAGAATGCGTAAACGGCCCGCTGCATAATTTATCTGAAGATGAACAAATAAGGCTTAAACCTCACGGCATGATGTCTGTTTTTGCCGTTCCAATTTACATGCAGGAATCTTTCTGGGGATACGTGAGTTTTGACGATTGCCATAATGAGCGCGTTCTTGCCGATCAGGAAATCAATATACTCCGCTCTGTCAGTTTTATGATAGTTAATGCGATTAACCGTAATGAACAGACAATTAAAAACCGTGATGAGCACAGGCACCGGAACAGATTGTTAAACATGGTAAACAATACCGCAGCAGTTTTGCTTCAGGCTGAAGTTGATGGATTTGAAAATGCATTATCGCTCTGCATGGGAATGATGGGTGAGGAATTATTGGTCGACCGCGTTTATATCTGGAAAAATCATACCGTAGACGGAAAGTTATACTGTACGCAATTGTATGAGTGGTCGGAAGGCGCGGAGCCGCAGCAGGAAAATAAATACACAATAGACATACCGTATAGTGAGAAAATACCAGGATGGGAAGAGATACTTTCTGGCGGACAGTGCGTAAACGGCCCGGTACGCGAAATGGATGCTGCTGTCCAGGCGCAATTGTCGCCTCAGGGAATATTATCTGTACTGGTAGTGCCGGTTTTTCTGCGGGATCAATTCTGGGGTTTTGTCGGTTTCGATGACTGTCACAGAGAGCGGATTTTTTCTGATAACGAAGAATCAATATTGAGATCGGGAAGCCTTTTAATCGCCCATGCAATGCTGCGCAACGATTTAACCCTTGGTTTGCGCGAGACAGCGATTGAGCTTGAAAAAGCGCTTGAAGAAGCGCAGGCCGCAAGCCGCGCAAAGAGCAATTTTCTTTCCAACATGAGCCATGAAATGCGCACGCCTATGAATGCAATTATCGGTATGACGCAAATCGGCAAATCGGCTGCAAGCATGGAAAAGAAAGACTATTCATTTGAAAAAATACAGGGCGCATCAAATCATTTGTTAGGTGTAATTAATGATATACTTGATATGTCAAAAATAGAAGCCGGGAAGTTTGAGTTACTTGCTGTTGATTTTAATTTTGGGAAGATGCTGCAGAAAGCAATAAGCATTACCAGTTTCCGCATAGAAGAAAAAAAGCAGAATTTCACGCTCTATCTGGATTCAGATATTCCAGGATATTTATCAGGTGATGATCAAAGGCTAACGCAGATTATAACAAATCTTTTAACCAATGCCGTCAAGTTTACGCCGGAAGAAGGTTCAATCTGGCTGAAGGCGCATCTGGAAAGCAATACGGATGAAATGTGCACAATTAAAATCGAAGTAAAGGATACGGGAATCGGTATTTCCTCCGAACAGAATATGCGCCTGTTTTCCTCTTTTGAGCAGGCAGAATCCAGCACCTCGCGGAAATTCGGCGGTACAGGACTTGGGCTTGCAATTTGCAAAAGGATTGTCGAACTTATGGGCGGCAGTATATGGGTAGAATCCGATCTTGGCAAAGGAGCGGCATTTGTTTTTACTGTTCAGTTAAAACACAGCGCAGGAAAAAAAGAGGAGACAGCTTCGTCTGAGGAAAATAAAATAAATGATAAAAAGCCGCAAACATTTCTGGGCCGCCGCCTTCTGTTAGCTGAAGATGTGGAAATAAACCGCGAAATTGTAATATCACTCCTTGAACCTTCAGAAATTGATATAGAATGCGCGGCGAACGGCGCAGAAGCGGTAAAGATGTTCACTGCTTCTCCTCAGCGGTACGACATGATCCTGATGGATATGCAAATGCCGCAAATGGACGGACTGGATGCCACGCGTATTATAAGAGAATTTGAAGCAGAGCGGAAAAAACATGACAGCGCCGTTTTAAATGAAGATGAAACCCAAAGCAGCAATAAAAGTTTGAGTACGCAAATTCCTATTGTTGCAATGACAGCTAACGTTTTCAAGGAAGATGTTAACAGGTGCCTGGAAGCAGGAATGAATGCGCATATAGGAAAGCCCCTGGATCTTAACGAATTAATGGATGTATTAAACAGGTATATTGGTCAGGGCGCAAGTAAAAAATAAATATTATGGAGAAATCATGTTTATTCAAAGTTACGCAATAATTATTATACTTGTTATAGTAATCATAATTGGCAGCGTTATTTTTGCCGTTTATACGATTATCAGAAATATAATAAAAAATATGAAAAGAGAAAAATATGAGCAGGAAATAATTAAAGTTGCCGATGCAATAATCTATTACCGGGAAAACAAAGATATAAAAGAAATGGAAAAACTGCAGGAATATATCAATATACCAAAGACAATGAAAATTACAGAAGAAAATAATGAGGTGAAAATTTCATATATGAATTTAATTTATAATGTAGAAAAAGGCAGGTTTATAATTAATTTCTAAAATTTGGAAATTTTATGATAGTTAGACAGGAGCATCGTGCTTGACATTTATTCATTTTTGTATTATAAATTAAATATCTAAATCTATGTTGGTTTTTTAAAAAATAAGGACTTTTTAAAGCATAATACAAGAAAAAAGAGAGGTTATCTGTTTATGGTAAAAATTCTTGTTGTTGACGACAGCTTAATAATGAGGAATATTGTAAAAAACACCTTCGCGGAAATGAAAATTAACCACCAATGCCTGGAGGCGGAGAACGGCAAACAGGCGCTGAAAATACTGGAAGGAAATAATGTAACGATAGTGTTCCTGGACTGGAATATGCCGGGAATGGACGGTATTGAGTTTTTAAAAATTGTAAGGGAGAAACCTGAATATAAGGATTTACCGATTATTATGGTTACTTCAGAAAGAGGAAAATTCAGCGTAATCGAAGCTCTTCAAAGCGGAGCCACCGATTATATGATAAAACCTGTTCAGGCAAAAATATTTAAAGAAAAAGTGCAGGAAATTCTGGTGTTAGCGAGGTAGAAAGATGGAACAGTATATTCAGCCTTTTATTGAAGGCACAGAAGAAGTTTTCCGTGATTTATGCAACACGGAAGTAGTAGCAGGCAGGGCATACTTTGTTTCAAAGGATGAGTTTGAAACAATTTGGGATTTATCCGGAATCATCGGGCTCTCAGGTGAAGCGCATGGAGCTGTTGCCATATCACTGAAAGAAGAGGCCGCTTTTAAACTTACAAATATCCTGACAGGCATGGAGTTTACTTCTGTAGAAAGAGAAGTTACCGACATGCTTGGGGAAATTGTAAATATTATCACCGGAAATGTTAAAAATGTTTTTGAAAAGAAACACAGAATCAAAATATCAATGCCTTCTATTATAAAAGGTAAAGCGCATACCATTGTCTGGCCCTCAGAGAAAGCAAGAATTATTTGCATTCCTTTTAAAATATTCGGAGATCAGGAATTCTGTCTTTCGGTAGCGGTAGAACAAGTAAAATGAAAAAACAAAGCAAAGTAAAAAGTATATTACTTTCAATCTTTCTGGGTAAACGTTATTACGAGCTTACTAATGTAAAAGACCAGGTAAGGTACATGACCATGAACTGGATTTTCATGGTTGCCACTTTTCCGCTTGTAATTCTTGGCATTACATTAATCTATGTAGATATATCCAGAACTATCATGTGCTTTACAATCGCGTTTTTATGTTTAGCCGCTCTTATAATGATTCGTTCAAAAATACCTTTGAAATTTGTTCCTGTTTTTCCGGTAACGGTTTTCGGAGCGTATTGCTGTTATCTGTTATATCTGGGTGATTACGGCCTTTGGGCTGCCATATGGATATTTGCGTTTCCGCCGATAGTTATCTTTTTATGTCAGATGACAGTAGGAGTTATTGAATCAATAATCGTTCTGATTGTTTCTGTTATATTTATGTTTACCCCATTATCGAGTATAGTGCCTGGTGATGAAATACGAATAAGGTTTATTGGCGCATACATTCTTATTGCAAGCCTGTCTGTAATATATGAGTGGATAAGTATTCTTAAAGATCGCAAGGAAGACGAACTTAAGGGAGAGCTTGCCCAGGAAAGAGACATGGTTCAGACCATGAAGGATAATATTAATCAGGGAATATTCCTCATGGATAAGGATTTGACTATTCTTCCCCAGTATTCACGCACATTAATTTCTATTCTTTCCTATTATGAATCGGATTTGACAGGCAAGAGTTTCCTTGATATTATCCGCGCTTCGCTTGACGCAAGGCAGATTCAGGTCATGAAAGGCTATTTTGCTATGGTCTTTTCAAAGGAAAAAACCGCAAAAGTTCTGGAAGCCGCCAATCCGCTTTCCGAGTTTGAGCTTAAGGTTGATGATGAAATAAAATATTTAAACACAAGGTTCCAGTTGATCGAGCAGGCCAATTCGGACCCTGTTATCATAGGAATCATACAGGACGTATCAAGAGAAAGAGAAATTGAAAATGAACTTCAGGCTCAAAAAGAAGTCCAGGAAATTGAAATGAAGAACATGTTCGATGTTATCAAGGTTGATCCTCTTGTCTTCCAGAACTTTATAGAAGATACCGAATCCAACTTTAATAGTATTAATAAACTTTTAAAAGACCGAAACCTCTCGGAAAAAGAAGTAGTTGTAAGAATTTTTCAGTATGTTCATGCCATTAAGTCCAATGCTGTTATTCTTGATCTTGAAAGCCTTGCCAATAAACTTCATGTTCTGGAAGATGACATTAAAGCTCTTTCCAATAAAGAGAGGGTTTTTACAAATGACATGCTTAGTCTTGCCGTTAAAATAGAAACCTTTATGCAGGAAATGGATTCCTATGTTGCAATTACAAAGAAAATCACCGCATACAAATCTACCAATCAGATGGACACAATCCTTACAAGTTCTCTGTCCAAAGCTGTGGACAAATTGTCGGGAGAACTTCATAAAAAAGTAAAAATAAAAGCCGGCCTTATTGATTTGGCCATTCTTGAGTCGAAACTGCGTAAACCAATAAAAGACATTTTATTCCAATGCGTAAGAAATTCCATTTATCACGGCATTGAAACAGTAGAGGAAAGAATCAGGAAAAACAAGAATCCCCAGGGACTTTTAACATTTAATATTAAGAATGTAGAGGGCAAGGCGGAAGTTTCATTTTCTGATGACGGCCGCGGTCTTGACTGGAATAAGATAAAGAAAAAGTTTCAGGAAAGAAACCCCGGCGTAAAAGTGGACAAAAAAGTTCTTTTGGGATCCATTTTCTCACCGGAGTTTTCTACAGCCGAAGAAGGCAGCGACAGCCTCCATGCCGGACGGGGTGTAGGATTAAGCCTTGTAAGGGACATTATAAAAGAATACAACGGCTCCATTAATGTCAATTCCGGAGAATCCGGCCTTACGTTTAAATTTACATTTCCCATAACAGGATAAACGGAAGAATAACAGCTCTGCGATCTCTGCATGCTTTGTGATACAATACCCCAATGAAAGAAAAATTCAAAAATTTATTTCCTTTATTTATTCTCCCGATAATCCTTGTAATTTGCGCAGGTCTTTGGGTTGGACTTTCATCAGGCCGATATGAAAACGTACAAAGCGATGAAACCGGAACATGGGATTTAAGATATTTTGATTTTAATAAAACCAATGCACGATTAACAGGTGCTGTGGAATTTATCCCGAATGTATTACTGACTCCGGATGAATTTACCGCCCGCGAAAACGAGAGTATCGCAGGTTTCCCGGCAGAAAAAGCGGATTTTTCGACAAGCCGGATAAGGCTTCTTGTCCCGGAGGGAAATTACACTTTTTCAAGAATTAGTACAGATTATGCTGACCGTATTTTTATAAACGGGATCTGGCTGCACGATGTGGGAAACCCTGCGAAAGATCTAAAAGACGGCACAGCGTTTACATCAAGGGTTACATTTACAGTGCAAGCTGTCGACGGAATAATCGAAATAATTCAGCAAACTTCCAATTTTTCACTTAGAGGCAAAAACAGGGATGCACAGGATTGGATTATTGGAAAATATAATTACGCTTATTCCGTTTTACAAGCGGATTTTACCGTATCAATAATAATTGGCTGTTATCTTGTCATGTTCTTTATTTTCGCTTCAATGTATTTTTTTATGAACAGTTACCGTCCGTCATTGTATTTTGCTTTGTTTTGCCTGATGTGGTTTTTCCGCTCGGGAATAACAGGATCAAGGATATTCGCTTCGCTGCTGCCGTGGCTTTCCGGTTATTTATCAATGCGGATAGAATATATCTCCTTGCCTGTGGCGGCAGTTTTAACAGTGGCTATCATCAGTTATTTATTCCCGGGAGTTTTGCATAATATTTTTTGCAAAATCCTGAATATTGTATCGGCGATATTGGCGGTTCTTATTGCTGTATTAGATATACTTTTAATTGTCCATATAGTTTTAATATGCCAGATTTTTTATTTTTTATGTATTGTTTATATACTTGTAAAAGCTGTAATAAAGGTTCGCAAAATTGATATTGTAAAAAGTATTTTTTTAATTGGCGCCGGAATTTTTTTATACGGTGCAATACGGGATTTCTCATATTATAGTTTTTCATTTATTCCGCTTTTACCGCCGTTTTCGGATGCGAATTTTACTCAAATTACCGTATTGTCATTTGCATTATGCAAAGCGACAGCCGTCTTTATTTCTACAATGAGAAAAATGCGTGATATCGAAGTAAAAAATATGTCTCTGGAAACCGAAATTGACTTTTTGCAAAAACGGCTTAATATTCTGCAGGAAATAAAAAAAGGCAGGGGGTTGAAGAAATAATCCTAAACCCTTTTAAGTTAAATACGGTGTCAAACATGGCATTTATAAATGATGTTGATATGATGCTTACGCCTAAAGAATTTTCCCTGCTTCTGATTTTTATTAAAAACGAGGGGCGTGTTTTAAGCGCGGAATACATTTATGGAAATATATGGAATCAGCAATTGGAAAATAATAATATAAGTACATTAAAAAAGACCATCTCAAATTTACGAAAAAAAATTGAGCCTTCAGGTTATACAATAGATGCATCCTACCGCAAAGGTTATGTTTTTGAGCGTATTTAATGAAGACCCACGCCTTTCAATTAACATATTCTGTTTTAAATGTGAAATTTTGGTAACCTTTCATTTTTGACTAAAAAATTAATGTATTATTTGAAAAATGAAATAAAGTCACAAGGAAGGTTTTATGAAAAGTACAAAATTTTTTAGGCTATTTATCGCACTTATCGCAATAATTGGCTATGTGTTTATAACAATGGCTTTGACAGGGTGCAATGACGGCGGCAGCGCGCCAATCAGCCAGCAGCCTTGCGCCGACTGCGGCGAGCTTCCATGCGAGTGTCCGCCCGAACCCTGTGATGACTGCGGCGAGCTTCCATGCGAGTGTCCGCCCGAACCCTGTGATGACTGCGGCGAGCTTCCATGCGAGTGTCCGACTGAGCCCTGTGATGTATGCGGCGAGCTTCCATGCGAATGTCCGCCCGAACCCTGTGATGTATGCGGCGAGCTTCCATGCGAGTGTCCGCCCGAACCCTGTGATGTATGCGGCGAGCTTCCATGCGAATGTCCACCCGAGCCCTGTGATGTATGCGGCGAGCCGGAAGCAGACTGTACCTGTGACGAAAGCGGCGATATATGTGATGTATGCGGCGAACCGGAAGCAGACTGTACCTGTGACGAAAGCGGCGATATATGTGATGTATGCGGCGAACCGGAAGCAGACTGTACCTGTGACGAAGGCGGCGATACATGTGATGTATGCGGCGAACCGGAAGCAGACTGTACCTGTGACGAAAGCGGCGATATATGTGATGTATGCGGCGAACCGGAAGCAGACTGTACCTGTGACGAAAGCGGCGATATATGTGATGTATGCGGCGAGCCGGAAGCAGACTGTACCTGCGATGAAGGCGGCGATATATGTGATGTATGCGGCGAGCTCCTCTGCGAGTGTCCCCAGGGTGATATAAACATCAGCTTTGTTATTAGTGGTAACAATCTGGAGTTATACCAGGATAACAGCGTACTTTCTCTGAATGCGGATGATCATATCACCATAACCGGCGAAGGCGATTTTGATTCTTATGATATATTTGTTGATGGTGTTTTTTACGCTCATATAGATGAGCCGGAAATCGATTATATGTTTGGCGTAGAAGAGTTATACAATTTTGCCATAAATGAACTTGGCTATTCCGAAGACAGAGCGTTTGGACTATATAAAATAATGATTGTTGTGCGGAAAAACGGTGTGCCTTATTCCAGTGAAATATCTGTCACATTAGAACCATAAGGAGAAAAAAATGAAAAAATTATTTAACATAGCGCTGATAAGCGCCGCATTGATTTTAATGTTAACCGGATGTCCAAACCCTTTTACGCCCGGAGAGTATGATTCGTTGGCAAACAGAGGATTGGAGATAAACCTTGGCGGTCTTGCGCAAAAAACGCTATTGCCAAATATACCGGATGCGGATTATTTTGACAGTTTTGAAATTCAATTTCATTGGAATGGAGAGGACGAGCAAGAGCGTGACAATATAATTCTGAACGATGGCTCTATATCCACGGTAGTAACTGGCTTGGCGGACGGACAGTGGCTTATCATAGTTACTGGAAAAGTCGGCGATGATATTGTCGCGCAGGGTTCTGATACTGTAACTGTAGAGTCTAACAGCTTTCAGTCTGTCACCATAGATTTGGAAATACTTCCGTACTTTGGCGAAGATGACGGCATTTTCGAGTATGAAGTAATTTTTCCTTTTGGCAAGGTAGTTGAAGGAGAAATGTTTATTACTTGTTTACTGACAGATGAAACTTTTAATGATCATGTCTATTATGATGATGAACGAATAGGCAGTATTTATCTTCCTGCAGGCTTCTACATTATAACTATAAAACTTGAAACCCTCGGCAAATATTTTACAAAAAGCACTGTTGCGCACATCTATTCAAACATGACAACCGTTGGAGTTTTTGATTTTACAGATTACCAGTTCCCGGAATTAACATTAGAGTCGCTTGCCAGAAGCATTAAAAAGTTTTTTTCCCATAGAACTCTCGAATTTGAGGAATCTGGTCCTTATCAGTTTAACTTGACGTATTCGGGAATGACTTCTTTTTATTTATACGAATTGGTCAATTTCCTGGGAAACCTTGGCTTTGAAGAGTTTGCATCCGACAGCTGGTGGTGGGAAACATTCGATCATGGTTTTTATATTTATGCTGAAATCTCGTCAGGCAATCTGGTAATTCAAATTAGTAAAATTCCAGCGGCTGTAGCTCAAGCGGCGGCGGATATAAACGCATTTTTGAAAAACAGAGAACTGGAAATCGAGTGGCAGGGTTGCCTCAGAGGACTTGTAGATGAAGATGTTGGATACGAAGCAGGATATAAAAATGCTGCTAATTCAGACTTTACTGCGTTAGTTGCCGAGCTAGAAAGCAAAGGTTTGAATAGAGACATTCTTGAATCTGACCGGTGGCGCGGATACGGAAACGGTTTGGGAATTCTTGTTAACATCGACGGCAACGAAATAACAATCAGTATCTGGCTTGACGATTATGAACCGGAAGTTTTGGATCCAATAATCGAAGCATGGGTTGAAGATATTATAGAATTTTTAACCCTCGAAGGAGCCAATCTTAAATCTACTGATAGCGGAAGCGATTGGTGCGGAATATCTTTTGAGAATTTACAGCAAAGTATGTTAAATAATTTCTACGCTTGGCTGATAAGCGAAGGTTTTACCGTGTACCCGCCCGGTGATGGAACATGGCACGGATTCGGACATGGTTTAAGGATAAATACCTATGTGTATCACGGCGGCGATGTTGAAATCAATATCTGGTTTGGAGATCCGCCGGACTATGAACCGGATTATGATCTTGAAGAATTGATGGATGCAATTAAAGTTTTTTTAAACGATAAAGGAGCAACATTTAATTTTGAATATCTCTACAGCACAGGCGGCTGCGAGATTGGATATAATGGCGTATCCAATGAAATATTAGAATTATTTACCGCATGGCTTGTAAGCATTGATTTTAAAAAGATCACCGGTGAAGGATCTTGGCGAGGACAGGGACACGGCTTTGAAATTTCTATTTGGGTTTATGGCGGCGGTTATATTGAAATTGACATCAGACCTGAAGACGGCGGCGATATGCATGAATTGCTAAGCGGGGCAGTTGAATTTGTCTGCGGGTTTTTTGAAGGTTTGGGCGCTGAATTTGATTTAATCGATAATGATTACGAATGGATAGAAATGAAATTTACTAATGTAAATATTAGTATGGTTAATAATTTTATTGATATGATGGGTGACTCCTATTTCGAAGAGCTGGAGCCCAATCAATGGAGAGCAATCATTGAAGGTATAGGAATTAGGCTCGTTCTTGACGGTACTGTGCTTTATGTAGATATTTGGCTTGATCTTGATTTCGATATTGATCCCGAACTACAAGAAGCTGTGGAAATGATCATAGATTTTTTTGAAACCCGAGATGCCGTGCTTGAATATTTTGAGTCATATTATGATTATATCGAAATGGATTTTTCCGACGTAGATATGGCCATGGTTGAAGAATTTATTAATTGGCTGGAAGGTTTAGGTTTTACTGTGGATTTTGATGGGGTTGAAGATGAATGGGATGGATTTAATAACGGCTTGGGAATGAGGTTCTGGTTATCAGGTGACAGCTATTTTGGGATAGATATTTGGCTGGATTAGAGCAGGATTAGCAAAACGGTAGCAGCTACCGTTTAAAGTGAGGTGGGCGCGCGGCTTTCGGGTTGCGCGCCTTTTTTGCCCGGAAGAAGACTCGAACCCTCCACCTGTTTCGTGGTTCCGGCCGTGTGCGGCATGCACAAAAAAAGTGGCTGTCCGAGAAGTAATCTTGGACAGCCACTTTTTTTAAGCCTTAATATTTGCCTCCGCCGCCGCCGTGGCTTCTGCCTGATGAACTTGTGCGGACGCCTCCGCCGCTGGAAGTATTGCTTTCAGTCTGCCGCTTTGTTCTTGAAATTGTACTAAAAAGGAAATTATCTTTTTTCTCTCTAAACTCAAGACTGCCCGAAACCACATAGGCAGCGGCATGAGTCTTTGCAAGAGCGGTATTCATGCCGGACTTCCAAATTTGAACAATAATAACTCCGGTTAAAAAAGCAAGCAGCCATGCAACAGAAACAAAAACAAGATTATACCGGGTTAAAACATTGTATTTTCTGCCGACGGCATCAAACGCAAGAAAGTGTTCCCAATTTGTAAGAAAGACATGGTATGCTCCGTAGTTATCTCCCGCTCTTAAAAATCTTATTACATC
Organism: Treponema sp.; assembly: GCA_009781635.1. Lineage (GTDB taxonomy): Bacteria > Spirochaetota > Spirochaetia > Treponematales > Breznakiellaceae > WQXQ01. The sequence goes on from WQXU01000002.1 coordinate 112,500, forward strand.
TGTTTCCAGTTTACTTAATGCAGAAGGGTTTAATACTTTTATCGCCCTTCCTTCTGTGCTGAAAAAGTAATCCCTGCTTTCTGTAACATGAAGGAAGATACAGCCATCCCTTGCCGGGCCAAGGCTTTCAAAGAAATCTGCAGCATAATTTGCAGGCGCATGCGGTTCAATGTTTCTTTCCGTCAATATCACAAGATCAAAGTTATACCGTGAAGAAAGAATTGATATATAATGCAGAAGGCTTTCTCTTTGCCCGGAACTTAAAAGACCGGCATTGTCAATAACTCTTGGCTGCGGTCCCGGTGTTTCCTGGGCATATGCGGGAATAATTAAAAATAGCAATACAATTAACAGATAACATTTTATTTTCATTTAATGACTCCTACATAAATATGCTCAGGGCTTGAATTATAAGTGTAAGAATAATACCGAAAAGTCCTGTAAACATAAGGCGGTACATCCATGATTTGCCGGGATCGGAAGGCAGTTTTCCGACAAGACGGCCTGTTTGACCGTTCATCAAAAACATGTAATTTTCTTTTTTATACTTTGTATTGAGTATCCAAACCGGAAACAGACTGTAATTTACATTCCCGCCTTCAACATCGACAGTGGAACTTTCCCTTATAATTGACGCATAACCTGTAACGGATTTGGAAAACTCTGTTTCTATAGTTGACTTGATCCTCTGCCCCGCTCTTTCTCTGCTTTTCTCCGCATCAATATCGTACTTCTCCGCAATGTAACCTGAGAGAAAGGCAGTTTGAAAATCTTTCAGATCGGCATATTCGAACGGTTCAATGGCATCCATGTAGTTGTTGTCCATTTTTTCCGAACCGTCTACGGGAACTTTTTCAAATGCCATGCTGCCGTCCCTGATGACTGAATAGTGATCGGTTTTTATATAGTTATAATTTGAGTCGAACCAGGCTTTTACTTTGGTTGCCTTAAAACGCATATGACCGCTTGCTTTTGCATCAAAGAGCCAAAAAGGAAGATAAACGCCCTGTATACTGTTAATCTTGTTTTCCTTTTTGAAACAATCAGGAAGGAGCCTCTTGTCTTTGTAAAAGTTTTTTAATGCCTCCACTGCTGTTTTTTTATCCAGTTTGAAGGGGATAAGATAATCAGGTTTTAACATTCCTGTAAGCCGTCTTAAAACAATCTGAGTATTTCCGCAATTGGGGCAAACCATTGCTGTTGTGTTTTTATCGCCTAAAAGTTCAGCTCCGCAGGAAGGACAGGAACCCTGAGCCAGTTCATTCAAATCATCTGATTCCCATTCCTTTGGCCCGCTGTCTTCATCCCATCCAAATTTGTCTTTTTCCGGGAGCGAGATTTCTTTCTGGTATTCTTCCAGAGCCTGTATCTCAAACTCCGCGTCGCAGTAGGGGCATTTCATGCTTTGCGTTGCGCTGTCGAATTTAACCGCACCTCCGCAGTTGGGACATTTATACTCTTTTATTTCCATCAACTAATCCCTGGACTTACCGCACTCTGCGCAGAACTTGCCGGTGTTTCCCGCATGGCCGCATGAGCATGTCCATTCGCCTGAAGCCGGCGCCGGTTTTCCGCACTCTGCGCAGAATCTTCCGGTGTTTCCTGCATGGCCGCATGGGCATGCCCAGCCTAGGGCTGGTGCCGGGTTTCCGCACCCGCCGCAGAACTTGCCTGTGTTTCCCGCATGGCCGCACGAGCATGCCCAGCCGCTTGCCTGCTGAACAGGCGCTTGTTGTGCAGGCTGCTGCTGTTGGGGTTGAGCTGCTCCCATCTGGAAAAGCGCCTGCGGATTCATGCCGCCGGCCTGAGTTGCCATGCCCATTCCCATAAAGCCTGTCATGGCTCCGGCTGCATTCCCCGCTGCAGTGCGCATTGCATCGCTCTGGGCGTTTACCAAAGTTGCAGCTGCCATGGTCGGGTCGCGCATTACTGCTGCAGACTGAAGCTGCTTTATACGGTTTTCATCTTCTTCTGAAGCTGTACAGGTAATTCCAAAATTGACAATCTCTATACCGCGGACATCACGCCACTTATTACTGAGCGCTTCGTTAAGAATTTCAGCCAGCTTGTCGGTATGGAATGAAATTTCGTGATACTCCATTCCGCTTCCCAGTTTTGCCAATGAGGGGCCAAGAACAGTAATTATTTCGCTTTTAAGCTGGCTGTCGATTTTATCTCTTGTATAATCTTCATCAGCATTGCCGCATACGTTTGCGTAAAATAATATCGGGTTTATCATCCGGTATGAGTACTCGCCGTTTGCGCGCAGGCTTATTGTCAGGCGAAGATTGATATTTGGGTCGATAACAAGATATGGAATAGGATTCGGCGTACCGTACTTGTTTCCAAGTATTTCCTTTGTATTAAAATAATAAATACGCTGATCTTTTCCGGGGCTTCCGCCGTGTCTAAAACGTTCATCTATATTTTTTAATGCGCCGATGATGCCCTTGCCCAGGCCTCCGTAAAAAATACTGGACTCGCTCGATTTATCGTAGGTATAATGCCCTTCTTCAGAGCAGAATTCCATGATACGTCCGTTATCAACAATTATCGCAGCCTGTCCCTTGTTAACTACAATACCCGAACCATTGGAGATAATATTGTCTTCTCCCTTGGTATTTGAACTTCTTTTGCTTGTTCGTTTCTGGCCTTTTGCTGCAAGAACATTCGCATCCAGGCTTTCGCAGACAAAGAACTCAAGCCATTGATCTGCCAGGACTCCGCCTACGGCTCCTGTTAACGCTTTAATTAATCCCATAACAATCCTCCTCTGGATTCTTCATTGTACCATAATATACTAATTGATAACATAGAATAAATTAATAAAGAAGCTTATTTAAAAACCAGTTGACATATGTTACTAGCGGCAATAATGTTAATTTTAAATGCAGTTTCGCTCCACTCGGTCCAAACTCCCGCTTGTCTCATATAAGGATGCAGTATTAAACTGCCTGCCTGCAGACGGCGGCCTTTATGTGCCCGATCAGGCAGCGGATTTCCGGCAGTTTCTTCTGCAAATGGACGAGAAGACCAGCTTTAATGAGCTTATAGCGGCGGCAGCGCCTTTGCTTCTGGAAAGCGGGCTTGATTCTGTCTCTGCATCCAGAGTTGCGAAGAACGCCTTTAATTTTAAACCCGAATTAATTGAACTTGATGAGGGTTTCTCGCTGCTCAATCTTTACAACGGGCCTACGGGAGTTTTCAAGGATTTTAGCATTGCATTTATGTCTGCGATGTTCGAGGAGTTTATAAAGGAAGGAGGGAAGCGCAGCCGGACCAAAGCTCCGCTTTTAGTTCTGGCCGCTGCAAAGCCCGATACCGGCGTGAGTATGGCTCATGCTTTTGGCGGTAAAGAGGGAATCTCGCTTGTCCTGTTATATCCGTCAGGGCAACTCCGCGGGCTTGATCCTTCCGCATTTGCGCAAAACGGCGGGAACATTATCCCCATTCAGGTAAGAGGAACATTTGATGACTGTCAGCGTCTTGTTATCGAAGCGATAAATGATCGTGATTTTTCCGTTCCCTACAATGTAACAAGCGCAAATACGATGAATCCCGGAAGGCTTCTCCCTCAGATTTTTTATTATTTTTATGCTTTTATTCAATTAAAAAACAGGCTTACAGGCGATTTAATTTTCAGCGTTCCTTCGGGGAATTTCGGAAATCTTACTGCAGGGCTTTATGCCTGGAAATTCGGCATGCCTGTAAACGGATTCATATCTGCAATGAATGCAAACAATGCAAACAATGCAATAGGCTCCTGTATTTACGGCGAGCCGTTTATTCCAAAACCTCTTGTGCATACCAATTCACCGGCTCTTGATGTAAGCATGCCCGTTAATTATGAACGTCTTGCGTCATTCTACGATGAGGCTCCCGCCGTGATGCGCAATATGGTATACCCGGCATCGATAGACGATCCCTTGACTCTTGAAACAATGGAATATATCTATAAAAAATACAGCGCCTACATTGATCCTCACACGGCTGTCGCTGTTGCTGCGGCGCGGAAAATTGCAGACGAACGCAAATGGAGCGGGAATACATATACAGTTGTTTTAGCTACAGGGCATCCTGCCAGATCGCCTAACATGGCGGAGGAGGCAACCGGCAAAGCAATCAAGGTGCCGGGTTCTCTGAAAAAATTATGGAAAAAGTGCGAGCCGATAGCGCTTATTCCTCCCGTGCTTGATGCTTTTGAAAGCGCAATCGCAAGCTGCTTTTGATCCGGGAAAAAAAGCGTACGAAGGAGTAAAGGAATTTTTATGAGATTATTATCAATTTTTTTAACTGTTGTTTTTTTATTATCGCCGTTTGTTTTTTTAACTTCGCAGGAATTAATTGCCGGTGAGCAGAATGATACTGAGGAACAGGCGGAAACTGCCGCCGAAGAAATCACCGAAAACACAGAAGAGGAAAAAGATGCGGATGCTGTAACGTCTGCAAGTCCTGTAATACCGGAGTTTAGAAGTCCATTAATAAACGAACTGCATTTTCTGCAGAGATTGGGTATTGCGCTGGCTATAATTGCAGGGCAGGCAATTTTAATAAAGCTTGTCTGGTATTTATTTAAACGGCTGAATAACAGGCTTGAATATGCAGCCAAAGATAAAATAAAGCCTCTTGTGATTAAAAAACGCAAAATACTTACATCCATGCAGATTGTTAAAGTAATAGAAGTTTTTCTGCGGGCGCTGAAAATTGTTATCACAGGCCTTCAGCTCTTTCTTACAATACCTATGGTTTTCAGTTTGTTCGAAGCGACGCAAAATCTTGCATCTGTGTTATTCGGCTATATTTTAAATCCGGTAAAGAATATTGTTATGAGCACAATAGGAAATATTCCCAATATTCTTATGATCATTGTTATTGTTATTGTTACGCGTTACGTGCTAAAAGCTCTTAAATTTTTCGCTGTAAATATTGAAAAAGGCAAACTTGTCATTCCCGGATTTTACACTGAGTGGGCTGCGCCGACCTATAAAATATTGCAGGTGCTTTTGTGGGCTTTTACTGTTGCGGTTGCATATCCGTATTTGCCGGGCTCTGATTCAAGGGCTTTTCAGGGGGTTTCTGTTTTTATCGGCATTATTTTTTCGCTTGGATCTACCACAGCAATCGGCAATCTTGTAGCGGGGCTTGTTATTACATATATGCGTCCGTTCAAGATAGGCGACCGGGTTAATATAAAAGATATAACCGGTTTTGTTATAGAAAAAAATCTGATGGTAGTGCGGCTTAAAACGCATAAAAATGAGTATGTAACATTTCCGAATCTGGTTATTTTGGGATCGAATATCATCAATTACAATACATCTTCCGATGAAGACGAGGAAGGTTTAATTATTTTTGCGGAAGTTACATTCGGCTATTCAACGCCGTGGCAGACGATCCACGATATACTGATTAATGCGGCTCTTGCGACAGAGCATGTTCAGAAGAAACCCGAACCCTTTGTGCTTCAGACAAAACTGGATGATTTTTATGCGTGTTATCAGATTAATTGTTATACGAAAGAAGTCGGCAAGGTGCCGCGGATTTATACCATGCTGTATGAAAATATTCAAAATGGTTTCCGCGAATCAGGCCTGGATTTGACTAGCGCGCATTACCGCGTGATTGCTTCAGGCAAATAATAAGAAGCCGTAAAAACATGAGAGTTGATAATATAATTTTATTATATTATACTTAATTCATGATTAATCATAAAAATTTACTGCTCTTTGCGCTGTGTGCGCTGCTGGCTGCCTGTCAGAGCCCGCAGGTTCAGAAGGAACCGGAGGAAGTCAGAGATACCGACGGCATCGCAGAAATGCGGCCGGAGAACATTAAGCTTGATGAGCTTACAGTTGCATTTTCACGTCATGATATAGAACTGGATTTCCGCAAATCCTACTTTGCAAGCGAAGCGCAAATTTTTACGGCGGTTTATGAAGGACTTTTTTCGTATCATCCCCTAACGCTGGAACCTGTGCCGGCATTGGCTGAGCGATGGGAAATTTCCGAGGACAAGACACAGTGGACATTTACAATAAGGCGAAACGCGCGCTTCTGGAACGGCGATCCTGTGCGGGCGGAAGATTTCCGCGCTGCATGGATTTCCCTTCTTGCGCCCCATCGCGACTCTCCGTATTCAAGTTTATTCGATGTTATTGAAGGCGCGCGGGATTACCGCAACGGCATTGAAAGGGATTCTGACAAGGTTGGAATCAGGGCTGTTGATACAAGGACACTTGTTGTAAAATTAAACTCCCCCGCATCATTCTTTCCTGCTATGCTTTGTCATCATTCATTCAGCCCCATACATCCTTCGATGGTGAATAAGACAGAATGGTCGCCGCAGAGAACCCAGGGAAACTGGATGCCGCCTGTTTCAAACGGGCCTTTCCGTATTATTTCCATGAATAATGAAAGCATTGTTATGCAAAAATGCGATCAGTACTGGGACAGAAGCAGCGTTGCGCTTAACAAGATAACAATTAAATTTACAGGTACTTCTGATGAGGCTTCCTATTTATGGAACTCAGGAGAAGCCCGCTGGATATCCGGCGATGTGAATGTTGACGCTCTTACAGATCGATCAGGCATTCAGGTTAATGTAATGTTTGCAACACATTATTATTTTATCCGTTCTTCGGAAAAACCCTGGAGTGATTACAGAGTCCGCCGCGCAATGGCTCTTGTTCTGCCCTGGAACGAAATCCGCGGAAATTATTTTCTGCCTGCCGAAACATTGATTTTTCCCGTGCTTGGGTATCCGGAAGTTGAAGGAATAACCGAAACAAATATAGAAGAGGCAAAAAGGCTGATGTCGGAAGCGGGGTATGCAAGCCTGGAAGGGATGCCGGATCTTGTTATACGGTTAACTCCCTCCCGCGATGCAGCGCGGGTCGGCGCCATCATGGCTAACGCATGGAAAGATCTTCTTGGTTTTAATGTGCGCGTAGAGGTTATTCCCTTTGACAGATATTTTCAAACAATTAAAGATGACGGTTATACAGTTGGTTCCAGCACATGGATTGGAGATTTTGCCGATCCTTATGCGTTCCTGCAAATGTGGCGGCGGGATTCAAATTTAAATGATGCCCGTTATGACGATGCTGATTATGAAGATTTAATTGAAAGATCCATGATAGAGGAGGGAGATACGCGTCTTGCAACTCTTGCCGAAGCTGAAAAATTACTGCTGAACAGGGGAACAGTCCTGCCGATATTTTTTAACCCGGCTTTAAATATTGTAGATACAGGTGAGCTTGACGGATGGTATCCGAATGCATTGGATATTCATCCATTCAAATATATATCTTTCAGGGCTGTCCGCCCGCTGCCTGGCGTTGCAATGCTGCCGGTTATGCGGTAATTAATGATACGAACAGGTCTTGGTTACGACATACACCGTTTAAAAAGAGGGCGGCGTTTTCTGCTCGGCGGTGTTGAAATTCCTTTTGCAAAAGGTGAAGACGGGCATTCTGACGGGGATGTTCTTGCGCATGCAGTAAGTGATGCGCTTCTTGGCGCCTGCGCCCTTGGCGATATCGGCGGGTTTTTTCCTCCTTCCGATCCGGCGTGGAAGGATGCCGATTCAATGGAATTATTGCGTAATGTTTATGCGCGCGTTAAACAATCCGGCTGGAAAGTTGTAAATCTTGACTGTGTAATTATTTGTGAAAAGCCAAAAATACTTCCATTCAGGGAGCTTATACGCAAATCTCTTGCAGAAGCGCTTGAAACACCGGTGGAAAATATATTTTTAAAAGGCAAGACTAAAGAAGGGCTGGGAACTGTTGGCATGGGAAAAGCGGTCGAAGTTATTGCCCAGTGTCTGTTAACAAAAGAATAATGAGTAAAACAAAGCCAAAATGGGATGCGATTTTTATATCTCTGGAAAAATGGCGTGATGATTTAAAATGCGAAGAGCCTTCTGTAACAACAGTGGCGGAACGTTACCGCCGGGACCCCTGGGCAGTGCTTGTTTCTACCATTCTAAGCCTGCGTACAAAAGACGAAGTAACTCTTGCAGCATCCGGACGCCTTTTGGAAAAAGCAGGCGAACCTCAGCTGTTAGCTGCAATGCAGGAAGAAAAAATCATTAAACTGATTTATCCGGCCGGGTTTTACCGCAATAAAGCGGCATCCTTAAAGAAAATTGCAGCCATATTGCTTGAACAATATGACGGTAAAGTCCCTTCATCAATGGATGCGCTGCTTGCTCTCCCCGGAGTAGGCAGAAAGACCGCCAATCTTGTGCTTTCGGAAGCATTTAATATTGACAGTATGTGCGTGGATATTCATGTTCACCGTATAACCAACAGATGCGGATGGGTATGCAGCGGCAGTCCCGAAGAAACGGAAATGACATTACGGGAAATATTGCCGTTAAAATACTGGAAAAGAATAAATTATCTTCTTGTTCTTTATGGTCAAAGGCTTTGCCGGCCCGTAAGTCCTTTTTGCTCATGCTGCGTCATCAGCCGGCATTGTTTGCGTAAAGGCGTCGGCAAACAGCGTTAAGTTAAACGCCGCTTGCCGACCTGAAGGTTGTTACTGTTTGGGTTTTTCTGCTTTTATGATACCCTTTAACGTCTTGGCAAGAGTTTTATTGTTAGCTGCTTTTTCCAGGTCATATTCCATTTGCGCTAACAACCAGAACTCCGGTTTAGTAGAAAAATACTTGGCAAGACGAACAGCAATGGATGTGGTAATCCTGCTTTTGTCAAGGCTGATTAGCCTTAACGCGGTTTGACTGCACCTGATTTCCTTTGAAAGTCTGTTACAATTAATTTTATACATTTCAATAAAATCCAGAAGCAGCGACCCTGGCGATTGTTTTGTTTTTGGCATATTAACTCCTTAACTAGAATATAATAAAAATTGATCCTACAGTCGAGCATTATTTTTTATTTTTATAGTTTTTCTTTTTTCCATAGTACTTTTCCGTTTAACCTCCCGTTAAAAATTATATGTTCCTTAAAATCAGCTAAAATAAGAGTTTTTAACGCAATTTCATAACATCCGTCTATATGATTTGCGCAGTGCGCATCTGATGTAATAATTACCGGAATATCATATTCACGTATAATACGCAGAAAAGACAGCGAGGGATAAGTATCATTTATTTTTTTTCTGTTTAAACCGCCTGTATTAACTTCTATTACAAGGCCTGCGCCGGCAGCTGCGCGCGCAATCTCTTTCTGTCTGCTAAGTTCAGTTTCCTGCGTCCAATAATTTTTACCATTGCAATTTTTTTTTAATAAATCGGCATGTCCTAGTATTTCAAAACCTCCAATAGCGATCATTTCCAGAATTGCATCATAATAGCTGTGCATTAAAGCCTGCGCATCACCGTTATAGCCTTCGTTTAGTCCTCTTTCAAATTCATCTATTGGTCCGTCTACTGTAAAAAACCTGGCTCCATTTTCCGGAAAAAGATAATGAACGCTGCCGATTATATAGTCAAGATTTAGTTTTTTTATATCATCATCAGCAGGAGAACGCCTGTTTTTTATATAATCCGCTTCATATCCAAGAAAAACATTCAATTTTCCTCGCCAGCGTTCTTTGGCCGACAGCACTTCCGCAACATAATCATTAACGCGTTCATCTTTTATATTCCAGTGACTTTCACTTCCGATCTGTTTTTCTATGGGAGCATGCGCGCTGAATCCGATGGCATAAAGTTTTCTTTCGTATGCTGTACGGCACATTGTTTCTACATCATCTTTGCCGTCGCAAAAACAGGTATGAGTATGCATGCTGGAAAAAAGTGATTGTGATTTCATTTTACCTCTCTGATTTGAGCGCCGCTTTTTGCATCATGATGTCCGTTAAAGACGCTGTTTAAAACAATATCAAGCGCAGATAATTTATCTATATGGTTTTTATCGCCTGTCAGCAGAATAAGTCCCTGAGCGGAGCAGCCGTAACGTCCAAAACGCCCGCCGGGCAGGGCAAAAGCATCAGATATAACGCGGATTGCGCAGGATTTGGATTCATTCTCAGGATTGAGCGCCGTTTTTGGCGTAATAGAAGCACCGGCTAATATAAAACTGAAAACAAGCCTTTCTTTGGGAAGTTTTGCCGCGGCAGAAAGACGCTGCAGTTCTTTTGGGGCGTCAAATGTTTCAAAAGCGAAATGGCACCACTTTTTGTTTCCCAACGGACAGTCAAGAGAGTGGGTACACGGCGCAAGCGCAAGTCTTTTTAATCTGATAAACTCATCACGTAAAAACGCAATAAACCTGCCTGATTGCGGAACGCCGGGTTCTACTGTAAGAATGGAAGCGTCCGGCAGGGCAATATTATGCATAAAATGAGCGGCGTTAGCTGCCATGCGCTTTAATCCTTCCGTGTTGTTATGGGAAAGATTTTCATAAACCTCGTTAAAAATATTTATTGCGCAGACAAGAGAGGCTTTCATTGTTATATTCACGGTTTTTGGTTTTCTAAAATCAATATCTTCTTTTATCAGGTTTATTTTCCAGATATTATTTTGCATATCCGTATTTGTGCTTTTGCAAAGAGCGGAAAAAAACTTTTTTCCTGCTTCAAGCGCAGGGCCGCTGCGGTCTATACAGTTAAATTCCAGCGGAATTTTCCGGAGATCCGGCTGTGAAATCCAGAGCGCCGATGCAAGTGTCAGAGGGCCGCAGCCTAAATCTGTTATTGTACTGCCCGGAGAAAGGGAAAAGTTTAATTCCGGCAATAAAAGGCAAAGACGGTATAAATTCCACGGTAAAAAATAATGAAGATAAGCAGAAAGCAGATTTGGCCGCGTAAGATAGGAAAGGGATCTTGAGCCTCTGCGGTTTGTAAGCAGTTCTGAAAGTTCTTTAATTCCGGAGGGTAGAGCGCTTCTGAAACGCCCCGGAACCGGGAATGTACTGTTCAGTAAACCGGGAATTGAATCTAACATTTTATGTTATCTGACAACTGCAGATACCGGAACAATCTCGTATCCAGATCTTAGTAATGCATCAAGCAGTACATCTATGCGCTGAAAGAGGTATTCATCTCTGCCTCCGGGGAGTAACCCAAGGCGTATTGGAACTACTGCGCCGTTTCCTCTTCTTCTTGTAATTTGTTCGATCATTTCCGCGGACGGAACCTGGCGTAAATGGTGCCTTAATGCATCTTCTCTGGATATATAATCACCGGGATCAATATTTCTTTCAACTGTTATATAACCTGCCGCCGCCGCCGCCGCATTTACCATGCCGGAACTGCTGTAGAAAGGAGGATGCCAGAGAATGGAAAGCTCCTTTCCCGTTGCGCGATGGAACTCATCTTCGTTACGCGCAAGACCCGCGGCGATAAATTCCCGCGTTATCCGGTACCTTGTATCAGAAAGATCGACAGGAGCATAGAAGAGCGAAGCTGTCTCATGCCCTGCGTTTGCAATAACGGCGGCAGCCTGCGGATTACGGCGGATAAATTCTCCGTTCATGAAAAATGTCGCCCTTATATTGCGGCTGCGAAGAGCTGCCAAGACCTGCTGTAGACCTGTGTCATCATCGTAGAGATCAAAACAAAGCGCCATTTGCACAGGACGGCCCAGCGTAAATGAATTATTGGCAGAATGCCTTGAAACAAGCGATATAGTGCCTGTGGAATGCATGCTGCGAATCATTGGGATATTTTTAAAATGCCCTGAAACTTGAGGATCAAGAAAAACACGAAAGCGATCCGAAGAAAGGGAAGCCCGCTGCAGCCGTGCGTTTGAAACAGCAGTCCATGCACTTCTTCCGTCGCTCGCAAACCATTCATTCCCGGCTTTTACAAGTATCTGTGATTCCCTGCTTGTATTTTCGCTAAAACCAAATTCTGCCGCAGAAGAAATACAAATCACTCTGCGCGGATATGAGGGGTTTGCAATATTAATTTCTTCTATATAGTTTATGTTTCCGGCTATTAATAACCTGTTATTGATCCAGGTACAGGAAAGAACAGCTTCGGAACCAAGTCTTTGAATCAGCCGCCAGTTGATATAATCCCAGAGTTCAAGCCCGTTTTCTCCCCAGAAAACAGCTCTTGTTCCGTCCGGAGACAATGCGGCGTTAGGTGATGACGGAGCGTTAACTGCAGCCGGTGATTTTACCGTATCTGCGCCGGCTTCAAAGCGCCATACCCTTGTCTCACCCTGAAGAGAGTAAACCGCCGTAAGCAGGCCTGATGAATGCCAGAGAACATTGAAATTTTCCGCTCCAAAGGGAACCGGCATGTGGGGAAGAGGCGCAGCGCTGTTTCTGCTTTCACCTAAGGTAAACACAAAAAGGCCTCTGCCGCCCTTGTTAATTAAAACAGAAAGCGAATCCGGCGCGATCCAGAAATGGTCAAAGCCGGAATCGAAATGAAACGGAAGAACTGCGGCAATTCTGCCGATAGAAAGAAAATCTCCGTAAATTGTTCTTGTAAAAAGTTCAGGATTCGTTACGCGATATAAAGTATTTCCGGTTAAATAATAAAAATCACCGTGCTGTCCCCATAAAACAGATGTAATTCCGCCGGAACCTATCATTCTGAAGCGTTCGTCAACAAGGGCCGACAAATCGCTTAAAATAGGGAAATAAAAAAGCCTGCCTCCTTTTTCATAAACAAACAGCCGCGAATCGGGACTCCACTTTACAGGAAATTCAGCGCCGGGCAATTCCACTCTTTCGCTTATAACCCGTTTTGCGCCGCTTAAAATATCAATAAGAAGCAGATTTCCGTATCCATGGCTTGTAGGATCGATATGAATAATCCAGCGTCCGTCAGCGGAAGCCGCTATATCCTGAAGATTCCCTTTAAGAGGTATGCCGCCTTCTGAAAAAGAAGGATACCCCGGAAGCGGAGAGGGAAGTCCTCCGGATACCGGAATTCTAACCGCTCCGAATTTACATAGCGTGATAATTGTTCTGCCGTTTTCTGTCAGGTACATTTTTTCCGGAAAGGCAGTTAACTGTTTTATAGACATGTCGGAAAGTCTTGTTACAAAAAGAGCATGCCGCGATTCAAAATCAGCCTTGAATAAAAATTTGTCATCATGTGAAACATTTAGCCCTGTAAAATTAATGCCCCAAAGATTGAAGGCAGGCATGATAAAAAAAACAAGAAAAATGATTTTTAATTTCTGACGGGCCTTCATGATGGTTTCCTGTCTGCAAGAAAAACATCCAGCTCATGTTCCAGGGCAGAAAGGCGTTCCTCCATCTCCTTGATGCGTTTAATCGAGTTTTTTATCTGCCGTTCTTTCAGACCTTCGAATGCCCTGTCAACAACATCACTGAAAGTGCAGGAATCGAATTTTTCCCTGGTTTTTATACCTGATGCGCTTTTTACAGCAGCGGAATCCGGTCTTACTAACCGTGAACGGTCGAAATTATCATTTTGTGTCATATACTAATTGTAATGTATTTTATCGTGAAATTTCCACAGGTTTTACTAAACGGGACACTTCAGCGCTTTGCGCTTCGGTATGTATCTCTTCAGCTTCTGCAACATTAAAAGTACGTAGATATGTAAATACAGCCAGAAATGCCAGTAATACCAATAACAATTTTTTCATATTGCCTCACTATAACATAATTAATTTAATAGTTCAAGTGGATTTATTTCTTTACCGTTCCGGCCGTAAACTCCAAAGTGCAGATGGGGGCCTGTACTGTAGCCGGTGTTGCCTGATTCTCCGATTTTTCTCCCTCTTGCTACCCTGTCTCCCTGTTTAACCGAAAAAGAGTTAAGATGTCCGTAGAGGGTCTTATAACCGTTACTGTGTCTTAAAATTATATATTTTCCATACAGCCAGTTTTCACCTGTCACTTCGACTACTCCGTCCAGGGAAGCCATAACTGTTGTGCCGATATTAGCCCTGAAATCTACGCCGTCGTGGAACTGTAAATGGCCTGCGATTGGGTCTTTACGCATGCCAAAATTGCTTGTAATATGGCGCCTTCCCGGAAGCGGGAACATAAATAGCTCTCCCAGGCTCATTCTTAAATCAATATCATTCATTCTGGCGCCAGGGATAAAAAGGGTTTCTCCGGGTATTATATTGTCGCTTTTAATATCATTGATATCCAGGATTACTTCCAGGGGAACATTGAACGATACTGCTATCCTTGAAAGGCTGTCGCCTCTTTGAATCTTATACGGAATTCCGTCAACATTTGGGACACGCAGAATTGCGCCTTCCTGGAGCCTCCTTGCGTTGCTTATATCGTTTGAAGCGATAATCGCACCGACAGATACCCCGTGTTTCTGCGCAATACCGGATACGGAATCGCCCCTTTTAACCCTGTACTGTCTCCATTCAAAGGTAACAAGCATTCCGTGAGGGTTATCGATCTCCGCCGCTTCATTAATTACCGCTGTTTGTTCGGCGGGCGGCGTATCCAGGCTGATACCTGCTATTCCGGTTGAGGCATATTGAATGATTCGCTGCTCTGCGGTCTCATCCCTTGCAAGCTCGAATGCATAGATATCCGGTGTTCTTATTTCGATACCTTCCCAGTTTAACGCTGCAAGCGCTATTACAACGGTTCCGGAAATTACAGCAAGGGTGGCAATGGAAGGAACAGGAAAACTAAAGCCGGAGCCCGTACCTTTTTTGAATTCCTGTTTCTCCCTTACTGGTTTTTTATATGTATTCCGCGGTTTTACGGTATTCCGGCTGAAAACCCGGAATGAAAACAGGGGAGATGAGTTTTTTCTTCTTGTCTGAACAGGATGTTGTTTGAACTGGCTCATAAATCCAGTATTAAAAGATGCCGATTTATTACCGGATCCTGATGAATATACTTTTCGCCTTTTACAGACCCGTTGATTTTCGATAATTGCCGCCATATTTGTTATATCGACAAAAAAGGCATTCAAGATTAGCTATGTAGTAGTATGCTGCGTTTTAATATCGTATAATAATATTCAGAATGAAAGGGATGAAACCTGTTATTTTGGCAATTGCGGCAGCCCTTTTTTTAAAGCTGTTTGTTTTTGATTTTATTATTGCTTACGGGCATTCAATGGAGCCTGTTATATATGACGGTACTGTTCTTGTTATAAACCGTCTGAGGTACGGGTTTCGGCTGCCGCGGCAGCAGGGATATTTGATCCGCTGGGCTCAGCCGGCGGCAGGAGATGTTGTTGTCTTTCATACGCCTTCGGGAGAACGGGCAGTAAAGCGGTGTACTGCTTTTAAAGATGAAAGGAAGAGTTTTTACGCCGAGGGGGATAACAGCCTTGCATCGTATGATTCACGCGCATACGGGCCTGTGCCTGTGGATAATATAATCGGGAAGGTATTGGGATATTAAATGAACTTAAAACGGCGTTACATTGCAGTTTTTTCATTGTTTGGCTTGTTTCTTGCATATCTTTTAATTCATTATGCCTTTCTGATATTTGGAGGCAAAGCACCGCCTGCTCTTCGTCAGCCGGAAAGCCTTGCAGAGCGCGGCGCGATACTGGACAGAAACGGGCGTTATTTTGCCATTCAAATCAGATTTGCCGATGTAAGTATCTGGCGTCCTTCTATTATTGATATTGATGTTTTATCAAATGAAATTTCTCCCATTATTGACATGACTCCGCAGGAAATCCGCAGCAGGATTAATGCCTCGGAGTCCAATTTTTTATTTTTAAGAAGGCAGATCGATGACAGCACGGCAAGGCGCCTTGCCGCTCTGCTTGATGAAAAGAAGATAAAAGGTGTGATGATTCAGCCCATTGTCGGCAGGGTATATCCGGAAAGAAATCTTGCAAGTCAGATTGTAGGTTTTGTCGGAGACAAAAACAGAGGGCTTGAAGGCATTGAATTTGCTTTTAACAACATTCTTGAAGGTCTTGACAATGACGGCAAGGGTTCATCAATTTATTTAACGATTGATACTCATGTACAGCATATTTTACAGCAGATTGCCGCAAGCGCAATGGAAGAAACGCAGGCGGAGGCAGTGTTGTTTGTTGCGATGGATCCAAGGACAGGCGAAATACTTGGTTCGGCATCATTGCCTGATTTTGATCCCAATAATATACGCTCTTCGGACGCAAACAGCCGTATGAACCGGTCTGCCATTTGGGCATTTGAACCAGGGTCTACATTTAAGGTTTTTTCCCTTGCAGCTCTCATGGATTCTGGCGCCATTTCGGGTAATACAACTTTTTTCTGCAACGGCGTTTATGCGCAGACCCGCGGCGCTCCGATAAACTGTCTTGGCAACCACGGGAGAGTAACGGCAAAAGAAATAATCATTCACTCCTGTAATGCCGGCGCGGCTTATGCATCGGACAATATCAGCGCAGGTGCGTTTCATCAATTGTTAAGCAATTTTGGTTTTGGTTCCAGGACAGGCGCCGGAAGCCCCGGCGAAACCGCCGGCTACCTTGTTCCAAGTGCAAATTGGTCGGATCGTTCAAAACCTACAATTGCATTCGGTCAGGAGATTGCGGTTTCTGCATATCAGATACTTCAGGCAACTTCCGCAATTGCCAACGATGGTATCCTTGTTCCGCCTAAAATTATATCAAGAATTGTATCGGCGGACGGCAGAAATGTCACAGAGTGGGAAAACGGGGAAAGCCGCCGCGTAATAGGCGCAGAAACTGCAAGAGCCATGAGGTCTTATATGGCCGATACCGCTTCTACAGGAGCTATGGGCTGGCGCGCCGGAATACAGGATATGTCAATTGGCGTTAAAACCGGAACTGCTCAAATTATCGATCCGGCAACAAGAAGGTATTCGGACACCGACTTTATTGCAAGCTGTGTCGCGCTTCTGCCATCGGAAAACCCCTCGCTTATTTTATATCTTGCTATTGTAAAACCCCAGGGCGTAATATTCGGCAGCAGAATAGCGGCGCCTAAAATCCGCGAGGCTGCTGAATCCTTAATTGATTATCTTGGCATTCCGCGCGGACGTAATCCTCAGGTGGAACATCCGCCTTCCATAAATATTCCTGCAGGCCGCCTACCTGCTGTTGAAAGCCATGTTCCTGATTTTTCCGGCCTTGCAAAAAGAGTGCTTCTCCCCCTTCTGTTACGCGACGATTTAAATGTAGAAATCCGCGGCGACGGCTGGGTGCGCCGTCAAAGCCCGCCTGCAGGAACACCGGTAACAGGCGGCATGAGAATTATCTTGGAACTGGAATGAAATTATTCCAAAAGTCATTTCTGGCAAAAAACAAAGAGATCCTTCAAAGCCGGTATCCGGGACTGTATGAAGAAATTTGCACACAGGATGACGGTGATTTTCTGCCGGAAGATATAATAATTGATACTGCCCCGGCAGGCGATCCAACTCTTTGCATTAAAGGGATGCATGTACATTCACCGCGCGATCCACTGCGCGAAGGAGTGCGTCTTGCAGAAACAGTTAGTAATGAAAAAGGGCCTGTAGTAATACTTGGGTTTGGTCTTGGCTATGCGGCGGAAGCTGCCGCTAAATACGGCAGGCCGGTTATTGTCGTAGAAAAAAACAAAAGCCTTCTTTTAAAAGCTCTGGAATTGCGGGATTTTTCCGGTTTTCTGACTGAGAACAGAGTGATTTTTATCGCCGGCGGCACAGGAGGGGGCATTACCGATGCGCTTGCAATAGCAAATGAAATAATGTCCGGAGAAAATGCCGCGCAGAACACTGAAAAAAAACCATGGCAATCCGCCAAAGAGAAACCCTCTGTTATACGCAATAAAGCGCTTATGGGACTGGATGAAGCGCAGTGGTATAAATCGGCAGAAGATAAAATCCGCGCCTGGGGCGCAAAGGACGATATAAACGCAGCAACGCACAAAAAGTTCGCCCGCAGGTGGGTGCGCAATCTTTTGCGTAACATGAGCGCGGTTAGGGATTTGCCGGGCATTTCGCATTTGGCAGGCCTTGCCGCGGAAAAAAATCTGCCTGTTTTTCTTGCCGCCGCAGGTCCCAGCCTGGATAAAATAAAACCGCTTTTAGGCGGCATACAGGAAAGATGCATTATTGTCGCAGTAGATACAAGCCTGCGTTTTTTCATCAATAACGGCGTAGAACCGGATTTTGTGCTTGCGGTGGATCCCCAATTCTGGAACTGCCGTCATCTCGATCGCTGCCTGCCGCATAATGAAAACGGCATAAAAACAGCTCTGATAGCGGAATCCGCCGTTTATCCGCCTGTGCTGAATCTGCCGTTTAAAAATAAATTTCTTTGCAGCTCGCTTTTTCCGCTTGGCGCATTTATTGAAAATCTAACTTGTCCCAAGGGCAGACTTGGAGCGGGTGGATCTGTTGCTTCTACTGCGTGGGATTTTGCGCGCTCCCTTGGCGGGCAGGAGATTTGGATCGCAGGACTGGATCTTGCTTTTCCGGATTTAAAAACACATTTCCGGGGCGCGCGCTTTGAGGACATTTCCAATTCACAATCAAACCGTTTTAACCCTGTTGAAAAATGGGTAGTACGCACCCTTCAGGACGGCATTCCGTTTAAATCGCGTTCATTTGACGGCGGAAAAGTTTTAACCGATCGCAGGCTATCCCTTTACGCTGCCTGGTTTGAACATCAATTCAGGCAGAACAGACAAGTGCAGAACAGCATTTTTTTCCCCGCAGGCTTGGCCATTGCGGGTCTTCAAACTGCGGACATTGAAAAATTTCTATCTTTGCCGAATCGCCGGGATGAGATTAATAGCTGCATACAATCCTTATTTACGCAAATAGAATCAAGGTTTAACGATCCGGCGGAGAAACGCGAAAGGAACAGGCGTTATGAAGATGCCGTTTCTGTTTTGGAAAGCGAAATTAAAAAAATAAGAGCTGCCGCTGCAGAAGGAGCGGAAATTGCCCGGACATGCTTGCAAAACGGAGATCCTTCGCAGCAGGATGAAATAATAAAAAAACTGGATGAAATTACCCGGCGTCTTAACGAAAGCAAGGTTAGGGAAATCGCAGATTTTTTAATTCCTCCGTTTGAGGCAAATGATGAAAAAAATCCATTCAACGCATATTTAAAATCATCGCTTAAACTTTTTTCCGGAATTATTAATGCAACACAGTAGAAAGAAAGTCTGATTCTGGATAAAATTTTCAGGAAATTCACTTAATTTAATGGCAAATTAATCAGAATCATATTATATTTATAGGATTGTAGTTGTTTTCTCTAAGGAGTTTTGGTGACCAAGCATGATTTTCCCAAGATCCATTTTTATGATCAGGATTTTGTTGATATTTATGATAAAACGTGGGCCTGGATACAGGATTGTTGGATAAACGGCGGCGATAAAAGCGGAATTGAAGGGAAATTCTTCTCATATCCGGGATCACAGGCAGTTACCCAGGCTGACGCAATACTTTCCTCGTTTTTTCTGGTGTATTCCAACAGAATTTTCCAGGCTCATCCTACTTTGGATTTGTTTTACAGCCGTCAGGAGCCCAATGGGGCCATTCGTCACTCATATGACACAGTAACAGGTGCGCCAATTGTCGATAAAGACAACCCCCAAGGGCTTGGAATGCCGCTTTTTGCATGGGCTGAGTTTAATATCTACCATAAATCCGGCAATAAAAAGCGCGTAAAGGATGTGCTTCCTGTTTTATGCAAGTACTCAACATGGATAGAGTCGGTATTTAAAAAACCCAATGGCCTGTATAAAACGCCTTTTTGCGCGACAGAAATGATAAACCTTCCCCGCGCAGACGCATATTATGCCATGGATTTTAATACAATGATGGCTATCAACATGCTTTATATCTCTGCTCTTGCGGATATATTAAACGACAAGGAAACAAGTTTTAAATACAAACGTCAGTATTTTTCATTAAAAACAAGAATCAATTCTCTTATGTACAATGCGGCGGATGGTTTTTATTACGATATCAATAAAAACGAAAAGCAGGTTCCAATAAAGACAATAGCGGGGTACTGGCCCCTATTAGCGGAGATTCCAAATGGAGAAAAAGCCGAACGTATTATAGAGAAACTTTCAGACCCAAAGTTTTTCGGCACTCCTCATCCCTTTCCCTCGCTTTCTGTATCGGAAAAGGATTTTGATGAAACGGGCAGAGGTTTCAGGGGATCTGTTTTTCCGTACTTGACCTTCATGGTTATTAAAGGGCTTGAACGTTACCAGAGGTGGGATTTGGCAAGAGAGTGCGCAATCAGGCATGTTTATTTTATGCTGGATTCCATGAGCCCTGACGGCAATCATCACAGGGGAAATCTTTGGGAAGCGTATCTGCCTATGAAAGAAGGACCTGCAAAATGGACAGGCAAGACGCATTTTCCGCGTCCTCAGTACCTTACATATGATGCGCTTTCTACCATTTGTTTAACCATCGAAAATATAGTGGGTCTTTCTATATCTCTTCCGCGGAAAACTGTGGATTGGGTTATACCAAGCCTTGAAATAATGGGAGTAGAAAATCTTTCGCTTAAAAATAACATGATTACAATTCTTTCAAACAAGAGCGGCAGGGGCTGGGAGATTCAGATGGAGAGTGAAAAACTCTACTATTTTACCATCAACATTCTCGGCGTAAAGGAAAAAACACTGCCGATTCCTTCCGGGAAATGTTCAATTCTTATTGATAAGCTTTAATGCCATGATTAATGACAAGCATGCCACGTTAACCGCAATCATTGAAATTGGTTCTACCGGTATAAGGCTTCATGTCGCTGAAATTTATACCAACGGCGAGTGGCGGGTGCTTGATCGCGCTACGCGTCCGGTTTCTCTGGGGCGCGATGTGTTCACTTCGGGAGTGCTTTCAAGGGAATCGGTGCTTGAGTGCCTTTCCGTCCTGCAGAATTACCGCGAACTTCTGGCAGGGTGGGGCATTGCAGATAACAACATACACGTTATTGCTACCAGCGCTCTTCGTGTTGCGCGTAACAGAGATGTTTTTATTGATCGCGTTATGCAGGAAACGGGCTTTAACCTCTCAATTGTTGAAGGTATCGAAGAGAACAGGCTTATGTACCTTGCTGTTCGCTTTGCATTAAAGCAGGATCTTCCTCTTTTTTGGCGCGCCAACTCCATGATAATAGAAATCGGCGGCGGCTCAACGGAAATCATGCTTCTGCGCCGCGGACAGATGGTTTCGGCTCACAGTTTGAAGATGGGAACAATTATTATTGATCAGCAGTCGCGTCTTGCAACAGCAGGTTACGGCGGGTTTGGCACCGGTATTTTATATGAGCGCTATCTGAATGAAAATATCAGAAACACGCTTGGCCTTCTAAATATGCAGATGGATCTTGCCCATGTCAGAACAGTGGCTGCCGCCGGCGCAGATGCGCGTCTTGTTGCAAACAAGGTTGGAAAGGAACTGAACGAAAATTGCAGTATTATAGAACGCGAAGATTTTCTTAAATTTGTCGGAACGCTGCGCAATTACAGCATAGAAGACTGCATACATCAATTTGGAATTTCCTATGCTGATGCCGAGGGGCTTGTTCCGGGCCTTCTTGTGCTTAAACTTTTTATGGAACGTACGGGAGCCGCACATGTCGCTGTTCCGCTTGTAACAATCCGTGACGGTTATCTTATTGATCTTGTCTCCGGCGTTGATTCGTCCTTGCAGAATGAATTCTTTTCGCAGATTATTGCATCCGCTGTAAACCTCGGGCGGAAATACCATTTTGACGAAGCTCACGGCCGCCATGTTGCGGATCATTGCATGACAATTTTTGATGCGCTTGTAAAAGAGCACGGTATGAACCGCCGTCACCGCATCATGCTGGAAACAGCAGCTATTTTACACGACATCGGAACCTATATAAAAACATCAGGGCATCAAAAACACGGACAGTACATTATCGCCAATTCGGAAATTTTCGGACTGCATCAGGATGAGCTTTTGATTATTGCGAATGTGGTTAACTGTCACAGGGGCGATCCTCCAACCCAGTCTGATATCGATTTTATGACGCTGCAGCGCGAAGAGCGCGTTCTTGTATTTAAAATGGCTTCGATATTAAGAGTTGCAGATGCGCTTGATCGGGGTCATACGCAGCAGATAAAAAATATTACAGTTGAACGCCGGCCGGAAACAGTTGTTCTTCATGTCGGCAAGGTCTACGATCTTTCGCTGGAACTTATGGGCATTGAAGAAAAAGGCGGGATGTTTCAGGATGTATTTGGATATAAGGTGATTTTGAATTAGGATCAAGGAGCTGATTAATAAATGAGTAATGAAGAAACAAGCAATGAATACGCATTACCTTATATAGCGCGCGATCTCTCATGGGTTGATTTTAACGAGCGCGTAATGAATGAAGGGCTGCGTAAAGAAATGCCTCTGCTGGAAAGACTGCGTTTTTTGTCAATTGTCACTTCCAATTTTGACGAATTTTTTATGGTAAGGGTCGCCGCATTAAAACGTCTTTTAAAAACAGACCCCGGAAAAATTATTGACCCTTCCGGATTAACTCCTGAACAGC
Source organism: Treponema sp. (assembly GCA_009781635.1). GTDB lineage: Bacteria > Spirochaetota > Spirochaetia > Treponematales > Breznakiellaceae > WQXQ01. The sequence goes on from WQXU01000002.1 coordinate 134,883, forward strand.
AATTAAAAACAATTTCCAAAAAAGCGCATTCTATAATAAACAGGCAGTACGAATGCCTGCGCGATGAAATATTTCCGGGGCTGGCAAAAAACGGCCTGTCGCTCTTACGCCCCGAAGAATGGTCTGTTCCCCAGCTTGATTTTCTGGATTCGTTTTTCGTAGGACAGATATATCCTGTTCTTACGCCGCTGCGGCTGGAAGATGACAAGCCCATGCCGTTTATCGAAAGCCGCTCCCTTAATGCCGCCTTCCTGCTTGAACATGAGCCTGTAAACACACCGGGGGCGCAGAGCGGTTTTGAAATTTATCCTTCTGAGCAAAGCGCGGAAGAAAAGACAACGGATGAACTGAAAATTATTGTTCCGCTGCCCGGCGTTCTTGACAGGCTTATATGGCTCCCTGAATATGACAGCGTTGCAGCTAACGACGAAAATGAAAAACTCAGGCTTGCCCTGCTGGAAGATGTAATTGTTACATGGGGAGCGTATCTATTTCCGGGTTTCCGCGTAAAAGAAACCATGATGTTTAAAATTAACCGCGATGCGGATTTTTCTGTAGATGAACAAAGGGATGAAGATTATGTTGAAGCAATGGTTGAGGTTCTGGAAGACAGGGGAAGGGCCGATGTTGTCAGAATGGTATATTCACCAGGAAGCGATAAATTAAGGGATGAGCTTGCAAGGCGTTTTTCGCTTACAGACGATTATCTTTATGAAGTTGACGGTCCCATAAACCCTGTAGATTTTATGGAGCTGGCAAATGTCGCAAGCCTGGAAGACATGATTGAAAAACCATGGAAGATATACAAGTCTGCGGACTTTAATGAGGAGACTTCTGTTTGGGAACGTATAAGCCAGGGTGATGTAATGCTTCATCTGCCTTACCAGTCCTTTGATCCTGTTGTCCGTTTTTTTCAGGAAGCAGCATCTGATCCCCAGGTTATTTCGATTAGAACAGCGCTTTACAGAACAGGCGGCGCAATTCCGGGAATTGGTCTGCACTCAGGCTCTTCCGCTTTTTCGCCGGTTGTACGGGCCCTTGAACAGGCGGCAATAAACGGAAAGCATGTAACGGCGGTTGTGGAATTAAAGGCGCGGTTTGATGAAGAGCGGAATATTTCCTGGGCGAACAGGCTGGAAAAAGCAGGCGTAATTGTCGTGTACGGACTTTCACATCTTAAAGTACATTCAAAAATATCACTTGTTCTGCGCAGAGAAAATGATCGCGTAAAACGTTATGTGCATCTTTCTACCGGCAACTACAACGACAGAACAGCAAAATACTACGAAGATATCTGCCTTTTTACCTGCCGCGATGACATTGCATATGACGCAGGACTGATTTTCAATATGCTTACAGGCTATTCCTCCGTTCAGAGAATGAACAGGCTGACAATCGCTCCCATGGGGATGAAGCGCCGCTTTCTTGAACTTATAGAAAGAGAAGCAAACAGGGCAAGGTACAAGTATCCTGCAAAGATCATGGCAAAGATGAATTCATTAACGGATGTTGATATTATAAAAGCTCTTTATGAAGCATCGCAGGCGGGAGTAAAAATATCGCTGTGTATCCGCGGCATATGCACATTAATTCCCGGGATTGCCGGAGTATCGGAAAATATCCGCGTAATAAGCGTTATAGATCATTATCTTGAACATTCCCGTATTTACTACTTTTCAAACGGCGGCGCGGAAGAGCTTTATCTTGCAAGCGCCGACTGGATGCTGCGCAATCTGGAAAAGCGCGTAGAGATTTTATTTCCGGTTCAGGATGAGGGGCTTCGTACGGAATTAATCGAAATCCTCAATGATTATTTTCGTGATAACTGCCAGACTTCCGTTCTGGACAGCGAAGGCAAGTGGGCATTTTTATCTCCTGCAGAAGGAGAAAAACGTTTCCGTGTTCAAAAAGAGATGCTTTCCCGCGCGGCAAGAATAAGTGATGTTCCCACTCCGGCTAAAATGGAGTATACTATACGCAGAAGTCCGCCAACGACTAAAAATAAAGAACAGTTTTATTCAGATTAAAATTAGGAGTAAATTATGCAAATACCACAGATGTTTGATCAGTACTATCTATTGCTTGTTGTACCTACAATGCTTTTATCGATGGGAGCGCAATTTATGGTTAAATCCACCTTTAACAAATATTCAAAAATATTATGCTCCAGAAGCATTACAGGAGTAGATGCCGCAGCGCTTCTGTTAAAATCAAATAATATAAATGATGTTCAGCTTGAAGCAGTAGGCGGCCAGCTTACCGATCATTACTCTCCTAAAGACAAAAAATTGCGCCTTTCGGAGCCCGTATACGGTTCTACGTCAATTGCGGCTGTCGGTGTTGCGGCTCATGAAGCGGGACACGCTATTCAGCATGCAACTCGCTGGGGCCCTCTTGTTCTGCGCGGTACGCTTGTGCCTGTGGCGAATATCGGTTCGCGGTTCGGCCCAATGCTGGCAGTAGCAGGTCTTTTCCTTTCTTTTCCCATTTTAATAAATGCAGGTATTTTTCTTTTCAGCGGAGCTGTGCTTTTCTATTTAATTACACTGCCTGTAGAGTTTAATGCTTCCAACAGGGCTATAGCGATCCTTCGCAGTAATAATGTCCTTAGTGAAGATGAGCTTAAAGGCGTAAAAAGAGTTTTAACTGCCGCAGCTCTTACATATATCGCATCTGCGCTTACTGCAATTGCAAACTTAATTCGTCTTGTCTTATTGTCCAAGCGCCGCCGCTAACAAAAAAAAATGCCTGTCCGCGCGGGCAGGCATTCATTCAATATTATATAAGATAACTCAAGCTTACAGTTAAAAAACTATTACAAGGCTGGTGTCCTTGAGTAGCTGCATATGCACATGTTCTTTCTTGGCTTTACGCGCGCTGCTTCAGGTTCGGTATCAAAGTCGACATATAAAAGCTGCGCCTCGTGATCATACTTTGCAAGTTCATCTGCGGCGGCATTGACAGCAATTAAATACTGCTCGGCAGGACGAAAAGCGCGGCAGGCAGGGCACTGGCACCAGGTAGATTCATGATTATTTTCAGGAAGAAGGTGGAAAAACCTCGGAACTGTTACTGTCTGCAGAACACGGCCGAATAACCGGTGCGCGCGTTTTGAAATGATGGCTGTAGTTTTTGGATTGGTCGGACAAAAGTGAAAAGACATTTTGCGTTTTCCCTGTTCCATCCTGAATAAATCGCGGTTAAACAAAAATAAGGACTTCGGCAGCAGCAAAGACAAATCATGTCCTCCCGCTTCAATGTTTAGCGCATAATGCCTTGCCAGTTTCATGTATTTCAGATTTTTGTTATTGCCTTTAAAAATACTGTCATTAAAAGAAAAGACAAGCGTATTACATTCATTTTCTACAGCAAGCTTTATTAATTTTTCCCGCTCCTTTGCGTTTGTCCTAACATCTATAAAGAGCCTCTTTCGTATTTGTTTCATAATTTAATTATATAGATAAAAACTAAATTAGGCTATATGATATTATTATGGAATTTAAGCCTGATTTATGTTCTGAAGACGATAATTCTTTTTTTGATGCTGCTGTAATTGGCTGCGGAGTATCAGGGGCAAATATTGCCAGGCGCCTTTCTGTCTATAATATAAAAACCGCCATTCTCGAAAAAGACAGCGATGTATCATTTGGAACTTCCAAGGCCAACTCGGGGATAATACACGGCGGTTTTCATCATAATAAAAAATATTTAAAAGCGCGCCTTGAAATGCAGGGCAGTTTAATGTTTGACCAGCTCAGGCGGGAGCTTAATTTTCCCTTCCGCAGATGCGGGATTATTGTCGCCGCCCTTCATCGTGACGAAATGAAAATTGTCGAACATTTATATTTGCAGGGAGTAGAGAACGAAGTTATCGGGATGGAACTCTGTTCGCGCCAGAGAATTCTGGAAATCGAACCCAAGTTGTCCGCGGATACTGCCGGCGGTCTCTATGCGCCGGGCGGCGGGATTATTGAACCGTACCGCTTTGTTTTTGCGCTTGTTGAGTCGGCTTTAAAAAACGGCGTAAAACTGTTTACGGATTTTAAAGTAAGTAAAGCGGTTCGAAACGGAGATTACTGGATAATAAATGACAGCGCAAACAGGGAAATAAAAGCGCGTTATGTGATAAATGCTGCAGGGCTTTTTGCGGACGAAGTATCAAAATTATTCGGCGCTGAAATATTTAAAATAGGCGCAAGAAAAGGCGAGTACTTTTTATTGGACAGGCTTACAAAGGCCTGCCCGTCAAGGGTGGTGTTTCCGGTTCCGACTGCTGTTTCCAAGGGAATGCTTGTTATTCCGACAGTAGAGGGAACAGTGCTTGTCGGCCCAACCGCAGACAAGGCTGAAAGTAAGGGTGATTTTTCTACTACTGCAAAACATCTTGAGCAAATACTTGTTTCCGGAAAAACCATGATTCCGTCTCTTAGCCAAAACGATGTTATTACTTCCTTTGCGGGGCTTCGCCCGTATCTGGAGTCCTGTCCGGACGGACATACCGGCCTTGAAGATGATTTTTTTATTGCTCCGTCGAAGAAAGCGCCGGCCTTTGTACAGGTAGCCGGAATTCAAAGCCCCGGGCTTACGGCTTCCCCTGCAATCGCCGAGTATGTAAAAAACATTCTTGTTGATATGGATTTGCAGCTAACAGAAAAACACGGATGGGATCCATGCGTTGAGAGCCATCCCTGCGCAAGGGATATGCTTGCAGACGATATAGACAAACTGGACGGCCTTATAGAAAAAGATTCTGCATGGGGTAATCTTGTCTGCCGCTGTGAAAATGTCAGCGAAGCTGAAATAGTGCAGGCTGTCCGGCTGGGGCACCTTACCTTAGACGGAATAAAGTACTTTACCCGAGCGCAGATGGGGCGCTGCCAGGGCGGTTTTTGCACTTATAAAATAATAAAAATCATAATGAGGGAAACCGGTTTATCATATGATGAAGTTACAAAACACGGCGCAAAAAGCCGGGTACTGGCGGCCGGCTTATGAAAAATCTGCAATATGACGCTGTAGTAATCGGCGGCGGCGCAGCGGGAATGGCAGCGGCGCTTGAACTGGAAGCGGAAGGTTTTTCCTGCGCAATAATTGAAAGGGAAGATCACCTTGGCGGAATATTAATGCAATGCATCCATAACGGATTCGGCCTTCATGAATTTAAAGAAGAGCTTACAGGCCCCGAGTTTGCAGAGCGTTTTATTAACCGCGTAATAAAATCAAAGATTACAGTATTTTTGGATACGACTGTAATCCGGTTTGCGGATGCTCAAACGCAGTCTTCGCAAAAAGAACTTTTCTGCGTTTCTCCGTCCGGCACAATGATAATAAAATGCCGCGCGGTTGTGCTCTCTATGGGATGCCGTGAGCGAAACCGCGGAAACATACGTATTCCAGGCTCCCGGCCGGCGGGCGTTTTTACCGCAGGACTTGCGCAGCGCCTTGTAAATATAGAAGGTTATATTCCCGGCAGGGAAGTTGTAATAATAGGTTCAGGCGATATAGGGCTTATCATGGCGCGGCGCATGAGCTGGGTTGGCTGCAAGGTAAAAGCAGTTGTAGAAATCATGCCCTATCCCGCCGGCCTGATGCGTAACATTGTTCAGTGCTTGAATGATTTTAACATTCCGCTTTACCTTTCATCGCAGACCACCTGCCTTTACGGCAATGATCGCGTTGAAGCAGTTGAAGTTACCCCGATGGAAAACGGCAGGCTTGTACCGGAAAAAAGTTTTCGTATAGACTGTGATACAGTGCTGTTGTCCGTGGGTCTTGTTCCCGAAAATGAACTTTCAAGGGCTGCAGGCATAGAGCTGAACGCCGTAACAAACGGCCCCCTTGTTGATTCATTTCTCATGACAAATATGGAAGGCGTTTTTGCCTGCGGTAATGTGCTTCATGTTCATGATCTTGTCGACTGGGTCTGCGAAGAAAGCAGGCGCGCCGGACGTTATTCAGCTTCGTGGCTTCGCGGGGAGCATCCGCCTCTGCAGTTAAATACAAGAGCCGGCTCTCATGTGCGTTATGTGAACCCTGCGCGGATTGCACCTGACAGGGAAAACATTATTTATATGCGTTCCATGGTTGTCCAAAACGATGCTGTTCTGGAAGTACGGCTTGGCGATCATGTTATCCGCAGAGTGAAAGAAAGGCATGTCCAGCCTTCGGAAATGATCAGTTTTAAATTGAGCGCCGGTGATTTTAAGGGACTGGATATTAATTCCGGATCGGTTCTGGAATTCAGTATTAATTGAGGTATTATGCATAATTTAACCTGTATTGTATGTCCTGTTGGCTGTGCTCTGGAAGTAAATGACATGTCAGTTAAGGGTAATAAATGTTTACGCGGAGAGAGTTATGCGCTGGAAGAAATCCGCGCGCCTAAACGTACAGTAACAGCTACTGCATCAATAAATAATATTGAAGAATCATGCAGCTTAGGAGCGGTAAGGCGCGTGCCTGTTAAGACTGTATCTCCCTGCCCGCGGGAAAAAATTCCTGCGCTGTTAGACGATATTTATAAAATGAAGATACGGCTCCCGGTAAAAACCGGCGATATTATTATTTCGAACTGGGCAGGTGAGGGTATAGATATTATTGCGACAAGGACGATAAGCTGATGCTGGGAAAGAAAGCGCCGGAACCGGGATATGATGATTTCTGGCAGGAATACGAAGAAAAAACAGGTGAAAAAATTCTGACGCGCGGCCTTGGAAAGTATGTATCAGGCTGGGATAATTTTGATAAAAATAAATGGAGCGGTATTTGGGGTCTTGTCATAACTTCATCCGGAGGTTTTCGTTTTCATCATTTTCCGCAGAATAGCTGGATAGATGCTTTTACAAGTTTTATAAAGTCTCCTGCGCCGAAAGAAAAAACAATTTTTATTCCCCGCGAAAAAATTACATCATCCGAGTACATTAAAGAAACAAAATGGTGGAAGAAATTATTTAACTATTTGCCGCCGCAGCTTGTTATAAAGTACACAGATGATGCAGGCAGCGAAAAGAGGCTGCGCTTTTTGGTTGAATACAGCGGGAAACAGCCTCCTGTTTTATAAGTAATATTCCTTTACAGCAGAAAAAAACGCTTCAATGTTTTCCCAGGGTGAGAGCGGCGGAATGTCACATCCGGATGAAATCATAAAATTGGGATATTTGCCGCACTGTGACAGAAGTTCAAGTGTTGCCTGCCTGACAGATTCCGGCGTTCCTCCGCGGAACTGAACAGCAGGAGAAATGTTACCCATCGCCAAAATATTTTCCGGAACAAGTTTCATCATTTCTGCCATGTCAATCGCATCGCCGAAATGAAAAGCATCCGCTCCTGTTGCAATTATTGAATCTATCATTTGAATTGTTGAATTACCGCAGTTGTGATAAATAACAATGAAGTTCTCATCTTTCACTGCTTCAGTAATTTTTCGTACATAGGGTTCTGAAAAACTGTGCGCCAAATCCGGCGACAGCATTCCGGCAACCGGTTCCGCCATTATAATGCCGTTAACGCCTGTCTTTTTATATTCATTAATATAAGAGATTAAAAAATCCGTTACTTTTGAAAGAATCAAATGCATCATATCGTCTTCTTCGTAACAGTAAATCATTGATTCTGACACGCCTGTAAGACGCCCTGCAAGGGAGAAAGGACCGATTGTTCCGCCGAAAACAGGCCTGTCCGGAATCATCTGCACGGCTTTTTCCGCTGCCTGCAAATAAACAGATGTTCTTCCTGAACCAATAGGCGGGATTTTTAATTTCTGCGCGCTCTCCATACCGGTAATAATACTGCCTGTAACAGTAGGCACTTCATCATCTGAAAATATAATCCTGGAACCGAAGCATTCCGCTTCCAGAGATAAATCCATAAGGCTGACAGACGCGGCGCAGTCGCATTTATCTGCAATTAACTTGATGCCCTTTGCCTGTGTGCCGCTGTTTGATATTAATTCTTTAACGGATATACCCATAGGCTGAATGCATGGGAAAGATAAAACAGGCAGCGCTTTTTTTATTTTTGCGGCTTTTTGTTCGTCCAGCCACCGGAGCATGTTTCTTTTCATTGATTCAAAATATATCATTGAATAAAAATATTTGGAACCTCTGTAAACCCTGATTGATTATTCAAAAAAGGAAACTATCCCTGTTTCAAGCGAGTATTTTGCGCCTATAAGACAAACCTGTCCTTCCGCTATAGCTTTTGAAACATAGGGATTGACTGCAATTTTAGATAACACATATTTTATATTCGCATCTTCTATTACAGCCGGATCGCTGCCAATTACATCCGGCGCACAGGCGCGTATCTCGTTTAAAACTGCCTGCAGGGATGTGCTGTAATTGCCGCTGGTTGTCGCTGCGATAACTGCGCCGCACTGCTGATGCCCCAGCACAACGATAAGGGGCGCTTTTAACTGTGTTATTGCAAATTCAACAGAACCCATTTGCAGAGGGCCGGTTACATTGCCTGCTGTACGTACAATAAAAAGTTCACCGGGCCCTGCGTCAAAAACCAATTCAACAGGCGTACGGGAATCGGAGCAGCCGACAATCACAGCATATGGAAACTGGCCGTTAATAAATAGATCTTCACGTAACGCAGCTGTTACAGGCGTATTCTGCGGCGTACCTGCGGCATACCGTTTATTGCCTTCTTTTAAACGTAAAATCGCTTGCTGATGTGTCATGGATTAACAATATATATAAATAATTAAAAAATTTCAATATACCGTTTTTTCCGTTAAATGTTGACAATAATAATGAACCGGTGTATTTTTTTTATTGAATGGCATTAAAAAAAAATAAATGGCATGCCGGCATAGCGCTTGATATCGGCACAACCACCATTCAGGCGGAACTTGTAAACCTTGACACAGGCGAGTCTGTAGATACACTATCTGTTCTTAACAGCCAGCGAAGTTTCGGCGCGGATGTAATCAGCAGAATCAGCGCGGCGCAGAGCAAAAAAACAAATGAGCTTTTTTCCGCTGTTAATAATCAGTCTGAAGGCATACTGCAGCACTTTATCTGCAAACATGATCTCTTAAGCATAAAAAAATGCGCTGTTAGCGGAAATACAACAATGCTCCATCTATTTTGCCGCGCTGATCCTTCAAAAATGGGAAGCGCGCCCTATACGCCTGAGTTTCTGGAAGAGCGGCGCTTTGAAGGAAAAGAACTTTTACTTTCTGCAGAACAAGTAATTCTGCTGCCGGGGATTTCCGCTTTTATCGGCGCGGACATTGCGGCGGGATTAACCTGTATTGATATATTAAACAAGAATGATAACACAATTTTTATCGACATCGGAACAAATGGAGAAATGGCCCTTTTAAAAAAAGACGCAGCATATGAAAGCAGGAAAAAGCTTTTATGCTGTTCCACCGCAGCGGGGCCGTGTTTTGAAGGAGCGGATATCTCATGCAACCTAAACGCCGCCGATTTTATTGATGCAATCGCAGAAATGAAACGCAGCGCCGTTATTGATAAAACAGGCGCGTTAGCTGCTCAATTTGCACAGAACGGTTTCCCCGTAAGAGATAATAAAACAGTCACTCAGAATGATGTGCGCCAGTTTCAGCTGGCAAAGTCTGCAATTTATTCGGGAATAAAACTCTTATGCAAAAAGTCGGGAACAGAGCTGGAAAAAATAAAAGATGTTTATATTACAGGAGGAATGGGAGAACATCTGAACCCGGAAAGCGCCGCAGAGACAGGGCTTCTTCCCCGTGAATTTGCATCAAAGGCAATAGTCTGCGGAAACTTAAGCCTTAAAGGCGCTGCCGAAAGTTTAACGGATGATGCTTTCCTTCCGCGCTGCCGTGATGTAATTTCATGCGCAGAAATTGTTGATCTTGCTTACGACAAATACTTTATAGCGGCATATACGCATAACATGAAGTTCTGATTTTTTTGCAGTTAAGTGGCAGAAGTTATTTTTTCGTATTCGCCGTCAAAATAACTGTCAAGGTATGAATGTCCGCGGATGAATTTATCGGGATCCATTACAGCGTAATACGCCCTGCTTGCCATCTTTTCATGATCAAATAGCACATAACTGTTTCCCCAGCCTGAACCGAAGGGATTCCATATTATCACATGATCAATATAATTTTTATATTTTTCAAACAGCTTGAATAAAAGAGCATATTGATACCCGATGGAATCAGCCTGTTTTTGATTCATAATATCCGGCGCAAGCGCTCTTCCGCCCGGAGCAGTATCCGGCTGCCTTAAATCAATTTCAGAGAAGCAAATAGTATCGAGCAAACCTTCATCGATAAGGCCTGAAAACAGAGAAACCGCCTGCATATTCTGGCTGGCTAAGGCCGGGCTGACCGTATCATGCCCCTGAATGCCCATGCACTCAATCAAATTCCTTCCGTCATAAAACGGATCTGTTTTCCATGCCGCATTAATTTCTTTTATCATGTTATAAATTATTCTGGCTTTGGACTGAGAGGTAATTTCATAGTCGTTGTAAATTAAAACCGGCGGTTTTTCGCAAATAAATGCGTCGATGCTGCCGTTATTATCGTGATTATCAAGTTTCATGTATTCAGGAATCAGGCTTGAGCTCTCTTTATATTTTTCCGCCATTTGCGCATTGGGAACTGCAATGTGCGCAAATTTAAAAAGCAGATATATATAATGCTGGCGTATATCGCTGAAATCGTTATCTGTCATTGCCATAAGCCATGAAACATGTTTTAAAGAGGTCTTCCATTCATCTTCGTTTTTATAAATAAGAAAACTGTGCCGGCTTTCGTGAACATCTGCGTTAACGACATCAAATGAATGAAAGGGAATGATGCCGCGTTCTTCACTGGAATCGTATCTTGTATCGGTGGTCATAAAATGCCGCATTTCGTACATGATATGGTTAAAATAAATTCTTCTTGCCGTTTCCCTGTCTACTTTTAAAAACGGTTCATTGGAATTATACCCGATGGTATAAAAGAGGCCGCTTGAGTTCCATTGCCTGTACTTGATGTTTTCCGGTATTATCTGGCACATCCACGGGGGAGCCTGATTAATCCATGCAAGACAATGTCCGTGCAGTTTATAACAGCCTGCATTTCTTATATCAAGATAATATTTTGTAGGAAGCTCCCATTCAGGGCCGTCTGTTTCAGGAAAAAATGAAAAGCCGGGATATTTATTTTTCAGCCAGAGCGGCGCTCTTAAATGCCTTTCCGGTTTTAAGTTTCTGTGAGAAACAAATAATTCATAATGATAACCGCCAAGAGAACCGGAAGAAAAATTTTCCGTTCCTTCTGTGCCTATAAGAAAATATCCATTATCCTTATTATATTTTTTTCTTATTGGTTCTACTTCATTATATTTTTCAGTATTTATTACATCAGGGATTGGCACTCCGCAGGGATCCAGTTTTGTAATCCTGATGTTGCCGATCATAAGAAGGCCGCCGTTAACAAATGCATCAGTTTCTGTGTGTAAATCGATATTCAAATATTCCCATTTTGCATCCGGCACAGGAATGGCAGCGCTGAATGATTTCTTAAACCAGGTCTCATCGTTATAATAGCCGCATCTGTGATTAATGTTAAAAAGATTTGCGCCTTCCAGATCCGAAGAACGGATGAAAACCGGCGTCCGGTTTGTTCCCTGGGAACCGGAATTATCCTGGCTGCCTGCGCCTCCTGTGCTTGTAGACCAGATTTCAAATTTCATGTATTTGTCTGAGGCGCTCATGGAGTAGTATAAGTCAAATTCCACAAATGTATGATAATTAACATCCAGAGCAGGATTTACAGGCGCTCTTATTCCAAAGCCGCCGAATGATCTTCCGGATATATCAGGATCAAAATATGTTGATAAGAGAATAAGCTCGCCTGTTCCAAACGGATTGTCTATCAGGGAGAAAACGCTTTTACTGTTGGGAAGAATGCGCCCGTCATTTGTGCGCCAGGATTTCCAGCTGCTAAATTCTTTTTTTATACTAAATTCATGTGCAGAGATTCTTTGCAGACCGCTTCCGGGGTCGTCTCGTGAATAATGATCACAGTTATGCATAAAATTCGCGGCATACTTCCGCTGCAGTTGCAGCATCAGGCGTATACGCGTCAGCTCCTATTTCATCCGCAAAGCCCTGGGTTACAGGGGCGCCGCCTACCATAACTTTTATCCTGTCGCGGATACCGGCTTCTTTTAGCGCATCTATAACATCTTTTTGAGCTGCCATTGTGGTAGTAAGAAGCGCGGAGAGGCATAACACCTTCGCATCAGTTTCCCTCACCTTGTCTACTACAAACTGCGTATCGCAATCAACGCCAAGATCCTCAACTTCGATACCCTTGCCTTCGATCATCATCTTTACAAGATTCTTTCCGATATCGTGCAGATCGCCCTTAACAGTACAGATTATCGCTTTGCCGACAGGCTGAACTCCGGCCCTGGCAAGATGCGGCTTTAAAGCCTCGGTAGCCTTGTTCATTGCCCGCGCAGCTATCAGGACCTCAGGCACAAAAACTTCATTTCTTTTAAATTTTCCGCCAATAATATTCATCCCGTCCATAAGGGCATTTTGCAGGATATCCGCCGGTTCTGCTCCGGCATCAAGAGCCTTCTGCACAGAACCAATAATATCTCTGGCCTTTCCCTTTTGCAGCAGCTCAGATATTTCACTAAATATTTCAGAGTAATTTGACATGTTTCGCTCCTGATCAAATTATAACATTTTTGTTAATAAATGGGTAGCAGCAACAGGTTTTTTATAGTGCCGCTGACAGGGAGAATACACCATATATAGCGTACTAGTGACAAATATTTGTTAAATTGATGTTTGTCTTCTATAAAAACGCTATAGTGAAATATGTAACTGTATTTGTTCCGTTGTTGTAAGCTATACCCGCCGCTCCGGCAAGCTGTGTTACATCGATGCCTGCAGCTTCTATAGAGCCGATTCTTCTGTCCGGAAACGCGCAGGGCTCCGGGAATGCGCAGCTGCTGCAGACAGGACAGCATCCCGCTCCGTAAACAAGAGCGCCGCCAAACCCGTCTTTTATCCTTGTTGTCAGCAGGGTATGGAGCTTTCTTCCTCTTGTCATCCCGTCGTAATCAAAAGAATCATCAAGATTGTGTTTTGTTGTAAAAACAAGCATTTTTTTGCAGGAAAGAATTTTCTTTTTATGTTCTTCGATATCCCCGCAGGCCGGAGGGCAGGTCCATGATTTATTGTAATTTCCGCAGGCATTGGTTTTGCAGTATTCAAGCAGATCCTTCGAAAATACAAGAGCAGATACGGGAAGTATTGCCCGCTCATTTATACATATCCCGGCAGCGGCAGAAATTTCATTTAACATTTTTTCAGGATCCGGAGCAGCGGAAGGCTCTGATTTGAGTTTTTCAGGCACTGTTTAAAAGTACATGTAAAATTAACAGCAGTCAATCAAAATCAGCAAAAAAGTTCATTTTATTCATATATATTTTGGTATAGTAAACGCAAGGAGAAAAGCAATGAAAAAATACCTGGCAGGAATATGCATTATCATTTTGACGGTTTGCGCATGTACAACATCCAGACAGAAAGAAAAATTAGACGAGTTTGAAAGGAAGGCTGAGAGAAACGGCGGAATGGTTTTTTCCGGCAACTCAAATGGAAACAAAGCATTGCCGGGTACGCCTTATGGTTATGAAATTTGGAGCCAGAGCGGAAATGACAACCGGCTTATATGGTACGGTCCAAATTACGGAGGCGGAGGCGCTTTCAGGGCGGAATGGAATAATCCTGTTGTTTTCCTGGGCCGTGTTGGTTTGTTCTGGAATCGGGGCATGCCCTACACGTATTACGGAGATGTCTTTTGTGATTTTGAATTTACAAGATCCGGGAACGGTACTGCCGGAGGAACTTCTTATATAGGAATTTACGGCTGGTCAAGAAACCCGATGATTGAATGGTACATCGTGGAAGACTGGTATTCCAGCGGAGTAATTACACCTTCCAGAATTGGCGGAGGCGCAAGAAAAGTAGGTGAGTTTACCGTAGACGGCGCTGTGTACTTTATTTACCATGCCATAAGACCGGCAGGTTCAGGAAATATCGAAGGCCACAGAAATCCCTTCCCTCAATATTTCAGCGTACGCCAATCAACACGCCAGTCAGGGACAATTTCAATTACTTAGCATTTTAAAGAATGGGAGAAAGCAGGGCTGCCCCTTGGCACAAATATGTTCGAGGCAAAGTTTCTTGTCGAAGCCGGGTCCGGCGCAGGCTGGTTTGACGCAAGCCATATTTCGTTTTACCTCAGGGATTAAACTATCCTGTAATATGCGTGTCAAAATACGAAGGTTGATTAAGTTGATAAATGGGTATACAATTTTCTTATGAATAACGAACAAAAAAGTAAATTTATTGAGAAGTACTCAAAACTCATGCTTGAGCAGGGAATGATAGAAAATGAACTCTATCTAAAGTATGAGGTAAAACGCGGCTTAAGGGATATCAGCGGAAAAGGCGTGCTGGTAGGACTTACGGAAATTTCCGAAATTATTTCTTATGTAATGCAGGAAGGCGATCTTGTACCATGCGAAGGCAAACTCTATTATCGCGGTATTAATATCGAAAATCTTGTTGACGGATTTTTGAAAGAAAAACGGTTTGGTTTTGAAGAAGCCTGCTTTCTTTTGCTGTTCGGCCACTTGCCCGGCAAAAGCGAGTTTGCGGAATTTACAGCCATGCTGGAAGAACATACCGAGCTGCCAGATAACTTCGTACGCGATACAACAATGAGCGCTCCCAGCAAGGATATGATGAACTCTCTTTCCAAGGGTGTATTAACTCTCTATGCTTTTGATGATAACCCGGATGATATTTCTATTCAAAACGTTCTCAGGCAGTCCATGAATCTTATTGCCCAGTTTCCGCTGCTGGCAGTTTACGGGTATCAGTCATTTGCGCACTTTCACGAAAATAAGAGCCTTATGATTCATCCGCCCCAAAAAGGAAAATCCATCGCAGAAAATATTCTTCACATGCTTCGCCCGGATTCGCAGTACACAGAGCTTGAAGCGCGTATTTTGGATATTGCCCTTGTGCTTCATGCCGAACACGGCGGCGGTAACAACTCTACATTTACAAATCACGTTGTCACATCTTCGCATACCGACACATATTCCGCAGTTGTTGCCTCTCTTGCTTCTTTAAAAGGCCCAAGGCATGGCGGCGCGAATGTTAAGGTTGTGCAGATGTTCCGTGACATGAAAGAAAATATTTCCGACTGGAGCAGTGATGATCAGATAAAAACCTATCTGGAAAAACTGCTCAACAAGGAAGGCTTTGATCGCTCCGGTCTTATATACGGCATGGGTCATGCAGTCTACTCGCTGTCCGATCCCCGCGCGCTTATTTTCCGTCAGTTTGTTGAGCAGCTTGCAAAAGAGAAGGGCAGAAACGATGAGTACATGCTTTACTCAAAGGTAGAAACACTGGCTCCGGAAATAATCGGAAAGGTTCGCAGGATATATAAGGGTGTCAGCGCAAACGTTGATTTTTATTCCGGTTTTGTTTACAGTATGCTGGATCTCCCCGTAGAAATTTTCACGCCGCTGTTTGCCGTTGCGCGTATTGCCGGCTGGAGCGCTCACAGGCTTGAAGAGCTTGTAAACAACGGAAAGATTATCCGCCCGGCGTATAAATCCGTGACTAAACAGCAATCCTATGTTCCGATGAGTGAAAGAAAATAACATAAAAACGGCGCCATGTTTTAACATGGCGTTTTTTTTATAACATTGCAATTAATTTATCAGTATCTTCTTCAGTTGTGGCCCAGCTGCAGACAAGGCGGATTACGGTTCTTTTTTCATCAACCTTTTCATATGTTAAAAAATTAAAATATTGCTGAAGTTCCTTTATTTTCCCGTTCTGCACAATTGGAAAAATTATATTTGCAGGCGAGCAGGTGCTTAATTCATAGTTTTTCTCAACAAGAGCTTTTGCGATTTTCTGCGCCATTTTGTTGGCGTGTTTTGCAAGTTCAAAATACAGGCCGTCTTTAAAAAGCGTTTTAAAACAACTGCCAATAAGACCGCCCTTTGCAAGCAGCGCGCCGTGCTGTTTGAGGTAATAGCGGAATCCGTTTTTTAAGTTTTCGTTAATTATACAGAGAGCTTCACCTAAGGGGCTTCCGTTTTTTGTTCCTCCGATATAAAACGCATCGCATAATTTTCCCATGTCTTCCGGCTTTGTATCGGCGCTGTCAGCTTCAAGCGCGTTTCCAAGCCTTGCGCCGTCTATATAAAAATAAAGTCCGAGTTTTTTGCAAATGCCGAACAAGTCCTTTAATTCCTGTTTTGTATAAACAGTCCCTTTTTCCGTTAACTGGGAAATATATACAAGCTTTGGCCTTACCATATGCTCGTCGGTATGCTCATTAAAAATTGTTTCAATATTTGAAGGCAGAAGTTTCCCGCCGCTGTTTCTTGCTGTTAAGATTTTATTTCCGTTATGTTCGATTGAGCCGCACTCATGTACCAGAATGTGGCTTGTGTCAGCAGCTATTACAGCATCGATGGATGAAAGGGCTGCATTTACAAGGACAAGATTTGTCTGCGTTCCGCCTGTCAAAAAATGAATGTCCGCTTTTCCAAGCGAAAAACAATCTTTTATTAATTCTCTTGCCTCTGCAGATACGCTGTCCAGTCCGTAGCCGGCAAGCTGCTTTCTGGATATTTTTAATAAATCGTTTAATACTCTTTCATGTCCAAGTTCAGAGTAGTCATCTTTGAATGAATGCATTTTCTTTCCTCAATATAAAATAAATTTTACCCAGCCGGCCATTAAAGTATATATAGACTTGTGTAAAATGCAACATGGATGTCAGACAGATAATTTATACATTACTGTCCAAAAATATGCATTTTTGTTTGACATAAGGGTCTAAAAATATGTATAATTTTGAAATAAAAAAAGAAATTATCGTTAATACGCTCAAAGGTCCTGCAAAAGGCGGTATTTATGAAAAAACACATAATTATTTTTATTTTATTTTTTGGCTCTATGCTGCTGTTTTTTAATTGTTCTAATTTATCAAATATTAACAAAAAAATATTTAATGGATTTGAAAAAAATAGATATATAGCGCTATCCAGTACAGGCCCTTATGAAATTACCGATCTTCCGGAAGATAATCGAAAAAATGTTATGAAGATTGACGGCGCTTCTGTTGATTGGGGGATAGCTATGTATTCCCTTGAAAAATATAAAAACAAACCAATAAAAATTACATTTTCCGTTGATGTTAAACGACAGGGAGAAATGGGAAGCCTTAATTGGCAGATTAACAATAATCCCGGCTATCCTTCTATAAGTATTATTAATAATGCCGTGCCGGGTGTTTGGCATACAATGAGAGGCACAATTTCCATTATCCCTGCTGCTGAATTGCCTTACCTTTATTTAACTAACTGGTTTAATAACACCGAAAATACGATTTACTACATTGACAATTTTAATATAACAATTGAAAGCACAGAGGTTCTTCCTCCTCCCAATCCTAATCCGGATCTAACATTAACCTCTCTTAAATCGGTTTATGCGAACGCTTTCCGTATTGGTGCAATTATCAATCCTGTGTATATGACAGGTAATTACTTTAAAATCTTAACGCATCACTTTAACGCGGTAACAGCGGAAAACGCTTTAAAACCTCTTGAGCTGGCTCCTTTAACAAAAGATGGTCAATATCGATGGGAAATAGCAGATAACATGGTAAACACGATGATTCAAAATGGCATAGAAGTTCAGGGGCATGTTCTGGTCTGGCATGAACAAACTCCCGCATGGATGACTGCCGGTACAAGAGAAGAAGTTACCGCTAATATGGAAAATCATATCACTCAAGTCTTAAATCATTTTAGGGGAAGAGTGTTAACATGGGATGTAGTAAACGAAGCAATCAGGGATAATGTCCAAAACGTTAATGCTTCTACAGACTGGAGAACCTGTGTGCGCTCATCCGGTAATCCATGGTTTGCAGCTTTGGGAGCGGATTATATTGAAATGGCTTTCCGCAAAGCACGGGAAATTGATCCGGGTGTGAAACTTTATTACAACGATTACGGCTTAAATAACAGAAATAAAGCTCAGCTTACAGTGAATATGGTTAATGACATTAATAACAGATACAGAGCGGAAACAGGCGGCAGAAGAAACCTTATTGAAGGTATTGGAATGCAGGGTCATTACGGATTAAATATTAATGTAAATGATGTTCGTTCGTCCATAGAAAACTTTATTACCACAGGTCTTGAAATTTCCATTACAGAACTTGATATTAGTACCGCCGGTTACAATCCCGGAAATCAAAAAGACTCTGTTATGAATAGCCGGCAAGCTTTGGCTCAGGCAAATACTTACGCGTCTTTATTCAAGTTGTTCTATGAATACAGGGATTATATATACCGTGTAACCATGTGGGGTATTGATGATCACAATAGCTGGCTTTCTACGGGAAATCCCTGTTTGTTCGACAGGGATTTAACCGCAAAGCCTGCTTTTTTCTCAGTATTAAACGCGCCTGGCAATTAATACAGGATCGGAAATTATCCGGCAGGCGCTCTTAAGCGCTTCTTAACGCTTCCTCTTCAACTTCTGCCTCAAACTGCCTTGTGTAAAGTTTGTAGTAATGCTCGCGCATTTTCATCAGCTGCGCATGTGTTCCGCGTTCGATGATTTTTCCGTCATCCACTACAAGAATTACATCCGCATTGCGGATGGTAGAAAGCCTGTGCGCAATAACAAAACTTGTGCGTCCCTTTAAAAGCGTATGAATTGCATTTTGTAAAAGCATTTCCATCTCGGTGTCAATGGAACTTGTCGCTTCATCAAGGATGAATATTCTTGGGTCGGCAAGAACTGCACGCGCAAATGAGATAAGCTGCTTCTCTCCTGTTGAAAGCCTGTCTCCTCCTTCCCCGGTTTCTGTATCAAAACCTTTTTCCATTTTGGCAATAATTTTATCCGCATGAACAATTGCAGCCGCCTTTTCAACTTCTTCGTCAGTTGCTTCCAGCCGTCCGTAACGGATATTTTCCCTTATTGTCCCTGAAAAAAGATGAGGGCTCTGCAGAACATAGCCGAACGCGCTGTGCAGCCAGAGCTGGCTTCGCTCCCTGTAATCTCTTCCGTCAATCAGAATTTCACCTGATGTCGGCTCGAAGAAGCGGCATACAAGATTTACAAGAGTGGATTTACCGGCGCCTGTCTCTCCTACGATGGCTGCGTATGTTCCGGCAGGAATGCGCAGGTTAAAATTCTCCAGTATTTTTTTATTATAACCCGGGTAACTGAATGTCACATCACGGAATTCGACATCGCCTTTTATTGTTTCCCAATTTTCTTTTTTTGGCGCAAAAATATCTCCGTATTTTTCGATTACTTCCGGTTTGTCCGTGATGCCGGGGTCCTGTTCAAGAAGACTGCTGACTCTCTCAACATTGGCCTGAGTGGAAACAATATCTGTTAAAATACGCGCGATATTCTGAATCGGCCAGAAGAATCCGCCTGCATACTGCAGAAATATTGCAAGAACAGAAAGCTCGGCGCCAAGGAAAATAATCTCATAACCTCCGTAACTTAAAATGGCCGCTGTTGCCAAAGAACCGACAAAGAGAGTCATGGGAATAAATACCGAGCGAAGCCTTGCCATGCGGTTTGCGTGTTTTCTGTATTCGGATGTAATAGCAGAATATTCTGCAAGGCTCTGCTGTTCCGAAACTATTACCTTTACAGTTTTTGCCCCTGTAATTCCCTCGTTCATGGCTCCGGTCATTTTTGAGTTTAATTTGCGTATAACGCGGTTAACTGCAAGAATCCGTTTTTGAAAAAGCCATGTAATAACTGCAAGAATTGGAATTGTAATGCATGTAATAACTGCCATTTTCCAGTGAACAATAAACATTGCAATTACAGCGCCGACGCAGTAAAAAATTGACCATGTAAAATCAATTAGCCCCCATGCAACTAAATCTCCGATGCGGCTTGTGTCGGAGTTTGTGCGCGCCATAAGGTAGCCCACAGGAGTTTTATTAAAATAGGTAAGGCTTAACCTTTGCAGGTGGGTAAAAACAGAGTTTCTCAGCGCGCGGCAAATACCGCAATCCGCTTTTACGCCTTTGGAAACAAAGATGACTACAATTAAAGCCTGAACTATTACAAGCGCGCCTGTAATTGAAAGCAATACCCAAATTCCATTGGCTGTTCTGGGTTCAATATTATTTTTTATCGCATAACCCAATAACAGCGGAAAAATTATATCGATAAGAGCTACAACAAACATTAAACATACGCAAAGTATAAGCGTGTTTTTTTCTGTTGCGACAAACGGAAACATTTTTTTCCAAATCTTTAATGACAAAGGTTTGTTATAATCTATATCTTCTAACGAGCCTTGTTCGTAATCAGACATACTATTCCTCCTCGCAGGCGCATCCTGCTGCCTGCATTTCAAATATACGGCGGTATGTGCCTTCCCGCCCGATTAATTCATTATGAGAGCCAATATCTTCTATTGTTGCGTTCTTTAAGACCAGTATTTTATCGGCCTGCATCAGAGTCGATATGCGGTGCGAAATTATTATAACTGCCGCATCTTTCACCCGGTGCTTTAAGGCAGAGCGAATCTTCGCATCAGTTTCAGTATCAACCGCCGAGAGGCTGTCATCGAAGATCATTACAGGAGGTTTTCCTGCAAGCATCCTTGCGATTGCAACCCTTTGTTTCTGGCCTCCGGAAAGCGTTACGCCACGCTCTCCGATAATTGTATTGTAACCATCGCTGAAGTTTTCGATTGTATCATGCACTGCCGCAGTATCAGCGGCGCTGTGCAATTCTGCATCGTCATGGTTGTTTTCATTAAAGTTTCCTGGCAGGCAAGCTGCGATATTTTCGCGTATGGTTTTGGAAAAGAGAAATGGCTCCTGCAGACACAGCCCGATATGCCGCCGCAAATGAGGACGTGCAATGCGCTTTATATCGATGCCGTCGATAGTGATGCTTCCATTGCCTTCTTCAAGATCATAGAGGCGGCTTAACAGGTGAACAAGCGACGATTTTCCCGATCCTGTAGCTCCAAGTATTGCCATGGTTTCTCCGGGCTTAAGAGTAAAAGAAATATCGCGTAACACATGATTGTCGCCGTAGGAGAAATTTACGCTGTTAAAGCTGATTTCACCTTTAATTTCCGGATAGAGCGCATCCGGCGGATCAATTTCCGGCTCCTCTGCAAGCACTTCGCGGATCCTGTTGGCTGCAACAAGGGTTTTTGAAGTATCAGATAATATTCTTCCAAGCTCGCGGATGGGCCAGATCATCCAGTTGCAGTAGGCGTAAAAGGCAATAAATGTCCCTGGCGATAATTCGCCCTGAACGCTGCGGTATACGCCGGCGCCGATAACAACCGTTAGCTGCAAGCCGCTCAGCAGATCCCCTGTTCCCCAGAATTTACCAAGCATCTTTCCAATATCAATCCAGATATTTGCATGAGCCTGGGTTCTTTCCTTGAATTTTCCCACTTCATAAGCTTCCCTGCCGAATGCGCGTACAACCCGCACTCCCGTATAATTCTCCTGGGCAGCGGACTGCATGTTTCCTTCTGTGACATCCGCCCTTGCAAAATTTTTACTGACCTTGCGGAAATAGAAAAAGGAAAAAGTAAAAATAACAGGTATTATCGACAGCGATATAAAAGACATAAAAACATCCATGGAAAACATCATTACAACAGCAACTGTAAAGACGCAGATAGTCCTTATAAGTTCGCTTAAATTGTTTTGAATAAAAAACCGGATATTGTCTACATCCGTGGTGCAGCGCTGAATAATATCTCCTGTCTGGCATTTTACATGCCAGTTCCAGGGCAGTTTTTGAATATGAGAGTAGAGGGTATTCAAAAGCCGCCATGCGACAGTTTCGCCAAGTTCCAAAGCTGTGTAGTTGCGGATAAGGTTGCAGATTTCAGCTAACAATGCCGCTGCAACGATAAAAATTGCGCATATCCAGAGCCTTTCGCGAAGCAGATCAATACCGCCCATAAAATTGATCAGGCGGGATACAAATGCAGGCGCATCAAGAGGTATCTTCCCGATTATCGAGTCAATTGTGTAGCGTATTATCTGCGGATTTAATAAACCAAATGTTACTGTTCCAAACGTAGCAAGACAGCAAAGCGCAAAACTTGCCTTTCTTTCATTCGCCGCGGCAGCGACCATACCGATACGCCCGCCTTTTATAGGCAATTTCATTGAATTTTCTCCGTTATGAATTACAAGCCCAATTCATGAGGGCATAAAAGATTGAGATATTCAAATTGATTTAAATCTGAAAAATGATCAAAAATGTTCATGCTTACGAACATACAATTCTCCTGTACATTGATTCCCAGCAGTCAATATTGGGACTTAATTATGAGAAAACCGCATATTCGACTTTTTTAGCATGTCTAATCACATGTATTAATGTGATCAGGCTCATTACCGTTGAATGGATTCAGGAGGTAAGCTGCCCGGCTATACAATTTCCTTTTTAATATCAGGAAACTGCTAGTGCAGACCGGCCGTATGCGGCTTTAGCTTATATGAAATATCCTTATCGTCACATCTTCCCCCTTCGTAAAATATTTTTGCTTGTTTGCCCGGCCGCAGGAATCCGGAACATATTCTGCAAGTATAAATTCTTTTAAAATAATTGTCAAGTAAAAATAGTATTTTTAAATTCAGGTTAGTTATGAAAAGTAAATAATTGATCAAAAAAGTGCATATTTTTAATTCATTGTTGTTATATTAGTATGAGTTATGAATATAGACATTGAAGACTGCTATAGGAAATATGCACCTATGGTTTTTCGCAGGTGTTCAAGTTTGCTGAAGAATGAAGATGAAGCGCTAGATGCAGCTCAGGATGTATTTGTCAGTCTGCTGCGGTTTCAAAAACGGCTTCACGGTCAGTTTCTTTCAAGTTTGCTTTATACAATTGCAACCAACACCTGTTTGAACCGGCTTCGGCAGCGGAAGCGGCAGAAAAATTACAACTACAGTCAGTCTCACTCAGCGCCGGAACAAGAGCCGCCGGAACAGGGCTCGATTGATCCTCAATATGAGAAGGTAGAGAACTCAATGCTTATGGATGCGATTTTTTTGGATGAATCTGAATCCACAAGGACTATTTGTTTTATGTATCACTCAGACAATATGACTTTACGTGAAATCGGAGATGTGATGGGCTTGTCAGTTTCAGGCGTAAGAAAACGGCTGCTTGCATTTAATGCCCGCGCAAAATTCAAATTGAAAGGGGAAGGAGAACAGTTATGAGCAAGGTTCATATTTCAGCCTTTTTACTGGAACGTTATCATATCGGCGAAGTAAGCCATGAGGAAAAAACGCAAATAGATGAAGCTCTTGCCCATGATAAAACTCTTGCATCCGCCCTTGCGGATTTGGATCGCAAAGACAATGATTTTTTCCGGCAGTTTCCTGTGGACAAGTTTTTTCCGGAACATCATATAATTCGCAGCGATGAAAAGAAAGTGCAGCGTAAATCATTAAGAAGCAATTTGCGCAGGATAAATCCAGCTTTCCTTGGCATTTGCGCTGCGGCTTTAGTAGTTGTTATATCTCTTCCTTTACTTATTTTTAATAATTCCGCCCAGACAGAATTCGGCGACAGGATGAAAGGCGCTTCCGCCGACAACGGCTCTATAGAACTTAGCGTATACGTCAGGGAAGATGTATCCGGGGAAAGCGTAAGGCTTTCCGACAATTCAGGAATCAGCGAGGGAAATACTATTCAGCTTGTTTACCGTGTGTCGGGCGCTGAAAAGTACGGAGTAATTTTTTCGATTGACGGAAGAGCGTATGTTACCATGCATTATCCGTATACGCCGTGGCAAAGCACTTTACTTGTTTCAGGCAGGGCTGTACCTTTGGAAGAAGCTTTTACGCTGGATGACGCTCCGGATTATGAAATATTCTTTTTTGTAGCAGGAGATGATCCTGTCGATATCAGAGATGTTCTGAGTACGGCAGGGCAGCTTGCTTTATTAATTGAGGATAATCCTATGGATGCGCTGCGAATTGGAACAGCAGCTTTCAGTGATTACGAATTAAAAGTATTTACGTTAATAAAAGAATAGTGAAAGGCAGTTACATAAAAAGGAGTACTCTATATGAATGCAAGAAAAATTTTTATTTATGGAATTATATGTTTTATTACTGTATCAGCTCAGGTTTTTGCCGCACAGGCGGAAAATACCACGCGCCGTTTCGGTATTTTTATAGGTTCAAATAACGGCGGCAGAGAGCGCGTTACCCTGCGTTATGCGGTTACAGACGCCCGTTCAATGTCAAATGTATTTACCGAAATGGGAGGAATTGCATATACAGATTCCATTCTTCTTGTTGAGCCGACTGTCAGGGAAATTAACAGGCGCATAGACGCCATGCATGAACAGGTGCTGCGCGCAAGGGGAACAAACAGGCGCACAGAAATTGTATTTTACTATTCTGGTCATTCCGATGAAGACGGGCTGCTTTTAAACCGCGAAAAATATACATACAGGGATCTGCGTGAACGCATTAACAATATTCCTTCCGATATGCGTATTGTTATTCTTGATTCCTGCGCTTCAGGCGCATTTACAAGGCTGAAGGGCGGCGAAAGAACTTTACCCTTTCTTATGGACAGCTCGTTTACTGCAGAGGGTTACGCTTTTCTGACGTCAAGTTCAGCTAACGAGGCTTCGCAGGAATCTGACAGAATCGGCGCGTCCTTTTTTACGCATTCGCTTGTTGCAGGTCTTCGCGGAGCTGCCGATTCTGTAGGCGACGGGCGCGTAACGCTCAATGAGCTTTACCGTTTTGCATATGCGGAAACAATCGCGCGTACGGAAACATCTCTTTTTGGCACTCAGCATCCCAGCTACGATATCCAGATAAGCGGTACAGGAGATCTTGTGCTTACCGATGTCAGTCAAACATCGGCAGGAATTGCGTTTGATGAAAACCTTACAGGCAGGATTTCCATACGCAACAGCAGGGATCATCTTATTGTTGAACTTACAAAAATGGTACGCCCGCTGGAACTGGGGCTTGAACCGGGCCTGTATCACGTAACGCTTCAGCAGGGCAATGACTTGCTGCGCGCCGAAGTTACGCTTGCCGAAGGAAGACGCGTCATGGTTACGCGCGATAATTTTACTTCGATAAGGGCCGAACCTACGCGCAGAAGGGGCGATAACGATGATGATGATACAGTTTCGAAGCCGGGAAATAATTTGTACACATTCTTTTTTAATATCGTCAATGAGCCCTTTTATTTTCCGGTAATTGGTTTTGTTAATTGGGGAGTAGGAAACCATAAAACCCTTCATGCTGGTTTTGTAAATACAAACACAGGTGATTTTAACGGAATGCAGGCAGGTTTTGTCAACACAACAGCAGGACTTGTATCCGGAGGGCAGGCCGGTTTTATTAATACAGCCGCCAATGGTTTGTTCGGAGTACAGGGTGGTTTTATTAACACAACGAGAAATGATTTATTCGGCTGTCAGGCCGGGTTTGTCAACACTGTTTCCGGAGAAACTCAAGGGACGCAAGTGGGTTTTGTAAATTCAACAGCAGGCAAGCTTGAAGGCGCACAGGTTGGATATATAAATGTTGCAGGCAGGGGAGTAAGGAGAGGCATACAGTTTGGCTTTATAAATTATGCGGACAGTTATAATGAGGGTGTACCAATTGGTTTTATATCGATAGTTCGAAAGGATGGCTTCAGAGCTGTTGAATACGGCTTTTCGGAATTTTTTACATACAATTTTAGTTTTAAAACAGGCGTTGAAAAATTCTATACATCATTTATAACTTCATTTAACCAATTTGAATATGATGATTTGTCAGGATATAATGCCGGCTTTGGATTTGGAATCGGCTCCATGCATCGCATAAATAAAGTTTTCTTTATAAATTCAGAAATGAGTATATTATCCTTAAACGAATGGAAGGATTTTAACACTCATACAGTGTATAATGCCCTTCAATTTGTTTTATACATGGGATTAAATTTCGGCGGATTAAATATTCTTGCAGGGCCTTCTGTTACATGGTTATACGCCATGAACTGGCTTGAAAAAGAAGATGTCCGTTTCCCAACGCCAAAATACCGCATATACATGCACGACATTGATGATCACAACCGCATGGTGGTTGGCGCAAGAATCGCAGTCAGACTGCGGTTTTAAATAGCGGCGCCTGACACTAGATGGCGGTGTCAGGCGCGAGGCGTGATTTACCCTTAAAAAGCCCGAACAGGGCGGACATTTCCACTTAGATACCACTTGGCGGCAATCTGTCCCGAACCGCTAACACCGCCGAAATCTATTAAAATTGCCTGATTAACACTTTGCTGAACCGAAGTCCAGTAATGACCAGTTGTCGGAAGGCCTGATACCGTTGCTCTGACACTATACATTTCCATTAGTTCACCGGTACTTGGCAGGAACCAGTCATTAAAATCTGTATCTACGCCGTAATCAATGCAGACTGCTGCTGCTGTTGCAAAATCATCTGCAGCAGTTATCAGAGCAGTATTTTGCCTGCCTCTGCCGAAATTCCCTGCAGTACCGGCAATATTTTTTTCCATATCAAACGACCACGCAACACCTAAAAATTTACTATCGGCAGGAGCTGCTTCAAGATAGTGCGCTCTTGAGTTATCGAATGTCACGATAAATCCGGTAGTATTCACATAATAGATTATTCCGCCGGCAGGACCTGTGTCGCCTACTTCAAGTGTTAATGTTTTTTTACCTGTCTCTCCGCATTTTGTACAGGTATCTGTTTCATAACCCGGGGTTATAACTTTACTAAAGCTGTGAGTGCAAGTGCCGTCATCATCATCGCAGGCAACCATTGAAAATCCTATTGCCATTATTAAAATTAGCATCCCTGCTAATTTTAATACATTGATAACAGCGGCATCCATACCGCCAATCCTGAATAACTTAATTGTGTTTTTCATAAAACACTCCTTGTTGCGATTCCCTGTTTTGGGTAATCCCGATAATTTACCAGCCCATACGGGCAAGGTTATGTACAAAATATACATACCCCTGCGTAACAAGAATGAAACAAAAGCGTAACAAGAGCGAAACAAACTAAGATTTATTTTGATCTATTTTGCATATACCCTGCTGTTATTTCCGCCCAACTGTAATTTGACATATACTCTCCGGTATAAGTATTGACAGCGGAAGCATTCATCTTTAAAAATTCATAATAATCACATTGAATTTTTTCCTTGTTTATTGCAATTTGATTATGTTTTCTGATGATAATATTTTCCGCGCAGTTTTCCCTGAGCGTCTTCTGCAATGATGAAATGATAACCCGTATTTGATCCGGCAGATTTTTTTTATATGTTCTTACCTCCCATATTACAGATGCAATCTCTGCAGTAGTTACAAAAGCGCCTTGACGATCAATTAAATATGCGAAAACTTCTTTTGCCTTTGCCCTGGAAAAATACAGAGGTTTACCGTCACAGAAAACTTCAAAATTGCCAAAGCACTGAACTTTTATTTTTTTTTGTGATTTTAGCTCAACCGGGTTTCGCAGATTTTTCATTGCTTCTAATACTGCTTCTTTTGTTACCGGTTTTAATATGTATCCGCTTGCCGGAATGGAATATGAATCAATGGCATA
The DNA here is from genome assembly GCA_009781635.1 of Treponema sp. Taxonomy (GTDB): domain Bacteria; phylum Spirochaetota; class Spirochaetia; order Treponematales; family Breznakiellaceae; genus WQXQ01. The sequence continues at coordinate 162,590 of WQXU01000002.1, forward strand.
TTCGGAATAGCCTGTTACAAATATGATATTGGTATTGCCGTTAATGTCTTTTAGCTTTTTTGCCAGCTCAAGACCGGTCATGCCGATCATTTTTATATCAAGGAACGCTACGTCTATATTATTACCTTTTGCAACTTCCAGCGCGTCTTTTGGCTTTCTGAATCCTTTTACGGTCGCGCTTGTAACAGCTTCTCTGATTGCCTTTTCTATGTCCTTTAATAAATATTTTTCATCATCAACAGCTATTATATTCACAATTTCCTCCTTATTCGGTTATTTCTTCGGAATGGTAATAATAACGGTTGTCCCGTAACCTGGTTTGCTGTCTGTCTCAAGCTTGCCGTTGCACATGGCGGCAAGACGGTTTCTGACATTATCTATTCCAATATGGCTGCGTTCTTTTTCGAATTCAAAACTGGCGTTATCAAATCCTGTTCCGTCATCAGTTACGGTTATAAGATAATCATTTGCGGTTTCTTCTGTGCGGATAGTTACCGTGCCTCCGTCATTCCTTGTTGATATGCCGTGTTTAACGGCGTTTTCAACAATCGGCTGCAAAGTAAGAACCGGAAGCATAAAGTTTATTGTTTTTATGTCATAGACGATGTTCAAGAAATCGTCAAAACGTTTTTTTTCTATTTTTAGGTATGTTTCCGTATGGCTTAATTCTTTTTCAAATAAAATTAATCTGTTTTGAGCCAGAGAATCCAGGTTGCTGCGAAGATAACTGGAAAATTCTACTACGGTTTCTTTTGCTTTCTGCGGATCGGTATCGCACAGATGTTTTATTACAGATAATGAATTATATATAAAATGAGGCTGTATCTGCGAAACCATAATTTCAATGCGGTTTTTAATAAGTTCCAGTTCTTTTTGTTTTATTTTAGCGCGCAGTTCGCTTTGAATGTTTCCAAAATAAAGCAAGACAGCAATTGTTACAGCAAAATTTACTACTGATAAATCCACAAAAAATATAAAAATTAAAACCGAAGATATGGGAATTACAATCTGCGCGATCATTGTTATATATTCCCTTTTGCTTAAATATTTTTTATGAGCAATGAGAATGCCCAAGTCGATAAGCATACAGACAAAAGCCATGGTTTGTGTGAATATATTCCAGTTATGATGGCGGATAAGCCGGTTATGTTCATCTACCCAAAAATATAATGGTATAAACTGCGAAGCAGCAATTAACCCAATATCTAAAATACAAGTGCCGATTGCCGCATAAGACGCATAAACAGCCGCTTTTGAAACAACTGTTTTTTCTTCGATAATTACTATGATAAGGCGGGTAAGGAATATCAGCATAACTGGACCGCAAATATAAGCTATGCTTAAAACACGAATCATCAGATAGGGATTTATACCGGTTCTGCCCTGCAATCCGTTTGCCGCCGCATCAGATAACAGCATCACAAAAAGGGTAAAAATTAAACTCAAATATATCCGGCTGCGTTTACCTTTTACGCTTTCATCTGTTACTACAATAAAAAAGCAAGTAATGCAGACAACAGCGCAAAAAACGCTTAGAAATATGTTTATAAGATTAAAAGTACTCATAAATAATTTCTTTAATCCCTCTCTTAAAAACGGGTAATTTATACCTCTCCCCCCTTAATTTCTCCTCTATATATACAAAGATAGGCATATTTGGAAGGCCCAGCAAGAAATTTTTCAAATTTATATGCAGGGAGTAACTGATTAAAAGCCGTTTGAGTTGATTAAAAAAGCAAAAAAAGACATCAGGCTGCGGCGCCAGGCAGGAGCGCGATCAGGATAGTTCCGTGAAAAATGTTATGACTACGCTGCCTGTGGTGCAGGCATGACGCATAACAACACCAGGAAAAAGCGGCAGCTGTTGCCGCGGCGCCTTACCACTGCCGCGGAACAAAGCCATCGGGAATAATTATTTTCATGTTATCGCCGCTCTGTACTATTGTGTAAATTCCTTTAAAGTATCAGGATGAAACCCTGGCAGTAATAGAAAAATCAATCGAAACAATGCGGAAAACCGCTTTTCGTTCCATACATAATATCCGCAAGCAATTATAACGGTAGCAGCTGCTACCAAATCGCATCCGCGCCATATATAAAGACAAAGCTTTCTATGTTAAACTCGTCTAAATAATTAAAAAATGTACAGGGAGAGCCATATTTAATGACGGACAAGCATGCAGTACTCAAGGAGAAATTCGGCTATCTGTCTTTTCGTCCCGGGCAGGAGGATGTGATAGATGCTGTTCTGGCCGGAAAAGATGCGCTTGCTCTGATGCCGACGGGAGCGGGAAAATCACTTTGTTACCAAATACCAGCGCTCTTGCTGGATGGGATGACAATCGTTATTTCACCTCTAATCTCTCTTATGAAAGATCAGGTTACTGCTTTGCAAAAGAGCGGATGCGAGGCTGCGTTTTTAAACAGTTCGCTAAGCGGCAGGGAATATGCTGATACTGTAAATAGAATTCAGACAGGCAGGGTCAAGTTGCTTTACATTGCGCCGGAAAGACTGCAAAATGCAAACCTTGCCCAGTTTATAGAAAAAACAAGGCTGCCCCTTGTAGTTGTGGATGAAGCGCATTGCGTGTCACAATGGGGGCACGATTTCAGGACAAGTTATCTGCAAATTGCAGGTTTTATTAAATCTATTAAACCGCGTCCTGTTGTTGCCGCTTTTACCGCAACAGCAACTGTAAAAGTACGTGAAGATATTCAAAAACTGCTTGCTTTGCGGAATCCCTTTGCAATAAACACAGGTTTTGACAGGCCCAATCTTTATTTTGAAGTTCAAAAACCTGGTGATAAAAAAACCGCGCTGTTTGAGTGCCTGGAAAAAAGAAAAAACCTAAACGGAATTATATATTGCGCCACACGCAAGGCGGTAGAAGAAATTTACGATTTGCTTGTCCGCCATGGTTATGAAGCGGCGCGTTACCATGCCGGACTGGACGACAATGAACGCAAAAAAAATCAGGATGACTTTATTTACGATCGTAAAAATATTATAGTTGCAACTAACGCATTCGGCATGGGAATAGATAAATCCAATGTATCATTTGTTATTCATTACAATATGCCGAAAAATATTGAAAGCTATTATCAGGAAGCGGGACGAGCAGGCAGAGACGGCGCGCCTGCAGACTGCATTCTTTTATACAATGGCCAGGATGTAAGAATTAATCAGTACCTCATTACCCGCAGCGAAGATGACGAAGAAGCCAATGATGATCTGCAGGCGCATAAACTCGAACTTTTAAAACAAATGACTTTCTACACTGCAGGAAACGATTGCCTGCGCCGCCATTTGCTTGCCTATTTTGGAGAGCAGTCGCCTGTAAGCTGCGGCAATTGTTCAAACTGCCTTAAGGAATTCAGGGAAATTGATGTTACCCAAGAAGCGCAAAAAATTGTCTCCTGTGTATACCGCTTAAAAGAACGCGGCCGCAATTTCGGAAAGACAATGATAATCGATATTCTGCGCGGCAGTAAAAGCGAAAAAATCCGCCGCTTTGGTTTTGACACTTTAAGTACATGGGGTGTATTATCCGGTACAAGTGCGCATCGCATAAGGCTAATAATGGATTTTTTAATCAGCGATAATTATCTGCGCACGGAAGATGATGAGTACCCTGTAGTAGTTATAGGAAACTCAAAAGATATTTTTAATGAAGAAAAACGCATTTTAATGATGCTTCCGGAAGAAAGAAAATCCTCTCCAAAAAATATGGATTTATCTGCGGTTAATACAATTGCAAAAAAAGAAAAAGTATCCTCTGCCGGTGTTGACACTGCTTTGTTTGAAGAGCTGCGAAAACTCCGTAAGGAAATCGCTGTTAAGGAAGCAGTTCCTGCTTATATCGTTTTCTCGGATGCTGTATTAAGGGAGATGAGCTGTAAAAAGCCTGTTTCCTTAGTTCAATTTTCCGCCATAAACGGAGTTGGCAGCGTAAAGCTGGAAAAATACGGCGAAATCTTTATTGATCTAATCAAAAAGCATGCTACCTAAGGTACGCTACCTGTAGTGTAGTTTAAAAGCAAAACCACGCTACATATAGCGCAGGCAATTATTATCAAAATATTTTCAATTATTTTTCATTTTCACTAAAGCGCCACGCAGGAGCACGCCATATATAGTATCTAATAATTTTTCTTATGAAAAATTATTAGCCGGCGGTAGACTGCTGCCGGATCTTACAGAGGAGGATGTAAATGAACAACCTCAATTCTATCTTAATCGAAGGCAATCTGGTGAGAGACCCTCTGCTTCGATCCACAACCAAAGGGACGCAAATTTGCACAATGAGTCTTGCGTCGAATCGCTACTATAAACAGGATACGGGTTTTGAAAAGGAGGTGTCTTTTTTCGATGTAGAAACCTGGTCAAAATTGGCAGAGGCCTGTTATTCGAAAGGCAAGAAGGGCCGCGGCGTGCGCGTTGTCGGCCGACTTAAACAGAACCGCTGGAATGATCTTGAAGGTAAACCGCATTCAAGAGTGACAATCGTTGCGGAACATGTGGAGTTTCGTCCTGAGTTTAAGAGGGATACAAAACAGGCATCTGAACCTGCCTACGATGACGAATTTTCCGGTGATGAAAGCGAAGAACCTGTATTGGCAGCGGCAGGGAAAGAGCTTGAAACCGTAATATTTTAGTTATCAGGCGGAATTTTCTGTCAGCGGACCTCATGGTCACTTGACTGTGAGGTTCGTTCATTTGCATAGAAACCGTCTTTCCAGTTAAAGCGGCTGGAATTGGGCAGCGCAGCGCGTTCGCAGGCCGCTTTCATCAGATCCTTGTACTCTGATTTTTTTAGTGTTGTTCCGCAGAGATCGATTATAAAACGCTTAAATCCCGCTTTTTCCAAAAACGGGATTTTATCAATGATGGAAAAATATTTTTCCGGATATACAACGGAGCCCTCATTGCCCGTAACGATCTTGAAGGTTTCATTCATGTTATCTGCAAATGTCTTAAAATTGAGGATGGAGTCAAGGTTAGCTCTTACGGTAAATAACGGCGGCCATGCAAAAACTGTAATAAAAAATCTTGAATGCAGTATATTTGAAATTGCAGCCGGTCTTGGCATATTGCGTGAGGCTGAATGTTTATGTTCCGTCCTGTTCCGCCCTGGTTCCGGATTTGTTGTAAGAATTAAATTCTGCCTGTTGTTTTCAAGCGGCGATATAAAACCGTTAAGACTCTGTTTTCCTGCGGAAAATGATGATGCAACAAATGAAAGCGACCATGAATTAAACATATAAAGAAATGGCCCTGCAATTAACTTAATATTTTCAAGGTCTTTGAACATCGAAAAGTGTCCGGGATTGTTAATAATATATTGATTATACCCTTTTCCGGCAAGTTTTTTTATTTCATCTGATGCAGCCTCATTTTCATAACCTGCTATGCTCTGCGGAAACCACGGGTCCAGCGTTAAAATTATTTCAGATGGTTTAAACGGCAGGGGTTTACTCTGCGTGCCATCGGCCTTATTGCCGGCTAACAATTGTCTTGCGTTCTTTCGTGACAGTGTCAGCATCACGCGCTGCGGGCGGGAAGATTGTACAATATATAAATCCTCCGGCTTTGAAACCGCAACATAAAGCCCTTCTGGGAATTCAGTCTGCTTTGCAGGCAGTTTGCTTTTAAGCAGATCAGGCGGAAACGGCGCTTTCTCCCTGCCTGGTCCCCTTCCTCCCTGCACCTTTGTAATCACAGGCGCGTACCGTTTTCGCATCTCTTTTGTCTGTATAAGGTAAACGTGATCTCCAATCTGCCCCTGCGGCGCTGAAATCCAGCAGCCGGCTTTCTTCCCGCTGCCTTCAGGCTTAATGAAAATCAATTTATGAGAAATTCTTCCTGAATCATCGCTGCGGTGTATGCGCACAGAATCCCGCAGCGATAACGATAATCCGTGCGGCAGAGTAACAAGCGCGCATCTGTCGTCACCTGTTCCTTTTACTTTTAAAATTGTTCCAAGGCTTATGCCGGTACCGCCGTCCTGTTCCGGATTTAACCAGTCAATAGTTTTTGAGCTCTGATTAAAAAAATACTGTGTCTTTGCGCGCGCAAAATCGTTACGCAAAATTTTCTGTCCCTGTTCAATGCTGTGCCTTATTTCATCTTCATCGCCGTTTAATACTGCATCTGTAACCAGCCTGTAAGCTGAAACAACCGCCCCGACATAAGATGCGCTTTTCATGCGCCCCTCAATTTTTAAGGCCTTTATCCCGGCAGACGCCAAGTCCGGAACACGCTCCAAAAGCTGTAAATCGTTCGGGCTGAAATAATATCCTCCGGAAGCATAGGCCTGCTCATGATCCAGCCTGCGGTACAATCGTCTGCAGGCCTGGGTGCACATTCCCCTGTTTGCTGATTTGCCGCCGAGAAAACTTGAAAAAAGACAAATGCCTGAAACGCTGATACATAAAGCGCCGTGAACAAAGACTTCCAGTTCAAGATTTGACTCTGCCTTTATACTTCGCAATTCTTCAAGGGAAAGTTCGCGCGAAAGTACAACGCGTGAAACGCCGTGACGCGAAAGAGCGTTAGCCCCTCTTGCGGAGGCAATATTCATCTGTGTGGAAGCATGAAGGCGCAGCGAAGGAAACTCTGCTTTGGCCATTGCAATAACGCCGAAATCCTGCACTATAATGGCATCCGGCCCCTGGCCTGCAAGGTATTTTAATAACTGATACATGCGATCGGCTTCCCGCTGTTCAAAAACCGTATTCACAGTAACATAAATCTTTTTACCCATACGGCGCAGAGAACGCAGGCAGCTTTCGAATTGCGCGTATGTGAAATTGGTGCTTCTTAAACGGGCGTTAAAATCCTTAAGCCCAAGGTAAACGGCGTCTGCGCCTTCTCCGATAGCTGCATCAAGCGCTTCAGGCGAACCGGCAGGAGCCAGTAGTTCTATACTCATTAAACACATCATATATAATTGAAGGATGGACAGCAATAGACTCAAATGTTGAAATATGTTAACCTTTGCTCATGTCAGACATCAAACAAAAAGAAGCTAATGAAAAATTAGCTGTAATTCGTCATTCAGTGAGTCATATCATGGCGCAGGCTGTGGTAAAACTCTTTTCCGGAACAAAAACCGCAATCGGCCCTTCAATTGAAAACGGTTTTTATTATGATTTTCTTCTGCCGCGGCCAATAACAGCAGACGATCTTGGCATCATCGAAGCTGAGATGAAAAGAATTATCGACAGCCGTCAGGATTTTATCAAATTATTTTTAACCCGCGGCGATGCGTTAAAGCGGTTCGAAGATGAACCTTTTAAAAAAGAACTTATAAATGATTTACCGGGAACAGACGATGATACGCAGGTTTGTATTTTTGTCAATCAAAACGCAGACGGAAATGTACAGTGGTTTGATCTTTGCAAGGGGCCGCATGTTGCCAACACAAGAGAAATCAATTCATCTGCATTCAAGCTGCAAAGTATAGCAGGCGCCTACTGGCGCGGCGATGAAAAACGCCCCATGCTTACGCGTATTTACGGAACAGCGTGGGAAAATCCCAAAGATTTAAAATCCTATCTTGCATTTCTTGAGGAAATTGAAAAAAGGGATCACCGCCGCGTAGGCAAGGAACTGGATTTATATTCAACGCATGAAGAAGCCGGCGCAGGCCTTATCTATTGGCATCCGAACGGCGGCAGAATGAGAGTTGCAATCGAAGATTTCTGGCGGCAGCTGCATTACAGAAACGGTTATGAGATACTTTTTACACCTCACATCGGAAAAAGCTGGTTATGGGAAACATCGGGGCACCTTGGTTTTTACAATGAAAGCATGTACAGTCCCATGGAAATAGACAAACAGGATTATTATATAAGGCCCATGAATTGTCCGTTTCACATAATGATCTACAATAATAAAGGCCGCTCATACCGTGATTTGCCTCTTCGCTGGGCGGAACTTGGAACTGTATACCGTTATGAGCGCTCCGGCGTTTTGCACGGCCTTCTGCGCGTACGCGGTTTTACCCAGGATGATGCGCACATTATCTGTACACCGGATCAAATGGAAAGCGAGATACGCGAGGTTATTCGTTTTAGTTACGGTTTATGGAAGGTTTTCGGTTTTAATGATATTAAGGCCTACCTTGCAACCAAGCCGGAAGAAAGTGTCGGCGAACAGAGCCGGTGGGATGCTGCCCAGACAAGTCTTTGCAAGGCAATAGAAGCAGAAGGTATTTCCTATGAAATTGATGAAGGCGGCGGCGCGTTCTACGGTCCTAAGATCGATTTAAAAGTAAAAGATGTGCTTGGCCGTGAATGGCAGATGACGACAATTCAGTTTGATTTTAACGAACCTGAACGTTTCGACATGACTTTTATCGATACCGACGGTCAGCATAAACGGCCTTACATGATACACCGTGCTCTAATGGGCAGCCTGGAACGCTTTTTCGGAGTGTTAATCGAGCATTTTGGCGGCGCTTTCCCTGTCTGGATTGCGCCTGAACAGATAGCTGTAATTCCGGTTTCTGAAGTATTTAACGATTACGCGAAAAAGTGCGCCGCCGGACTGAAGTCGCTCGACTTGCGCGTAACGGCAGAACTGAGCGATGATCGCATGAATGCAAAAATACGCAACTGCCAGACGCGCAAGATACCGTACATGCTTGTTGTCGGCCAGCGCGAAGCTGATGAAGGCGCAGTATCGATACGCCTTCGCGGCGGAAACCAGCTTCCTGCAATGAAGCTTGACGAGTTTGCCGGATATGTAAAAGAGAAGATAGAAAGTAAGTCTTTGGAAATATAAGATGAACAGAAAAGTAATGATTCTCGATATTTTGGCAGCACACAGAACTGTGAAAGTTTCTATGCTTATTGAGCTATTGAATGTTTCTCATGTAACAATCAGAAAAGATCTGGATCATCTGGAAAAACGCGGTATCATAAAACGCACTCATGGATATGTCAGTCTTGACGGAGCGGATAATACAGGCAAAAGAATGGCCTTTAGCCATTTAATCAAACGAAAGATAGCCAAAGCCGCAGCGCAGACAGTAGAAGAAGGCGAAACCATAATGCTGGAATCCGGATCATGCTGCGCGCTGTTTGCCGAGGAACTTGCCGCTGTAAGAAATAATGTAACTATAATTACCAATTCTACTTTTATTGCCAATTTTGTATGTCATCTGCCGAATATCAAAATTATTCTTTTGGGCGGATATTTCCAGCCGGATTCCCAGGTTGTAGTCGGGCCAATGACAACAACCTGTGCCGAGAGTTTTTTTGCAGATAAATTTTTTATAGGTACAAATGGATTTGTTCCGGGACAGTGTTTTACAGGAGGAGATCATCTTCGTGTTGAAACAGCAATAAATCTTGCTAAATGCGCCAATAAAGTTTTTATTCTGACAGAAGCTGCAAAGTTTCATCAGCGCGGGACTTTTGAGCTGATACAGCTTGATAAAATTGCCGGCGTATTCACCGATGAAAATATTCCGAAAGAAGCCGAGGCTGCTCTGATAAAAAACAATGTGATGCTTAAAAAAGTTTCCGCTACGGATAAAAAACTTAGGTGGCGGTATTATCCGGAACTGCCGCCAATCTTATATTACACGGAAAATGAATAATAACAGCATCTAGTAATTTTTAAGAATGCCAAGCAGTCTGTCTTTATTTATTGCTCTTAAAAAGTTGGCAAGCCGCGGCCCCTGTTCCTTGCCTATCAATGCCTGGTAAGCTGCGCCAAAGAGCGCCTTGCTGTCTATCTGCGCTTTTTCTGCCGCAGCATAAATTGCAGATGAACATGCCTTGTCATCTGCAAACTCTTCAATTCTATTTATAACATCATCGCGCAGAATGCGAACCGCGTTCCTCTCAATATCTGAAAGTTCGCGTCCCGGTGTGCCGCCTGCCGGCAGCAGGCGGAAACGGAAATCTTCCGGAGCGCAATTTTCAACCCAGTACTTTGCGCATTGCGCTCTTGCCTTTAAAGCCGGCATCTGATGCTGCGCTATTACATCGCTGCCTATATCTGCAAGCGTTTTGCCGGTATCGCCGTCTGCGATTTGGATTAAATTGCATAAATGACGGAACGGAATCTGATAAGGTTCTTCCCCGTCTTTCATACGCGGCGTTCTGCCGTCAATACTAACCTGGGATAATTCATAAATGCGTTTTTCTTTTTGATATGCCGCTTCGTCTTTTGCGTTCTCCATTTTCCATGCGATTCGCTCAGTCTTGTCGTAATCTTCATATATTTTTATTACATCAAGATCAAAGGAAATTGAAAATTCCGTATTCGGCCTTGTCCCTGCAAAGAGATAACGCGCAACTTCCGGCGTGTAAACATTTAAAACATCATCAAGAGTAATTACATTGCCGGAGGACGATGCCATTTTTCCGGGAAGCCCCTTTGTACCGATAAAATCGTAGCGGAAAGTGACAGGCGCATCATGTCCGTACACATCCTTGCATATATGTTTTGCGGTATCAAAACTTCCGCCCTGGCTGTGGTGATCCTTTCCGGCCGGTTCAAAATCGACTTTTTCGTATTCCCAGCGCATCGGCCAATCGATCCGCCATGTCAGCTTGATACCCTTTGCAGTTTTTATATCGAGCTTTTCTGCAGCGCCGCATTTTTTACACTTGTAACTCAAAATCCATTCGCCGTCCCAGTCTGCGATTTCTGTTTCATCTGCATTGCACTTCTCGCAAAAAACGCTGACAGGCCACCATTCTCCCTGTATTTTGTGATCATCATCGCGGAACTTATCCAGAATATTTCTTAGCGCATCACGCTTTTCAAGCGCCTTGCGGATACCTTCGGCATAAAGTGAAGACCGGTATTTTTCGGCCTGGTAGATATACTCAGGAAAAATTCCCACCTTTGGCAGGGCGTTTTCCACATCAACTTCGTGATGACGGGCATAACTGGAATCTCTTTCCCAGGGATCGGGAACCATGGTGATGGGAAGCCGGAGGCAATTTCGCAGCTCTTCCTGCTTTGGCATATTTGCAGGAACCTTGCGGAACACATCGTAATCATCCCACGAATAAATAAAACGCACATTTTTTCCCATGTCGCGCAGCGCGCGCGCCACAAGTTCTACAGAGATAATTTCCCTGAAATTTCCTATGTGCACGCTTCCGGAAGGCGTAATCCCGGACGCGCAAGTGTAGATTTCCTTATCGCCTTTTTCAAAAATAATTTTTGCTGCCGCATCGTCAGCCCAGTGGTTTGTTGTTGTCTTCATGATTAAAATTATAGAAAAAAAATTGATAACTGTCACTACGATTGAGTGTCAGAATTTAAATTAACATAAAAAGCCGGACAAGGCTGGCTCATCCGGCTTTCATTAAATCAAAATGCGTTAGCTGCTCTTCTTGTCTGAGCGGAACAAACCGCCTGGTTCAGAAGGTTGATAATTTTATTGGCATCGTCCTCTTCCTTGCCTTTTAGGATGAAATAAACCCGCCACCATGGCCTGTTATAACACACCTGATATGCCCGGCAGAAGAACAGGAATCTTCCTTTTTTTACCCAATGAATATTTCCTTTAATCTTTTTCAGGGAGATGCTTTCTGAATATTTTCTGAATTTAATCAGCCAAAAAATTGTCTGGGTATAAAATTCTATAAAACGTTTGTCTGTGGCAATTAAATACCCCGATCTTTTAAATCCAAGTATCTGTAAAAAAGGACGTATTATTCCCCATATAAAACGCAGAGGCAGCCACGGGCTGGTCATATAGAGCTTTGATTCAATTTCCAGAATCAAACGCTCGTCTTCCAGCAGCGGAAAGCCTGATTTTAATGACACCATGATGTCCTCCGTTTATTCGTTATAAGTGATTTTTGCGTCGTTATAATCTTTATTTTTGAAAGGTGAACGCGCATATGCAAGCAGGAATCTGCCAAGCCGTGCGACAAGGGCGATAAGAACTTTTAAGCTATTGACCAGATAGTCAACATGAGCCTGGATGAATATGAATATATAGTCAAACAACTGCCTGACAATGTGGGCGATAAAGTTGTAGATGACAGGTATGGCGTGTAAAACAACAAATTTGAAAATTTGTACGATTACCTTTACCAGAATCTTTGCTATTTTTGCAAAGAGGAATTTAAACAACCTGGAAAACCATACCATTCCGTAGCCCAAAAGCAATGCGCCGATCATAAGCGGCACACCAGCATAATCAATGCCAAGTAAACTTAGTATTTCCCCGCCGAAGAGCAAAGCAAAAAGGCCTCCGAAGAAGCCAAAGACTCCAATAAAATGAGCCTGGGCTTTAATGGAAACAGCCAAAAGATCAGCAACTGAATCGATTATTAAGCCGATGGTTATTTTATCTGTGCTGACTTTTTTTCTGCCGTTCCAGGCAACAATAAACGCAATAATTGCAGCGGCAACGGAGGCTGCCAGCACAAGGATAAATCCTAATGTGTAGGTGCCTCCCAAATCAAAAATTTCCCACCTGATTCCGCTTGCCAGAATCATTACCGGCAATGCAAGGAACGCCAATGCGACAATAAGATACAGCCATGAGAATGGGGTTGTAAAGAATCTGGTACTGTCGACGAAATCCAAATAAGTCCGGAAAATATTCGTCTTTTGAGGTTTGTCGTTTTCAGAATACATAACTTTCTCCTTTTAAATGGTCTCTCCCACCGTCAAAATTACATAATTTTAATCCCGTAGTATTGATAAGTCAACTGTAAGAATTACACCTCTGCATTTCGGCGAGATAAAAAACCTCAACCAATTCACATTAAGACAGTTCTTAAACGGGCTGTCTTTTTCGCCAATATGCTTGACGCACGTAAAGTAATTGTGATAGATATATTATTTATGGAAAACGAGTTGCTTCCTATTCAAAAAATGATTTACGAAATTCGCGGGCAAAAAGTCATGCTTGACAGCGACTTAGCATACCTGTACGAGGTGGAAGTTAAACATTTAAATCGTACTGTAAAAAGAAATATAAGGCGCTTTCCGGATGATTTTATGTTTCAGCTTACCAATGATGAATGGGAAAACTTGAAGCATCATTTTGGTACTTCAAGTTTGCGGTACCATTTTGGCACCGCAAAAATGGTCGAAAAAATCAGATATAACCTATATGCCTAAGCCAGAATCGTTGTAAAATAGTAAATTTTGTATAATATCTGTATGATTTTTTATACATAATTATTTTTTATTTATGAAATTAATTTTAAATTGAGCTTCGGTATTTACGTAACTCTATACTAGGTATAGACTTACGATAAAACACTTTGATTTATTTTATCTTGGCACGGTTCTTGCTATATAAGTGGCATGGATAGGGCAATTAACAATTTTTTTGTGCAAGTTATTCCCATGGAGAGGGATGTTGCTGAATTAAGATCCGAGCTCCTAAGAAAAACTATCCATTTTTTAATAGCCCTTGCTCCTTCTATGGCAGCTATTAATAAAACGGCAACAATTGCCGTACTTATGATTGGGACTTTAGGATATACATTGATGGAATACCTGCGTCTTTCAGGCGTAAAGGTTCCTGTTATATCTTCCATCACGAGAATGGCATCAAGACCGCGTGATTTTGATCATTTTGTGATGGGGCCTGTGACTCTTGGCTTGGGCGCTCTTCTTGCATTGCTTCTGTACCCGTCTGTGGCGGCAGCTATTGCAATTTATGCCCTTGCTTTCGGCGATGGTATTGCCAGCCTTGCCGGGAAGTTCTTTGGGAAATGGCGCCCCGCTTTTCTTTCAGGAAAAAGCGTAGAGGGCTCCCTGGCTTGTTTTGCTGTGGTTTTAATCGGCGCTTATGCAGTTTCCGGCAGTATGTCCATTGCTTTTATTGCAGCCTTTACAGCCATGGTCGTGGAGGCTCTGCCTCTGGAAGATTATGACAACCTGGCCATTCCGGTAACTGTCGGTTTGGTTGTCCAGTGTTCTTTGGCAGCGTAAAAAAAAATTGAAAATATTTTCAATTTTTTTCAAAATTACTTGACAAAGATTTTTGAAATTGTTATATTGTTTACAGGATATCAATTAACCGGGATTTGTTCGGAAACTTCAAAAGGTTAATGTCGACCTAGCTTGACATTGGCAAATTGAAAAAACGCACGCCCACATTTGCTATGGCGATGTTTGGCGTATTTCCATGCGTTTTTAATAAACGAGAAAAGTGGTTATTTTTTCCAAGGGTACTTGACAAAGTACTTATGGAAATAGTATCTTCTGAAAGCTTGCCTGAGCATGTAATCTTTGGCAGTTGATCAATCATGTATTGACAAAAATGCTGGATTGCACAATTAGACAAGAAAGCCCATATAACGGGCATGGAATCACAATATGGTTCCTAAGCCTGACTACTTTAGGTAGTTCGGCAGTGATATTTGGCAACAAGCTTGTTTTTGAAAGGAGACAGGCGTTAGGGAAGGGGAGAGAAAAGTATGACCGATGAGACTTGAAAAGGAATCAAGGTTGTACGAGCAGGTGGATTGGCA
>WQXU01000003.1 GCA_009781635.1 Treponema sp.
CTCTCTCTCTCTCTCTCTCTCTCTCTCTCTCTCTCTCTCTCTCTCTCTCTCTCTCTCTCTCTCTCTCTCTCTCTCTCTCTCTCTCATTTATAGAAGAAACTTTATCATATACCTCAAAAAACTATTTCCATGGGATAGATCCGTCTTTTTTATAAAAATGCCGGATTTTCCGACATGGGGAATAATGGCTTTTTTAAAGACTTCCCTGCGGTCGGCGAACGTAAGGAAAATTATTATATACCCGCGAAAACGCGGCTTGCGTATAAAACAAATTAATATAAAGGAGACTTCATCATTGCGTTGCAATGATGTTCTATAAAAATTTACCGCTTACGCGGTACAAAAAGAGGTTAAAAAATGCAAAGAAAAGTTAAACGTATTGCAATTATAGCAATAGTTGGATTTGTTGCAACAACCCTGTTAATAACAGGATGTGACAATGGCAACAAACCATGTTCTCACACTGGCGGAGCTGTCGCAACTTGTACGACTGCTCAAACCTGTACCAAATGCGGTGTTGTTATACAAGCCGCACTTGGGCATGATCATGTCAGCAGTCTAATCTGTAAAAGAACTGTATGTGACCATCAATATGCATTAGGCGACCAAGGACCAGCAGGCGGAATAATCATATACCGTTTAGAAACTGGCTTTACAATGACCGATGATGATTCAACTGCCTATTATCTTGAAGCCGCGCCTGCAAATATGCCAGAATTTCTAAGATGGTCAACTTTAACTTGGGGAGAATATGAAGCATCTGGATATGATAATTCGCTATGGATTGATATACCAGGAACAGGAACGGCTATTGGAACAGGAAGAAAAAACACCGCATTAATACTTGCCCTTGATCCGACAGCGCCTGCGGCGCTTGCTTGCAAAGATTATTTTACAGAAGAATACGAAAGTTTTAATGACTGGTTCTTGCCAAGCAGAGACGAACTTAATCAGCTATATCTTAGGCGTGCTGATTTAGATTTATCGTCAGGTTGGTTCTGGTCTTCGTCGCAGGGCACCATCTTCTACGCGTGGGGTCAGAGTTTCGACATTGGCGATCAGGCCGGCAACTACAAGGACTACGACTTCAATGTCCGTGCAGTCCGGGCTTTTTAACTATTTAACCCTTTAACTATTTCATTGCCGCCGCAAGGCGGCAAAATTTTATTTTTGGAATTTAGGATATTATTTTGGCGTTGTATTATGATTTACCAGTATTCAATGACACATATCGGCTAACCTTGAAAATATTTGAACTAACAAAAAACTTTTCAAGGGAATACAAATTTACATTGGGGCAGGATATGAAAAGAGATTGTTTAATGCTTGTTCGTAGTATTTATCGCGCTAATAAAAATAAAGAAAGGACGGTTTATTTGGAACAGTTTTTAGATGAATTTGAAGTTCTAAAATTAGAAATTCGTCTTTGCAAGGATCTGCATCTTATCACCATTAAACAACAGGCTCAGCTTGTTCTTGCTATGGACAGGATAGGAAAACAGATAACGGGATGGCGTAACGCTTCGCGTTAAACTTTCCTGTGCCAGATTTTCTTGTGTTACGGCATAAGAAAGCGAGCAAGGTTTTTGTGTAAAAGCGGTGCGGAAACCGACAGGCGCTTTTTGCCAAATCGGTACAGATAGCTGTGACGGGCAATCGTCCGTCTTGGTATAATATCCGCACTGAAATTCTGGTCTTCGTCGCAGAACAACATCAACAACGCGTGGAATCAGAATTTCGACAATGGCAATCAGAACGACAACAACAAGAACAACGACAACAATGTCCGTGCAGTCCGGGGTTTTACACAAAGCAAACAGGATTAAATCCTGTGGGGTTATCTGAGAATTCGGATAACCCTTTCTTTTTGGAATTAAAATGCAGTTAGAACTATTTGATTATAAAATACCTCTTGAAGACATTTTTGCCGCATATTACGAATGCCGTAAAAACAAACGTAATAAAATCGGCGCATTGCAATTTGAAGTTGATTTAGAAAAAAACCTTGTTGAATTATGGGAAGAAATTAATTCTGGAACATGGCAGCCGCGCCCATCAACGGTATTTATAGTTGAAAAACCTGTAACTCGTGAAATATTCGCTGCCGCTTTTCGGGATAGAATCGTACATCATTTGGTTATTGGCAGATTAAATCACCTTTTTGAAAAACATTTTATTTATGACAGTTATTCATGCAGAATGGGTAAAGGCACTCACTTTGGCGTTTCACGCGCAGCGCGGTTTATCCGCAGGACAGAACCAGCCGCCGAGCGAGCATTTGTGAGCGAGGGTTCCCGCTCGGTACCGTCATGGGTACTTAAAATAGATATTCGCGGCTACTTTATGAGTATTAACAGAATAATACTCTATAATAAACTGGAATTATTTATAAATGAACGATACAACGAACCAGATAAAGAGCGAATAAAAGACCTTTGCCGTATTATTGTATTTAATGAACCTGTAAAAAATTGTATTTATCACAGCCCTATGGCTTTATGGGATAAACTTCCTAAAGATAAAAGCTTGTTTACTGCGCGTCAAGACTGCGGTCTTCCAATTGGCAATTTAACAAGCCAAGTGCTCGCAAATTATTACCTGACTTGTTTTGATCATTTCATAAAAAAAGATTGCGGAATTTTAAATTATGGACGTTATGTAGATGACTGCATTTTTGTACACCACTCTCGTACTTTTCTGAAAAACCTTATCCCAAGAATCAAAGAATATTTATGGAATAATTTAGGACTTACGGTTCATTCAAAGAAAATATATCTGCAACCCTGCCAAAACGGGGTTAAGTTTTTAGGTTGTTTTATTAAGCCGTCTCATATAGTTACCAATCACAGAACCATTACAAATTTTAAACAATCTGTTGTTTTTCATAATAATATTGCTTTAGATCATAAACCGGATAAAGAAGAACGGAACTCTTTTATTTCTTCAATTAATTCGTATTTGGGAATATTGAAACATTATAAAACTTACAAGAAAAGGAAACATATAGCCAAATATTTAATATCACCTCTTTGGTTTAAACATACGTTTATTCCAAGCATGGAATTTGGGAAAATTGTTAAGAAATAGTATTTGAAAAAATGTAAATATAAATAAAAAATATTTTCAAAAAAGTTTACGCGCTTCAAGCGAAAGATTTTCAAGTTGTTTGTTCAGTATTTCATTGTACGCATCCACCGATGTCAATTGATCTGCTGATGCTTTTCATCGCTCCTTAAAAAACCTGTCTTTTAATCATGATTGATTATATTCAAATGTACATTTAGAAAAATCCTTTTTTTTCAAATCATTTTTATTTATTATTACACTTTGACAGCCTTCTTCCATATAATCTTCCCCTATCTGTAAAAGTATAATATTGTTTTTATCTTCCATAAATTCAATAACTTCATCTTCTGATGCATTGCAATTTGAATAAATACCGTAGATTTTTGACATTTCACATCCTGCAGAATAATCCCATTCTTTTTCTTCATATTCATCTTCATCATCATCATATTCTTCTTCAATGTACCTTGATTCAATATTTTCTGTTTCCATTTTATAACCCTTAATTATTTTACCCATAAAACATTGATCTTCATGTATTTTTGTTATTCTTTTTAAGGATTGAATGTTTTTAGATGAGTAAAAAACTTGGCAATTTTCTAAATTATGATCTACAAAGAAAAAGATAAAACCGGTTTCCGGTAAAAGCCCGATTTTATCAAAAGGTTTTATTTCTGAACAATTTAATTGTGCCATAAAAAAATAGTCTTCCGGATATTTTATATCATCAGGTAAATCAACTACTGGTCCGCCAATTCTTGAACATCCTAAAGGAATATCAGTTTCCAAATAATTGTCATATTCATCAAATCCATCAGAATTATTTTTTGCTTCATATCCCCTCTTCGAAAGAACTAATCTGATTAGATCATAATTATCTGCAGATTCTTTGGTCTGTTTTAATTCAACTATATCTTCAACTTTAATTTTAACTTTTTCGTCAAACACCGAATTTATCTCGCCTTTAGCCGCAAGTTTTATGTTCTTGCCCAAAGTAACGCTGGTAAACTCATTATCTAAAAACGCTCCCTTCCCAATCAAAGTGACATTTACCGGAATAACCAGCTGCTTGATACCGTTGCTCCTGAACGCGTCTTCCCCTATTTCGATAACACTTGCGGGTATGATTAAACTTACAATCTTATTATACGCAAATCCGCCAAGATGAGTGAGGCTATTGGGAATTGTAATATTTGTTATATTGTTTTCGCAAAAGGCATCTTTTTCGATTTCTTTTACACTGTCGGGAATTGCCGCACTGGTAAGTTTATTATAAGCAAAAGCATTTTTTCCAATCCTGGTAACACTATTGGGAATTGTAATATTTGTAAGCTCGTTCCTTCTAAATCCATTCAGGGAAATAACGCTGTTTGGAATCGTTAGACTTGTTAGTTTATTATTTGCGAACGCATCTTTTCCGATTTTTGTAACGCTGTCAGGAATTGTTAAACTTGTCAGTTTATTTTCCAAAAACGCATCTTCTTCTATCTCTTTGACACTGTCAGGAATAGTTAAACTGGTTATCTGGTTTCTGTTAAAGCCGCCAAGAGAGGTAACACTTTTTGGAATTGATATACCGGTAAATTTATTATCCTCAAATGCGCATTTCTCGATGCAAGTAACAGTTTCAGGGATTGTAACCTTAGAAAGTTTATTGCCGCCAAAACCGTTAAGGGATGCAATGCCTCTGCCGATTGTTACGTTTGTCAGTTGATTGCCGGAAAAAGCGGCAAACTCAATATACTTAACGTTGTCAGGTATAACTATACTTGTTAACTCGTTTTGCATAAACGCCATCCTTGCGATCCTTTCAACGCTGCCGCCAAGTTTAAGGTTATTAAGATCGTTTTGCGAAAAAGCGTGTTCTCCGATTGTTTTAACTTTACCGGGTATTACAATATCTCTTTTTGTTGTCTTCCCAAACGATTTATTAAACGCATTCTTTCCGATATTAACAAGGCTATCCGGCAGCGTTAAACTATTTAGTTCGTTTTGCGCAAACGCCCTGTCTCCTATCTCGACAAGGGAGTTTGGAAACGTAATATCAGTAAGTTTCTTTTTTTCAAACGCGGCAAAACCGATACCGGAAATTGGAGTTCCCTGTATTTGTTCGGGGATTTTTACAGCTCCGCCTTTTCCTGTGTATTCATTGATTATCAAAGATCTTGCGTCTGCGGATAATTCAACCTTGTACTCTCCATGTATACTTCTGTTTGCTTCAAATGCGTTTTCACCGAGAGTAACATTATTGCCGTATTTAACGTTTGCAAGGCTGTTTTTCTTAAACGCCAAAGCGCCGATTGATGAAACACTGTCAGGAATAACAACGCTTGGCAACTGGTTGGCTTCAAACGCTCTATCGCCGATACTCGTTACATTCTTACCGATTGTAAGACTTGTTAGCTTGTTTTCGTAAAAAGCTTCTTTTCCAATATTTGTAACGCCGTTTCCAATTACAGCCGAAACAAGAGCGTTTTTCTCAAACGCATCGCTTTCAATAATTGTTACGCTGTCTGGAATCGTGATATTTGCAAGGGCGTTTTTCTCAAACGAACGTTCGCCGATGCGTGTTACGCTTTTGGGAATATCAATACTTGTAAGCTGGTTTTCCGCAAACGAGCTTTTATGGATATTCGTAACAGTACCGGGTATTACAATACTATTAAGTTTCTTTCTGAAAAACGCAAAATCTCCAATCTCTGTGACAGGCAGATCCAAAAACTGTATTGGAATATCTACAGAGCCGCCCTTTCCGTGATATTCGTAAATTTTTATGGAATTGCCGGCATTAGACCGGATTACTTCAAACTCGTAATCGCCTTCTTTCTTTCTGGTATCGGTAAGAGCATCAACTGCAGCCGCGCTCTCCGTTTTTATCGGATTCTCGCCAAACGCATCCTGCCCTATATCTTTTACGCTTTTTGGAATATCTATATTTGTTATTTTGTTTTTATAGAATGCTCTTCTGGCAATAGCGGTAACGCTGTCGGGGATAATTACGCTTGTAAGTTGATTTTCTGAAAACGCAGTTTGTCCGATTTTTGTAACGCTGCCGGGAATTATAATACTTGTAAGATTCCTTCGCATAAATGCGCCATTGCCGATTTCTGTAACAGGTTTTCCTTGTATTAACGAAGGAATTTGAATATCAGTTTTATCACCCCAGTATCTCTTTATCGTTATAGAGCCGCTTTGCTCTTCAAACTCAAAACCGTCTATTCTGTTTTCTTCTGTTTGCGGCTGTGCCGTAGCTTGCTGCGCCGGGACTTGTTTTGCCATGATATCTCGTATGCTTTCCCAGTAAGCGGCAGTACCGGCATTAGGCGCTTTTGCGTAGCTATCCATTACTGTTTTTGCGATTGGTTCGGGATAGATGGATGTTATAAGGGTTTCTACTTCTTTTTTAATTTGTTCCATTATTTTATCCTTTATTTATATTATAAGATAAATATATATAAATAATTAAAACATAACTATGCTCAAAAAACAAATATTTTTGTCCGAAATCATCGCTTATTCAGGCTGCCCCAAACCTTACCAACAACCAGAACGTTAGACGAAAGAAGCAAAAAGAACTAAAAAAAAGGTTTTTAACTGCTCTAAAATAGGTTGTAGCGGGAGCGTGTCTGAATTACTGAGTTCAACTTTTCTTGTGTTTTCCCCATAATTTAAGTGCGTTATCAAGGTTTAATTCAAAATCTGCCTTTAATTTGTCAAATGTTTTTATTAAATCAAGTAATACAGTACGATAGTTTTCATCCTCTTGTGCAGAAACAGGCATGAGAAGACGGTAAATATCCGTTTTTAAGGCTTCAGCAATGTTTATAAGGGTTTTATCACTGACCCATGTCCGGCAACCTTCTATATCTCTTACCATATTTGCGGAAATTCCGGCTTTTTCAGACAATTTTTCCTGTGATAAACCGAGTAATTCCCTGTGTCTCTTGATATTTATGGAGAGAATATTCCGTAAATCAATGGGTTTTTTCTTCATTATACAAGAATATGATATGGTTTAATTTAATATAGGAAAATTTGATATTATCGGTGGTATTGTATTGACAATATCATGGTTACGCGGTATATTGTTGTAAAACTGTAAAACGACAAAAGAAATTTAATTAAAATCAGGTTATTTAAGCTTGAAAAAAAAGGAGAAAGTTAATGAGAAAACTATCGGGCTTTTTGGTATTTTTATTAATTATTGCATTTGTTTTTGGAATCATTGGATGTGACGATGACCCCAGTGGCAGTAATCCCGTTGATGAATTTGCTCAGTATTACGCACCGACATTCAGAGCAAATAACAATGGAACAGTTGATGTTATAAACCCGACTCAGCATAATATGCTGCTTTTCAGAAGGGGAGCATTAATAAACAGCAGCATTTTAGGCGGTGTAAGAGCTGGCGGTACTGCACAAATAAATTTCTCTGATAATAACGATTTTATAGTTGGCGGTTACGAAATAATATATGCTATAAAGCAGTCTGAATATGAAACAGCAAGAGGAAATTCAAATATCGATTATTCTGCAATGGTAACATATCGCAATAATTCAAGGTTTCGTATAACATTACAATCAAGATATGATGGTAATTTTGAATATATTTTATTTAATAGAAGCACAGATTGGCCTATGGAGCTTAGAAAAAATTCCATTGATGGCGAGAAAATAGCATTTCTTGCACGCGGGGAAGGTTACCATAGAGTTTATTCAGGTACATCTGAGCCATTCATAGGTTATCCTGCATGGATTGCTTATAATAATTTAACAAGAGCTATTACTACATTCGTTCCGACAGGGAGTTTAGCATTTGGCCCTCAGACAATTCAACCTAAAACGACTCCCGATGATTTTTATTTTCCAAGCGGCGGTATAACTACTATAAATTTTGATGTAGAAATACCCTTTGCAACTATTGTGGTTACAAACAATGCGCCATTATCTTCTCAAAGCGGTTATTTTAGGAATGCTGGCAACCGTTATACGCCGCAAAGCAGTTATCCTCTTATTACCAGCGGTTCAGTTGAATCCTTTGAAATTCGCTCTACTGGAGCTTCTATGAATCTTAATATAGCTCTAGGTATAATGCAGGATATAATAGTTCCTGTTCGCGAGGAAAGTAATCCATCTATTCAGCCAACGATTGAAAACGGCTGGTATTATACGGTTGAATTAAATTTTAAAGCCAGCGGCGATCCTGATGATGTAAATGATTATACAGCATGGCTTGTAAAAGCTCAGCAGATAAATCCAACTCAATTTGTGACAGCAGAATAAAATTATATCAGCACTGATTATCATTTTATGATAGTCAGTGCCATTTGAAGTAATGCAAATAAAGGTTTATTTATTAATCTTATTTCTCTGCTTTGCTTCATGTGACAATAACGATATCAACAATAACGGACAAACCAGTGAAATACAGACCGTAATGGTTACTTTTGTGAATACTTCAAGTTATAAAACAATTGTACATAGAGATTCCTTTTACGGCCCAATAATTACTGAAGTAAATACAATTAACAGAAGCGCTGCAGTACCTGTTCGTGTAAATGATGATTATAATTTAACAGTTTTTTCTATTGAATATATTATTTATCCTGTTAATGATGATTTTAATAATGAATATGCCGATGTATTTGCAAGCTGTTATGATCCAGATATTCAAATTGCAACCGCAGTAAAAGCAGGGCTGCCCATTACTATTCAAATACCACAGCCTTCAAATCTTATTTGCAAATCAGCATTTATAAGAATTATAAACAATTATGAATTACCTGTTCATTTGCGATACGCCGGCAGAAATATATTCCAGGCCAATAATATTTTACCAATAGCACCTTATCAACAAGGTTTATATAAACTTGATAATAATCCTGATGAAGGAGTACATTGCCAGCATTATAATATGGCAACAGCATTCGGAAGCGTTAATTTTTCGGATTTTATTGAAGAGAATGATCAATACATTACAAAGAACGCATTTATTTATTATTTTATTTTTAATGGAAATACAATAACAAGATTTGGTGAACCGCGCGCGCTTATATTTAATTAGAGGATAATATATGGAAAGAATAAAAGGAAAATTAATATTTTTATTATTTTTAGTCACTTTGCTTTTTGTATCTTGTGATAATAATGCTGTCAATAGTCATGATATTACTCCAAAAACTACAACATTAAAAATCACAAATCTTTCAAGTTACATTCTGCACGATGTAAAATATTCTTCCATAGAGTTTGGAGATATTATTATTGGCGGAAATAAAACTGTGAACGTGACTCCAAGTAATGTTAATAATCCTGTTTTTTTTAACTTAAGTATTAATGGTAATCCGGTACAATGCAGAACAAATGATATAAAAAGCATTGCAGGGGGAAGTACGGATGATTGGATAATATATAATGCTACAACTATTTCTACAGTTTCAGACGGTATAACTGGAACAATTAGCAGTGTTTATAACATATTAAGTAAACCAATTTTAGAATTTAGTCAGAATAATAATATTATAGAAAATAATAACCCAATAGCGTTTGATTTTGGAGAAGTAGAGTTAGACACAAATGAACAACGTATTTTTACAATAAAAAATACAGGTAATCTTCCGCTGGAATTAAGCGGTTCTCCCGTGATTGAATCATCAAATTCTGTATTTTCTGTTCCGTCTCAGCCTGTAAATACAACAATAGCTCCGGGAGCATCTGTATCATTTATTATCCGTTATACGCCAACTTCAGAAAAAGAAGATACTGGAACTATTACAATTTTTAATAACAGTGATGCTCTGTTCTATATTTTAAATATAAAGGGAAAAGGATATGAGAAAAAGCCGCAGATAACGGTAAACCAAGGCGATACCTCTATTATCCAATCTGGAGAATTTAATTTTGGTTCTGTTACTATAGGGGAACACAAAGATATTATTTTTAATATAGGGAATACAGGAGATGCAAATCTTGTTTTTGAAACTGTCAACAACAATCGAATAAATCTTGAAAATAATATAAACGATTTCTATACTGTAACAACGCAGCCTTCTTCGGTAGCATCGATAGCTCCAGGAAACACAACAACTTTTACCATTCGTTTTAGTCCACAAACAGCAGGGAGTGATTTTAACGCTATTGTCAAAATTAAAACAAACAGCCGGGATAATGATGAATTTTCATTCGCAGTAAAAGGTAGTAGCGTACTTTCTGCACCCATTGGTATTATTGTAACGGCTCAATCAACAAATAGTATTAACTTGTCATGGAACCCTGTACAGGGAGCAACAGGCTACAATATATATTACGGAACAAGCTATTATGCCATTAATATTCTGGCAGGCAGCAATATCACTGAAACCTCATATGTACATACTGGATTATCTGCAGGTACGACGTATCATTATTGCATTACTGCGTTGAATGGTTTGTCAGAGAGTAATCGTTCTTTGGCTGTTTCCGGGTTAACACTTCCGGGAATACCATCAAATTTGAGGAGTACATCTGTTAATGATAATAGTATAACATTAGCGTGGAATTCTGTAACAGGAGCAACAAATTACAGAGTGTATACTGCATCAAGTCCCGAAGGAAGTAAAACGCAAATTGGTCAAGTAAACAGTGTTTCTTATACTCATAGTGGTTTATCAGCAGATACAATACATTATTATTTTGTTACAGCAATAAACAATTCCGGCGAAGGAGAGTTTACAGAAGTTTTTTCTGAAAAAACGCTACTTGCGCCTCTTTCTGCACCTGCTAATGTTACGGCAACAGCGCTCTCTACAAGCAGTATTGAAGTAACATGGGGCGCAGTAACTGATGCTGCAGGTTATAGAATTTACCGCGCGACAAGTTCCGCAGGAACAAGAACACTGCTTGATACCGTTACGGCAACTTCGTATACAAGCGGAGGATTACAGGCAAGAGCATATTGGTACTTTATCACAGCGTTGAATACTGATAATATTGAAAGTACGCTGTCGGCCCCTACTTCTATGGTACCATTTCCAAATGTTCCAAGTAATGTAAGTGCAAGTGGCTTTAGTAATTGGTATAATGGTATTGGTATAAATGTAAATTATAATAGTGTAGCTGGTGCTGATAGTTACAGAGTATATCTAGCGACAAGTCTTACAGGTACTAGAACACTTGTAGTTTCTGGTACAACTTATTCTCCAAATACTACCTATTTCTTTTGGGTTACGGCGGTTAATGCAGCAGGCGAAAGTGATTATTCAATACATACATCTGCTGTAACACCTCCATCTGTTCCTGTTAATGTAAGAGCTACAGCAAATACAACTACAAGTATTACTTTTGCATGGAATGCAGTTACTGGAGCGACACGGTATGATATATATTTTAATAATTGGTTAATAGGCTCACATACAGGAACATCATTTATGATTTATGATTTGAATCCAAATACAGGTTATAATTTTGAAGTTGTTGCTTTTAATGGTAGTACAGGATTATCTAGCGGAAGAACACAAAATTTAATCGCTTGGACAAGATAGAGTTTTGATTATTTATATTATGACAAGATGGTAAAACATGTGAATATTTTTTAATATTTTAACTTTTTTCTCTTATTTTTATTGGGTGTGATTATAAGAATACGAATAAAAATGAGAATAATTATACAGTTATCGAGACAAAATATAAAAAAAAATGTAAAAACTGCAGTCAAGGGTAGCTGCGCAGCGCTCTGCCGGCGGCATCGGTGTGAAGTGGCAGCCAGCCACGCCAAGGAACTTTAGTTCCAGCGTGCGTCAATTGCAGCCACAGCCGCCAGCCGCCGGCAGGGCGCTGCGCAGCTACCCTTGACTGAGTAGTTAAATAGGTTTATTCATATTTCCACCAACAACTGCCGAAAATAAGGTATTCTTTCATAAAAAAGGCGGTTTACATGACAAAATGCGTATTCTGCGGTTCCACAAAGTTCGGCCCGGGCTGTACTCTAAGCACCAACGGCTTGCATAAACACAATACCAACGAGAAAAAATGCATGTATTGCGGCAAGTCCGCATACGGCAATGGCTGCCTTCAAGCGCCAACCCGCAAACATGTGCATGGAAGCGGCGAAGGAAAATGCGTTCACTGCGGTAAAGTAGCGAGCAATACGATGGGCTGCCCCCACAGTCCGAACAGGAAACACGAGACCTGATACGCTCGACTTTTTTATAAATAAAAGTCATAATATGTAAATGGCTTTAGCTAATATTGATTTAGAATCAATAAAAAAACAGGAACTCTTTTCCAGTCTGCGCGACTATGAACTTGATTTTGTCGTCTCGCATTCATCAATAATAAATCTGCAAAAAAGTAAGCTTTTGTTCTGCGCGGGAGAAAAGGCATCCCAGTTCTATATATTAACAAGCGGTGAAATCCGTGTTTTCAAGAAAAATGACGATGGCAGCGAAGAAGAAATGGCGCGCTTTACAGGGGGCGATACAATAGGCGACTTCGACTTTGCCAGAGGCGCGGAGTATGACGCATGCGCCGAGGCTGCCAAAAATTCGCAGCTCATTGTTTTTCCGTCTTCGCCGTGGACAATGGAATCTCTTGCACAGGAAGATGCCAACACAGTTTGCAGCATTCTTCTAAACGCAATAATAATGATGACAGGGCGTATAAAATCGACCCGTAAACTTATACTTGAAAATATGTCATGGGTTCAGGAGCTTCACAGGCGCGCCTACGAAGATCCCGGTACCGGTCTTTGGAAGCAGATTCTCATCAAAGACGAGATAGCCGGAGTTCTTAAAGACCCTTCAGCGCTTATTATGCTAAAGCCGGACAGGTTTAAAATACTTGTGGATTCAAATGGACACAGCGCCGGGGACGAGGCTATGATCCGCATAGCGATTATATTAAAAAATATTACCCGTATTATGGGGCACGGCTGGGCGCTTCGTTTTAAAAGCAATGAGGTAGGGCTTATCATCAATAACTGTTATCCGCAGGAGGCAAAGAATATAGCAGAAAAACTTGCCGAAATGATTGCCGCAATGGAAAGCGTAACCTTAAAAACTCCTCCATCGGATTCTCCGAAAGAGGGCGAAACCTGCGAATTTGATTTTTCTGCGACAGTCACATGGGCGGTCTGGCCAAAAGATGATGCGGAATGGGACAGTCTTTTTAGCGGCAGTTATGCTCTGCTTCTTTCCGCCTGGAAAGACGGAGGCCGGAAAGTAGTTCACTATTCAAAAAATGAGCAGGAAAGTGAGAAGCCTCATGAGTGATAAAAAATTATCAGAAATCCTGACTATGGAAATGGCTCTGTCGCTGAAAGAGACGCCTCTTTTTTGCGGGCTTTCTGATAAAGAATATAAAACCGTAGCGCAGGTTCTTAAACCCATCCACGCAAAAAAGGGTGATGCGATTATAAATGAAGGCGATACCGGAGAAGATATGTATATCCTTCTTTCGGGAATTCTAAGCGCGTCGGGGCTTCAGTCTGATGGTACCCAGCGCTGGTTATTCAATATAAGCCCCGGTGATTTTTTCGGCGAGATGTCCATTATTGCACACGAGCCAAGGTCTGCAACAATCGCAGCCTCGGAAGACTCTGTTGTAATGGAATTAAGATCACTCGATTTCTTCAAAATAATTACATACAACCCGGGCATAGGTTTTAAACTGCTAAGGTCTATCAGCATTGTGCAAAACCAGTGGCTGGATCAATCATCAAAATCCTACAGCGATTTAACAAGGTGGGGTGAAACAGCGCGCCGCAGGGCAATCACGGATGAAATGACAGGTCTTTACAACCGCAGATTCCTGGAAGAATCAATAAAAGAGCGCTTTAATAATCAATCCATGAATTTCCGTACAATGTCCCTGCTGATGATGGACCTGGATAAGATCCACGGCATAAACGACCGCTACGGTACAAAGGCAGGGGATATCGTAATTACCGAAGCGTCAAATATAATCCGCAGTTGTCTGCGCCCCGGAGATATTCCTTCCCGCCTTTCAGGCGACGAGTTTGCAGTCCTTCTTCCCGATACGGATATAAAAGACGCCTGCGTGGTTGCAGAAAGAATAAGGGAAAACATCGAGAAAAAGCAAATAGAAGTTCCGGAAAGCCCTAGTTCGGATGAAACTACAAATATCGGGACACGCACAAGTATAGGAATAGCAATAGCTCCTGTTCATGCCAATACGACTGAGGATCTGGAAGAAGCTGCGGACCTGGCTCTGCGAAAAGCCAAGGAGCTTGGCAGGAACAGGGTGGAAGTTTTTCAAAAATAGCCCTCTTGTCAATTTCATCTGAAGCAGCTACAATAAATCATAATCATTTAATTAGGGGGGCACATGGCGCAGGATGCAAAAACAGAGGGAGATTATACCTTTCCCCAGGAATTATTATCATTTATAGAAGAATGGAAGTCAAAACCGGGCAGTTTAATCATGATTCTGCACAAAACCCAGGATGTTTTTGGGTATATTTCCCGTCCTGCGGCGGAGCAATTGTCACTGCTCACCGGGATTCCCCTTGCCAGGGTATACGGCGTCATCACTTTTTATCATTTTTTTAAGACAACAAAACCAGGTAAACATAGAATCTCTGTATGTCTTGGAACAGCCTGTTATTTAAAAGGCGCCCAGGATTTAATTGACGAATGCCGGAAACTTTTAAGACTTGAACCTAATGGCGTTACAGATGACGGTCAGTTTTCGGTTGATCCCGTACGCTGCGTAGGCTGCTGCGGCCTTGCGCCTGTTATTACAGTCGGAACCGATACTTTCGGCAAAATTTCCAAGAATGACATCCCCGGAATTATTGCGAAGTATCAGAATGTTTAAATTATTACGGTAAAAACATATGAAGTTTCTGTAAGGAAACTTCCAAACTAAAACCACAGGTTTTTGGCGATGCACTTTACTTTGGCAGATTTGGTTACTGATATAACTCAAAACGCTACCGAAGCCGGCGCTGATACTGTCGAGCTTGAGGTAAGGCAGAGCGCAAAAGAATTCCGTTTCCTTGTCAAAGATAACGGCAAGGGCATGACAGAGGAGGAGCTTAAAAGAGCGATAGATCCATTTGTGACAGACGGTATTAAACATCCGAACCGGAAAGTTGGTCTTGGGCTGCCGTTTCTTATACAGACTGCACAGCAGTCAGGCGGCGGATGGGATATAAAATCCGAAAAAGGAAAGGGTACAACTGTATCGGCGTGGTTTGATGCGGCGAATGTTGATATTCCGCCGACCGGTGACATTCCCGGGATGCTAAGAACAATATTTATGTTTAACAGCAGCGCAGAAATAATTATAAGAAGGAAGGGATTTGATAATATTGAGTATGAGGTGCGTAAATCTGAACTTGAAGAGGCGCTGGGAGGACTGGAAGATGCGGGATCGCTTGTATTGCTTGGAGAGTATTTAAGATCGCTGGAAGAGAGTGAATAGGGTTTAAAGAGGAATTAATTCTTTCATAACCCTTAAAAATATAAGGAGTGATTTATGGCAAAGATGAGTTTGGATGACCTGAGAAAGTTAAGAGATGATAAAAAGGGTGATCTTCGGAAGCGTGAGGCTGACGGCAAGGAGATTCAGGTTATTGTCGGTATGGGAACATGCGGCATTGCAGCCGGCGCAAAACAGACACTTGATGCATTTATTGCCGGTCTTGATGAACACAAGCTTGTAGATTCATGTCTTGTGCGCCAGACAGGATGCATGGGGCTTTGTCATTCCGAGCCGACAGTTGAAATTATTGCTCCTGGTATGCCGCCTGTAATTTACGGCAATGTGGATACTGCTGTTGTAAAGGATATTATTCAAAAGCATCTGATAGGCAAAGAACTTTTAAGCGGCTGCATTCTGGACCGGCCGGCAATAGATATAATTAAATAGGTAAGGGGAAGAAAAGATGGCGTATAACCATTATATATTGGTTTGCAGCGGCACAGCCTGCGAATCCAACAAGGGTGTGGAACTCTTTGCGCAGCTTAATGCGGAAGCAGAAAAGCACGGCGTTAAAGATCAGGTGCAGGTTGTCAAGACAGGCTGTTTTGGTTTTTGCGAACGGGGGCCGATTGTTAAAGTGCTTCCCGAAGATTCATTTTATGTTGATGTCAAACCTGAAGATGCAAAAGAAATTATAGCGGAGCAGATTGTAAAGGGGCGGGAAGTAAAGCGGCTTCTTTATAATGAAGGCGAAGAAAAAAAGCAGGCCTTCCTTGTGGAAGATATTCCCTTCTATCAAAAACAGTACCGTGTTGTTTTGCGTAACTGCGGTGTCATCGATCCTGAAAGCATTGATGAATACATAGCCCGCGAAGGCTATCAGGGGCTTGAAAAAGTCCTCTTTGAATGGACGCAGGAGCAGCTTATAGAAGAGATGAAAATTTCCGGGCTGCGCGGAAGGGGCGGAGCCGGATTCCCCACCTGGTTAAAGTGGGATTTGGCGCGCAAGGCTGCAGGCGATCAGAAGTATGTTATCTGCAATGCCGATGAAGGCGACCCCGGCGCGTACATGGATCGCTCCACAATAGAAGGCGATCCGCATTCAGTTATCGAAGGAATGATAACGGCAGGCAAGGCAATCGGCTCTAATATGGGTTTT
This sequence comes from Treponema sp., assembly GCA_009781635.1. GTDB lineage: Bacteria > Spirochaetota > Spirochaetia > Treponematales > Breznakiellaceae > WQXQ01. Next base: position 16,649 of record WQXU01000003.1, read on the forward strand.
GTCTATATCCGCGCGGAGTATCCCCTTGCAATTGAACGTTTGAAAATTGCACTTACACAGGCGCGGGAGTACGGTCTTCTTGGAGATAATATCCTTGGTTCCGGCTTCTGTTTTGATATTGAAATCAGGCTGGGAGCAGGCGCGTTTGTATGCGGTGAAGAAACTGCTCTTATTAAATCTGTTGAAGGCAACAGGGGAATGCCTGTTCCCAAACCGCCGTTTCCGGCAAACAAGGGACTGTGGCAGAAACCTACAATTATTAACAACGTAGAAACATTTGCAAACGTTCCTGTAATTACGGCAAGAGGCGGCGCATGGCTTGCAAAAATTGGAACAGAAAAATCCAAGGGAACCAAGGTGTTCGCGCTTACAGGAAAAGTTAAAAACTCAGGTCTTATAGAAGTGCCCATGGGCGCCACATTACGCGACATTGTTTTTGACATTGGCGGCGGCATCAAGGACGGAAAGAAATTCAAGGGAGTTCAGACAGGCGGGCCTTCTGGAGGCATTCTTACGGATAAATCCCTTGATGTTCCGATAGATTTTGAATCATTGACAGCTAACGGATCCATGATGGGTTCCGGAGGCATGATTGTCATGGATGAAGACGACTGCGTAGTTGACGTTTCGCGTTTCTATATGGAGTTCTGCGTGGAAGAAAGCTGCGGCAAATGTTCACCATGCCGTATAGGTACAACCCAGATTCTTAAGCAGCTTGAAAAAATCGCAGAGGGCAGGGGAACGGATGAAGATCTTGCAAAGCTTGAAGAAATAGGAAATGCAATGACAAGAGCTTCTCTTTGCATGCTCGGTTGTACTGCCGCGAATCCTGTTATGTCTACGCTTAAAAATTTCCACGAAGAATATGAAGAGCACATTCACGAGAAAAAATGCCGCTCGGGTAAATGTAAAAAGCTTATAAACTTTACAATTGATGCTCCTAAGTGTATTGGCTGCAGTCTTTGTGCCAAAAAATGTCCTGTAAACTGCATTGTTGCAGAAGATCCTGCCAAATATCCGGACAAGAAAAAACCGCCTTACATTATTATCCAGGCGGATTGTATCAAGTGCGGCGAATGCCAGGCTGTATGTAAATTTAATGCGGTGCTCAAAGGTTAAGGGGGGTATATGATCAACATAACAATAAACGGTAAAGCAATGGAAGTTGAACCTGGAACCACAATCCAGGATGCCGCAAAAATGGTAAACATAAAAATTCCAACCCTGTGCTACAATCCGGATCTTTCGCCGTGGGCATCCTGCGGCATTTGCATAGTGCGGCTTGCAGGTTCTCCAAAAATGGTGCGCGCCTGCTGTACTGCGTGCGAACCTAACATGAACATTATTACGCACGACCCGGAGATAATTGCGGTAAGACGGACTGTCCTTGAACTTATTCTGTCCAATCACCCAAATGATTGTCTTATGTGTCCGCGCAGCAAATCCTGCGAACTTCAGGATTTGGCAGCCGAGTTTGGAATAAGAGAGGCTCCCTTTCTTCATGTTAAAAATGATATTCCTGTTGACGATTCCAATCCTGCGATTGTGCTATGTCCTGAAAAATGCATCCGCTGCGGCAGATGCGTAAAAGTGTGCCAGGATGTGCAGAATGTCTGGGCGCTGGAGTTCCTTGGCCGCGGCATTAACGGAAAAATAGCAAGTGCGGCGGATACTCCCTTAGGTGAAAGTCCGTGCATAAAGTGCGGGCAGTGCGCGGCGCATTGTCCCGTAGGCGCTATTTACGAGCACGACGATACAAAAAAAGTCTGGGATGCCCTTCAGGACAGCAGCTTGCACCCTGTAGTGCAGATTGCGCCTGCCGTACGCGTTGCGTTAGCTGAAGAGTTCGGCTTAAAACCGGGCACTGTTTTTACAAAAAAGATTTACGCTGCTCTTCGCAAGCTTGGGTTTAAAACGGTTTTTGACACAAACTTTTCCGCTGACCTTACAATAATGGAAGAAGGAACGGAACTTGTAAAACGCCTTTCGGATAAAAACAGCGCAATTCCCTTAATTACTTCCTGTTGTCCTGCATGGGTAGATTACCTTGAAAAATATTATTCCGATTTAATTCCCAATTTTTCAACAGCCAAATCGCCTCAGCAGATGATGGGTGCAATGATAAAGGCCTATTGGGCGCAGAAAGCGGGAGTTGATCCGCAGAAAGTGTGTTCGGTATCCGTTATGCCGTGTACTGCGAAAAAGTGGGAAAAATACCGCAATGATGACATGAAGAGCGCAGGGGCGTTCCTTGGTAAGGATACAGGAAACGATGTTGATATAGTAATTACAACAAGGGAACTGGCCCGCATGATTAAACAGGCAGGCATTGAAATACTGGAACTTAATGACGAAGAAGCTGACAGCCCGCTTGGACCCTACACAGGCGCAGGTACGATATTCGGAGTAACGGGCGGAGTGCTTGAAGCTGCAGTTCGCAGCGCTTACTTTCTTGTTACAAAAAAAGAAATGACCAATGTTAATTTTACTCCCGCCCGCGGAATGGACGGCGTTAAGGAAGGGGAAGTTGATTTTGGCAACGGTACAAAAATCCGTATAGCTGTGGCGCATCAGATGGGCAACATTGCCGCGGTGCTGGACAAAATCCGCGCGGCAAAGGAAGCGGGAAAGGAGCCGCCGTATCACTTTATAGAAGTTATGGCATGCCGCGGCGGATGCATTGCAGGCGGCGGACAGCCGTACGGCTGCACTGACCTTATTCGCAAACAGCGCACTGACGGCATATACGCAGATGATGAAAAATCGCAGTATCGCTGCTCTCATCAGAATCCGTTTATAAACCAGGTTTACAAGGAATTCCTCGGAGAACCCGGCGGTCACAAAGCGCATGAGCTGCTTCACACAAAGTATGTGGAACGCCAATTATATTTGAAATAGGAGTTTTTATGGACAAGTTTTTTGGAATAACCCAAAGCGGATCAACCATTCGCACGGAGATTATTGCAGGATTTACGACATTCTTTACAATGGCGTATATCATTTTTGTCAATCCGGGCATTCTTGAAAGTGCCGGTATGAACTGGGGCGGCGTATTTGTTGCAACCATTCTTGCCACAGCGGTTGGAACACTCATTATGGGTCTGGTTGCAAGAGTTCCTTTTGCAGTTGCGCCCGGTATGGGTCTTAATGCTTTTTTTGCATACTCTGTATGTTTGGGGCTTGGTTTTCACTGGAGAGAAGCGCTTGCTATGGTATTTATCTGCGGCATTATAAATGTAATTATTACTGTTACAAAGTTGCGTAAGGCGATAATTAAATCAATTCCAAAATCACTTCAGCTTGCAATTGGCGGCGGTATAGGTTTATTCATAGCATATATCGGAATTAAAAACGCAGGCTTTATTAACTTTGTAGCAACTTCCGATGGTTTTACCCCTGGCAACGAAGCAGTGCCTGCGCTTACATATTTTGGCTCCGAAGGCCCGCTTCTTGCGCTTATCGGCCTTGTGATCATTGTTGTTCTTATGATGTTAAAAATTAAGGGTGCAATGCTTATTGGTATTATCGCAGCTACGATTATCGGCATTCCCATGGGTGTAACAAAAGTTCCTGAAAAACTTTTTGATCTTTCTGCGCTCTCAGGTTTCAGCGAAGTATCCTTTGCATTCTTCGGCGAAATTGGCATTGCAAGTCTCTTTAACGACGGAAGGGCAATAATCGCGCTTATTATTATTTTTGCTTTCAGCCTTACTGATACTTTTGATACAATCGGAACCTTTATCGGCACAGGCCGCAAGACAGGTATCTTTGATGCCAATGACGAAAGGGCAATGAATGAATCAAAGGGATTTAAGTCAAAAATGGACAAGGCCCTGTTTGCCGATTCAACAGCTACATCTATAGGCGCCTTGTTCGGCACATCCAATGCCACAACCTATATAGAAAGCGCCTCCGGTATTAACGAAGGCGGCCGCACAGGCTTTACATCTGTTGTAGTTGCGGCTCTTTTCCTTATTTGTCTGCCGCTGGTTTCTCTGTTTGGCATGGCTCCCGCTCAGGCTACAGCGCCGGCTCTTATTATTGTAGGTATTATGATGGCTGAATCATTTAAAGGCATTCGCTGGGATGAACTGGATGAAGCAATCCCTGCCTTCTTTACAGTTACCATTATGACATTTGCATATAATATTTCTTACGGTATTGCAGCCGGTTTCTTCTTTTATATTATTGTCAAGCTTTGTAACAGGAAAATTAAGGATGTTCATCCAATAATTATTGGCGCGTCAATACTTTTCCTTTTATATTTTGTGCTAATGGCAATTAACAGACTCGGTTAATTTTATCATGAAGGATAGGGAGCAGAAAAATTCTACCCCCCTATCCTTCAAAACTTTTTTAAATATGACAAACGAAAAAATTTTTAGTTATATTGATCATACACTCCTTAAAATGACATCCTCGTGGGATGAAATTAAAACTGTCTGCGATGAGGCTGTGCTTTATAAAACCGCATCTGTCTGTATTCCGCCTTCTTATGTAAAACCTGTATATAATGAATATAAAGATTTGAATATCTGCACTGTAATTGGTTTTCCTCTTGGTTATTCCGTTACCAATGCAAAGGTTCTGGAAGCAGAACGCGCCATACTTAGCGGAGCCGGAGAAATTGACATGGTCATCAATATAGGCGATGTTAAAAATAAAAATTATGATCTTGTACTTGAAGAGATAAAACTTGTAAAAAAATCCTGCGGGAATAAAATATTAAAAGTAATTATAGAAACATGCTTTCTTTCAGAAGATGAAAAAATACGCCTTTGCGGTATTGTAACGCAGGCCGGAGCTGATTATATAAAGACATCTACGGGTTTCGGTACAAATGGCGCGACTCTTGCGGATGTTGAGCTTTTTAAAAAACATATAGGGTGCAATGTTAAAATTAAAGCGGCCGGCGGAGTTAAAACGCGCGGGGATCTTGAAGCGTTTATAAATGCAGGAGCTGCAAGAATCGGTACAAGTTCCGCTGTTAAACTGCTTGCATCCTCTGCAGAAATGACTGCGGATTATTAGTAATACTTTTAAACATTTCTTTCATAAAAAGCTGAAAATATGGTATAATAATACCGGCATGGGCAATAAAAGAACAAGTTTTAAATTAAAAGTGCTGATTCCCATAATAGCCATATTTATTGTTACTGTTATGTTCCTTTCATTTATAGATTACAGAATGTTAAATACGGTTGTAAGAAAAAAAACCAATGCCAACCTTGAATTATTCGCAGAAAATATTTTTGCGCAAATCAATCATTTGAACATAATACTGGATTCTACAAAACAGACATTGGATGAAAAACATATAGCAATAGTAAAAACAATTCTTTACATACTCAAGCAGTCTGACGGAGAGATGACGCCGGATGAATTGCAGCAGCTTGCGCAGCTGCTTGATATAATCGAACTTAACATAGCGGATAGAGACGGAAATTTAATAAACAGCAATATACCTGAATATATAGGGGATGATTACAAAACAAGCGAGACAACAATCGCATACATGCTTCTGGCCGATGGAAGGGAAATGGTTTTAAGCGAAGAGCCCCGCCCGTCAATTTTACCTGATGGTTCATCCGGAGAAATTGTTCACTTTGCAGGCGTTGCGCATCCTGAAGGAGGGTTTGTACAGCTTGGCTTTAATGCAGGGGTAATTGGAAGGCTGCAGGAGCAGATTAATATTGACAGAACCATAAGGGAAACAAAAATCGGAGATAATGGCTATGGATTTGTTTTGTCAAAAGGAATTATAACAGCGCATCCTGACAATAATTTATTGGGAAAGGATGTTAAAACGGAAATCTGGTACAGGGATGTAGAGTCAGGCAGCGGTTTTACCTGGATACAAATCGACGGTAAAAGATACTATGCAGGTTATAAAAATGTAAACGGCAATAATGTAATTGGCCTTGTGCCGCATGGTGATTATTACCTGGAGCTTAACAGGATACTTTTTGAAACAATCAGGGTGCTTGGTTTTGCAATCGTTTTGATAATTATTATTGTAAATTTGGTGCTTGGAAAATTGCTTTTGCCTGTAAAGCACCTTGTTAAGGGGCTTGGAAAAATTGCGCAGAGCAATTTGGATGCAAGAATAGAAGGCAATTACAATGATGAGTTTGATGAAATAAAAGTGGCTGTAAATTCCATGGCGGAAGATTTAAAAGTGCATATGAATCTTGTATCCGGCATTGAGTATGCAAGCAAGATTCAAAGAAATCTGCTTCCTGCGGACAGCGCTTTTGCCGGTGCATTTAATGATTACAACTGTATATGGAAACCGAAAGATATTGTGGGCGGCGATATATACTGGATGAAAAACTTTCAGGAAGGCGTTGTCTTATGCGTCTGCGACTGCACGGGCCATGGTACGCCGGGAGCTCTTTTAAGCATGCTTGTAGCATCTGCATTTGAAGCGGCAGTTACTAATAAAAATTGCAGGGATACAGCTTTTATTATCTGGGAGCTGGAAAAACGGCTTGTTGCCGAATTAAATGTAAATAACAAAAGCGCAGAAAAAGGATTAAACATTAATGACGGCTGCGATCTTGCTGTGCTTTTTATCGCAAAAGACGGCTCTGTTTCAATATCCTCAGGACAGACAAATGTATTTGTTTGTGACGGAGAAAAAGTTACGCGGCTGCGGGGTCAAAGAATCCGTATCGGAGACGGCGCGTTAAAAAGCAGGGATGATGTAAAAGTTGTCAATATTCCATCCAATGCAAATAATAAATATTATATCCCCTCAGACGGATTATATGAGCAAATCGGCGGCAGTGAGAATCTTCCGTTTGGTTTTAACAGGCTGGAAAAAATCATTCTGGAAAATCATGAGCAGACGCTGAATATAATATCAGAAAAAATATTACAGGCATTTGAAGAATACAGGGGCGATAACCCAAGAAGAGATGATTTACAGATTATCTCATTTATACCAAGGATTGAATCATGATCATGGATATACCGCAATGGTACAGTATGCTTAATGAAAAAAATATTTCTCTTATATACACAGGACCCCTGTGGCCGGAAGGAATAGGCGGGATAGCGGGAACATTAAAAAAGAGCCTTGAGTTTGACGAATTGCCGGAAAACATAGCGCAGAAAATATTTTCCGTATTTGTAGAGCAGATGAACAATATGCTTATGTATTCTGCAGAAAAAATAAAGTTTGAAATCGCAGACGGAATAAATGATGAGTATTCAAAGGGGACTTTTATACTGGGTACGCTTAATGAACCGCAAGCCTGCAGCAAAGAAAATAAAACATATTTTATTCAAACAGGAAATGTGCTGAAAAACGGAAGCATTAAATTAATAAAAGACAGAATAGATTTTTTAAATACTCTTGATAAAAGTGAACTGCGCAAACACTACAGGCAGCAGATGAAGGCGCAAGACAATAATCCTGAAAGCAGGGGCGCAGGACTTGGTTTTATCGAAATTGCCCGGCGGATTAGTTCAAAAATTGAATATTCCTTTATGCCGTACAAGGAAGGATTAGCCTTCTTTACGCTATATGTAACAATAGAAAGAAAAGGAGAGAATGATGGTTAGTACGCTAAAACTTGAACGTGAAAAAACAGATCTTACCCCTTATGTTTTTATCGATGAAGAAAAAGGGTATATGAAATTCGAAGGTGAGAGTTATCATGAAAATGTTATTGCGTTTTTTAAGGAGGTCAGCGACTGGCTTGGCGGATTTCTAAAAAAAGATTTTAGCGTCTTTACATTCGATTGCCAGCTTAAATACTTCAGCAGTTCTACTGTAAAAGTGCTTTTAAATATGCTTCTGGATATGGATAATTCCAAAAACGCGGAAAAAATTACCGTTAACTGGATTGTCTCCAATAAAAATGAGATAATTATCGAATGCGGCGAAGACTTTAAGGAAGACATGAAGAACATTGGGTTTAATATAGTTTTAACAGACGTATAATCCCAAACTAAAAGCAGCAAAAATTATTAAGAGCCTTCTTTAATAATTTCTATTTTAATGCCGTTGAGCTGCTCAACTTCATCTTTGGGAGGAATGCTCACGCGCAGTATCCCGTTCTTAAAAATTGCCTTTACCTTTTCCTGGGCGTATTTATCCTGAGGTACAAAATATTTCTGTTTTTCGATATCTTTCATTTTCAGGCGGCGTTTAAAGTACCTTATATTTTCTTTATTTTGAAAATTTTCCTGGCTGTCTTCAGAAGCGCCGGCGCTGTCAATCTTTGCGGAGAATACCATGTAGTCACCCTGGAAGGACAGACCGATATCCTTTTCATCAAAACCGGCAAGGGCAAATTCAAAAACCAGAGTTCTGTCCCCTGTCATAAAAGCATTCATCGGCGGATATGAATAATTGGGGTAAAAATCGGTGTTCTCATCAAAGAAGTGTTTGCTGAAATTAAAAGGTTCATTATTAAAGACTGACTCTGAGTTGAAATTCCTTCTAAACTCGTTTTTAAACATATCGGCGGCTTCAAATATCTCATCAAAGATATTGCCAAGATCAATGTAATTTCTTGCACCTTTCATAAAAAACTCCTTACAAGGCTGTCTGCCCATTGCAATACGGAAATCCCCATTCGGGCGATACCGGGAACACTGCGGTTCCATATATAAATTTACATTTATTATTCCAAAAAGTCAATTAAAATTTAATCCGCATTGACCTGTGTTCTTTCAACTCCAACTTTAATTCTTTGGATCGAGAGCGCTTTGCCGTCTTTGCCGATATCAAGGTATACTCCCTGTAATTCCGGCGCTTCCCATGCGTCTTTTGTCCAGTCGGGAATGCCTGTTAAGTATTCTTTTATGCGAGAATTAATGTCACAGCCGCCGACTGAGATTTGGCTTCCTGTCCTGCCGGCATCGCTTATGACTGCTGTTCCGCAAGGCATGATAGTCTCATCGGCAGTTTGAACTCTTATGTGCGAACCTATTACAGCAGAGCAGTGTCCGTCAGCCGCATGGAAAAATGTTCTTTTTTCTGCGCTTGCCTGCGCGTGAAAATCGATTATAACATACGGAGTTTGTTTTCTTAATTTTTCTGTCAATGCGGGAAGAGCTGTAAAGGGACTGCCGGCATGAAGGCGCGTAAAACCGTTTTGCCCCATAAGAACGGCAACGGCGACTTTTTCATTGCCTGCTTTAAAAATCCTGTATCCAATGCCCGGAGCCTGCGGGTTTAAATTATCCGGACGCAAAACAAACGGAGTTTTATCAAGGTTTTCTGTAAGATCTTTTTTATAAAAGCAGCATTCGCCAAGGGTTATTGCCTGCGCGCCCATTTTATGAATATAGGCCGCATGATTCCGTCCAAGACCGTTTCCTCCTGTTGCGCCGTCTGCGCAGACAATCAAAAAATCCCAGGGGTAACGCGCTTTTAATTCATTTATTGCTTTTTTAAAAACATAGACACCTGTCTTGCCGACAAGCTCTGCAACATACAATATCTTCATTTAGATCCGGATCTGGAAGGTCTGGAGTTATCAAGCCCGCGAAGTATTCGTTCAAATTCCGCCGCAGCCCTGTAATCGCCAAGCTCCCTGCAGGCATCGCGCAGATTGAACAGAGCATCGCTGAATTGAGGGCACAGGCTTATTGATTTTTCAAAGCAATTGCGGGCTTCCTCAAGATTATTTTCATTAAAATAAACAACACCCAGATTATTCCAGGTCTTTGGATCATTATTACACCGCAATAAAGCGGATTTATAACATTCAATTGACAGCTCAAATTCATTTAATTCATAATAAATAAGGCCAAGGGAATGCCAGGCTTCGATAATTCCTTCGTCTATGATAAGAGAACGCTGAAAACTCTCAATTGCCTCGGTGTACTCGCCTGTTTTTTGCTGGGCAATGCCCAAATTAAGCCAGAGAAGAGGATTTTCCGGTTCCAGAATTATAGCTTCGCGAAACAGCGGTATCGCTTCATAAGGCTGGTTTGCCTCGGTTAATGCGACAGCTGAATTGTTTAAAGCGATAGCCGTTTCCATCAATAAACAGTATATCTTAAAAAAAGCTCTTAAACAACTATTTTTTTAATATTCGCTCTATTTTTTTTTAATCGATTATAGTATAATGACTATTGTGAAAGACATAAACGAATATAACAGCGGAATGACAGAATACGAGTTTTTTTCCTTTCTTTATGATAAAATTACAGCAAAGGAAATAACAACATTCTCTAAACTTAAGGAATATACAGCTCCTGCAATGCGCGATAAATGGACGCACGCTGTAATCATGAGGGCCTTCCAGTTATTAAAACGGGTTAATTGGGGATTTTTCGCCGCAATTTGCCCAAATACCCAAAAAAAATTATGGAAAGAGATGGTCATTCCGGACAGGGATTTTCCTGAAGCCGGCGATTTAAAAAAGACGCTTCAAATTTCCAACCTCTATGTTGCAATGCTTGACATACACGGCTATACAAAATTTTGCATGGAGTCAAGAAAAAATTTATCAATGATGCATACTCTTGACTGGGCCATCGAAAACGAAGTAAAACGCATCTCCACCCAGTGCGGCGTAATCAGTCAAAGAGAGCGCGGAGATGAAATGGTTGTTGTTGCAGCAGGCGCAACAGATGCATTAATGGCCACTCTTTGCATAATCGATTATTTTGATAAAACAGAAATAGTTAACGATCCTTCGATATCAACAAAACGCACGGGCAATGCCGAAGCTCTGCCGGCTTTCAAGATTACAGCGGGGATTACAGGCGGCAATACGCAAAGCCCTCTTATCATAACAGAAAGGGGAAACCTTGCGGGTTTTCTTCTTAACTCGGGCGCAAGGCTGCAAACAAGGGCAAATGAGCTATCTCCGCAGGATTCCAGAATCATGATTGCAAAACAGGTCATGATGAATTATGAGAAAGAGAACAAGGATAACGCTGCAGGCAAATGCATACTGATGCAAAATGATTCTATTTATTTTTTTGATACAGGGCATATTGAATTTAAGGGTGTAATGATTCCAACCTGCGAAGTTGTTTTTGATAAAAATGAACGCTACAAAGAAAAGTTTGCCGAGGACATGACAAGACTGTTTGGTTCCATCCGTGAGAATTTGTGGGAGCAAAGGATATATCAGGATTTAATGGAACTTCTTACAAGGGTTGCTCAATGTATGCCGAAATTTACATATACGCCTCCCCAGCCGGTTCATGGTATGCAGACAATTACAAATGAATCGTATGTGCAGTTATGCCGCCTTGCAATGAAGGCATATTGCGTTAATGAAGACTATTACCTTGCGGTGGATTATCTGCAACAGCTGCTTTCCATAAGCGAAAAGATTCCGTCGTTTGACAGGCTTGTACTTGATTATCTGCAGGGAATAAAGGACAAATATCAGCTTCTGCTTGATGCCTTTGAAAAACATATTGACAAGGAAGTTGAAGAAAAAGCGTCTACGATATTTCACGGCGATCATTACAAGACATGGAATGCCGCAAAAAACGGCGCGCAAATTTATGAAAAGCTGCGCGCAATCGGCCGCAAGAGCAAGGAAATAACAAAGAAGAAGAATCTGTGGCTGAATATGCTTACTCAGAATAAGGGAAAGATGGAGTTCACCCTCTACTCCGGAAAAAAATAGGCATATACATTCTTAATATAGACTTTAATTTACGCAATGTCCAAATCAGGATCAGTTTTACCAAGCTGACTTGCCGTCTTTTTTTTCATGAATATAACCAATAGAAGAGCTGCAATCAATGACAAACAGGCTCCGAAGATAAAAGGAACGGAAGAGCCGAAGACTGTCCATAATAAGCCAGCTATCACGCTTGCAGGCAGCAGTGCTATTCCCGCAACTGTAGAATGCAGCCCCAGCATAGTTCCCTTTAATTCCACAGGCGCGATTTCCGCAACAAAGGCGCGTTCTACGCCTGTTATCATGGCGGTATAAATTCCGTAAAGCGCAAAAACTGTAATCATTGAAAGTTTTGATCCTGCAATTGCAAACCCAAAATAACACAGGGCAAAAATAATATAACCCGGCACAAGCAGGTTTTTTCGTCCGATTTTGTCAGACAATTTTCCAAGCGGCATGGAAAGGGCAGCCGCAACAATATGGTAAATCATGAAAAGCAGGATAACATCAATTTCGTTAAAACCGGAATCGCTTGCCTTAAGAATCATGAATGCCTTGGATGAGTTCCCCAGGGTAAAAATAAAAACAACAAGTAAATATAATTTTAACTGAGAGTCAATTTTTTTTATATTTTTCCAGAATGGTTCGCGTATAAGCGTTTCTGCCTTCCTGCTGTACATTGCATTATTAACGGAAATGAGCAGTTTTTTTTCTTTTACAAAAATAAACATGATTAGCCCAAGAGCCGCAGGAATCATGGAAAGGGCAAAAAGATATTTGTAATTAAAATCGCCGCTTTGTTCCCTAAGCAGCATAAAAACAATGAATATTCCAAGAGCTGCGCCGAACATATCAAGTGCCTTATGAAGTCCAAACGCCTTGCCCATGTTCTTTGCGTCCGTGCTTTCACTTACAAGAACATCGCGGGGAGCAGTGCGTATCCCCTTGCCGAGTCTGTCAATAACTTTTGCGCCAAGTATTCCAAGCCAGGAGCTTGCGAATATTAAAAGGGCCTTATATATAAAGCCGGCGGCGTAACCTGAGAATGCAAGTAATTTTTTCTTTTGAAACCTGTCTGTGAGGTAACCTGAATAAACCTTTAAAAGACTGGCAAGGCTTTCCGCTATTCCTTCAATAATCCCTACAAGCACATGGGTTGCGCCGAAAGCGCCGACAAGATAAAGCGGAATTAAAGGGTAAACCATTTCCGTGCTTAGATCCGTAAAAAAACTTATAAGGCCAAGAAAAAATATATTCAGCATATTGGTATTTAAGTATGACAAAAATAGCGTAAAACATCAATATTTTGGCTAATATGTCACTTATTATTAATATTTACCATTTTTTTATTTGACTTTCGGCTATATGACCGTAATAATTATAAAAAGGAGTAAAATGTGAGATTAAGTATAAAAATACCATTATATTTTGGAATTATAATAGCAGTTATAGCGGTTGGAATTACAATTGTATCAACAACAACAAGTTCCAGAATTCTAAGAGAAACCCTTATGGACACAATGTATGCAGAGGCCTATGCCAATTCTGAAATTGTAAGTGAAAGGCTGGGCAGACAACTCGATACTCTTTCAGAATTTGCAAACCGCGCAGTTATGCGAAGCATGGACTGGGAGCAAATCCAGCCTTACCTTGTTCCTGTTATGCCTCGCATTGATGCCTTGGATTTGGCTCTTGTTTTTCCCAACGGCAATGCGTTTTCCGTATCGTCCGGCAGTATTATAGAAGTAGGAGATCGGGATTACATCAGATCGGCTTTTAGAGGGGAGCGGCGCATTCAGGTAGTAGTTAACAGAAGAAATGATGTTATTTCTACAATGTTTGCGGTTCCAATTTACCAGGGTGAGGATCATAACTCGAATATCGTCGGGGTTCTGTTATGTAATAAAGACGGAATGCTGATTTCAGATATGGTAGTCGCGCTTAATACAAGTATGAATACAGGGCATTATCTTATTGTAGATGTAGACGGATCGTTTATTGGACATCAGAACAGAAATATGGTAAGAGAGCAGTTTAACCCTGTAACCCAGGTTTTGCAGGATCCCTCTTTACGCACACTGGCTGATATGATAACAACTGCTTACAGGGAAAGGGAAGGATATGCCAATTATATCTTTAACGGGGAGCAGAGAATAGGTTTTTACACTTATATTGCCGATTTTCCGTGGAAGATTATATATTCAATAGCGGCGAAAGAACTTGATAATGAAATAAAAATGATCCGTGATTCTGTTATGTGGATGGCTTTTGGTTTATTATTCATAGCTCTTATTATTGCGTTTTTTATCGGAAGATCAATTTCCAAACCAATTCATAATGTAGCAGAGACATTAAAAGATATAGCCGAGGGAGAAGGGGATTTAACGCATACAATCGTTATTCATTCAAAAGATGAAATAGGCGATCTTGCAAAGTACTTTAATGAAACCCTGGACAAGATAAAAAATCTTGTTATTAATATAAGAGCGGAAGCAAATTCGCTGACTGCTACAGGCTCGGATCTTGCAAGTAATATGAACCAGACTGCCGCTGCGGTAAACGAGATAACTTCAAATATTCAAAGCGTTAAAAGCCGTATAATAAGCCAGAGCGCGAGTGTAACAGAAACTCATGCCACAATGGAACAGGTTACAGTCAACATAGGCAAGTTAAATGACCATGTTGAAAATCAAAGCTCCAACATTGCGCAGGCATCGTCCGCAATTGAGCAGATGGTAGCCAATACAAGATCTGTTACAGATACGCTTGTTAAAAACGCAGCCAATGTAAAGACGCTTATGGGAGCATCTGAAGTAGGACGCGCAGGGCTTAATGAGGTTGCAGAAGATATCCAGGAAATCTCGCGGGAATCAGAGGGCCTTCTTGAAATTAACACAATGATGGAAAGCATAGCAAGCCAGACAAACCTCCTGTCGATGAATGCGGCGATTGAAGCGGCTCATGCCGGAGAAGCCGGCAAGGGTTTTGCCGTTGTAGCGAACGAGATCCGCAAGCTGGCTGAATCCTCTGGGCAGCAGTCCAAGACAATCAGTATTATTCTTAAAAAGATAAAGGAATCAATAGACAAGATTACAATTGCTACGAATAATGTTTTGAATAAATTTGAAGCTATCGATTCAAACGTAAGAATTGTCGCCCAGCAGCAGGAAAATATCCGTCATGCAATGGAAGAGCAGGACACCGGATCTAAACAGATACTGGAAGGCGTAGGTAATATAAATGTGATTACAGGCCATGTAAAGAGAAGTTCTCAGGAAATGCTTGAAGGCTCTGAAGAGGTAATCAGGGAAAGTGAAAACCTTGAAAAAATCACACTGGAAATAACATCCGGCATGAATGAAATGGCTACAGGCGCTGATGAAATAAATGTGGCAGTTCATCATGTTAATGAAATAACCGTGAAAAACCGCGAAAATATTGACCACTTAATGAAAGAGGTTTCACGGTTTAAGGTAGATTAATTAGTATACGGCGAAGGGAATTATTTCTGTAACCTGTACTCTGAATCTGGCTGATACCGCCCAGCGGCCGGCGTCGATAAAAAACCGCGGGAAGGATGCAAGGCTTAAAAAACCTGTTACTTCCCTTGGGCGGTTTCTTTCAGAACCTCTTAGCATTGTGCGAAGCGCGATTCTTGCCGCATCTTCCAGCGCCATTTGTTTTACAGCTATCCAGCCAGGGTAAACTTCCAGATATGAGGGGCTGTAGCCAAGTCCCTGCGCGTTTCTTATCGTTCCCGATCGCCAGACCTGCATTCTTTGGGCTAATCTGTTTGTTAAATCATAATCTGTCCACACTCTAAGGCGCATATCACTTACTTCCATATCTGTAATGTGCAAAGCCGGATCATTTGTCTGTATCGATCCTAAAAGTTCAAGTTCAATGACTTCATCTATCTGTCTTGCCCTCTCTCCAACTTGATATTTAAATGACCAGCCGTAAAGCATTGCAGCAAAATAAAGGACGGCTTCCTCAAGCGCGCGCTCCCTTGCCCTCGGAATATCAAGAGGGTATTCTTCGTCCACATGGCCTGCATAAATAGGCTCAAGGTCTATGAATACTTCTCCGCGCAGAACATATTGATATACGCCGGGTTCTGTGCCCTGCGCGCAAAGAGTTTCCAAAATGGCTGCTGCGATTAATATGAAAATAAGACTTTTACGGATCATTGGAACTCCTTGCTAGCCTAATTCAGCGGAACGTTTCCATGCGGCTTCTACGGCTTTTATAACTGTGGAGCGAAACGCGCCGTCTTCCAAAGCGGCAATGCCTGCTATTGTTGTGCCGCCCGGGGATGTTACCATATCTTTAAGTTCTCCCGGATGTTTTCCGGTTTCCTGAATCATTGCCGCAGCTCAAGCACTGTTTGAGCGGCATAACAGACTGATTTTTCCCTTGGAAGTCCTGCGCGCACTCCTCCGTCCGCCAGCGCATCTATAAACAAATACACAAATGCCGGCCCTGAACCTGAAAGCCCTGTTACAGCATTCATAAGCTGTTCATCAACTTTGTCAATAATTCCTGCGTTTCCAAGAATTTTTTCAAGCTCTCTTATTTTTTCTTCCGGTACTTCGGGTGAACATGTCATTATAATCATGCCTTTGCCAATCAGCGCGGGTGTATTGGGCATAATTCTTACAACAGGTATTTTTTCTCCGATGACCGATTGAATTTTTTCTGTTGTCCAGCCTGCAGCCATGGATACAAGAACAGGTTCGTTATTTTCTTTATGTCTTTTTTTCATGGCGGCTGCGATTTCAGCTAACACCTGTGATAAAACCTGCGGCTTGACTGCAAGAAAAATTATGTCGCCGGTGACGGCAGCCTCGCAATTTGACGGCAGCACGCCGGCTCCAAGAGAATCTGCGGCCTTTCTTGCTTTATTTGCATCCGCATCTGTAAAAAAAACATCCTTCCCTTTTGCGGCTCCTTTCATTAATGCGAAACCCATATTGCCGCTTCCAATACAACAAATTACACTCATTATTACTCCGGTATCAGTCTACTCCTGCCGCTTTGCGGAAACGGTTTATTGTTGACTGCGCTATTGGCCGCGCTTTTTCCGCTCCCTGCTTTAAAATTTTATCAAGAGACGGAATGTCTGCCATTATTTCATCGTAACGCCTGCGAATTGGAGCAAGGGTGCGATCAACAACCCTGAACAATTCTTCCTTTGCATCTCCCCAGCCCATTCCTCCTGCGCGGTAACGGTTTGCAAGATCAGTTTCTTCCTGGGGTTCTGCAAACAGTTTATAAAGCTGGAAAATTTGGCTTTCATCGGGATTTTTCGGCTCTTCTACAGTCTGTGAATTTGTTGTTATGCGCATAATTGTTTTGCGTAACTGTTTTTCCGGCGTAAAGAGCGGGATAATATTGCCGTAACTCTTGCTCATTTTGCGCCCGTCAAGTCCCGGTATAAGGGCCGTATTCTCCTGAACTGCCGCCTGAGGCACTTTAAGCACCTGCTTTCCGTAATTGGCATTTACTGACTGCGCAATATCCTGCGCCATCTCAATATGCTGAACCTGATCCTTTCCGACAGGCACTACATCAGAATCAAAAATTATAATATCCGCCGCCATCAATACAGGATATGTAAAAAGACCCATATTTATGCCTGCATCGGTATCATCGCCTTTTTCAGCATTATCCTGGACTGCCGCCTTGTAGGCATGCGCGCGGTTCATAAGCCCCTTTGCGGTAAATGCCATGAGCATTGCATTAAGCTCAAATACTTCGGGGATGGAACTTTGCCTGTAAAAAATTACCTTTTCCGGATCCAGACCGGATGCAAGCCAGCCTGCCGCAACCTGCCTTATTGTAGTGTTAAGCTCCTTTGGATCTTTCATGGTGTTAAGCGCATGATAGTCGGCGATAAAATACCGGGCGTCATACTCGTTTGCAAGTTCCAAAGCAGGTTTAATCGCGCCAAAGTAGTTGCCGATGTGCAAATCACCGGTTGGTTTTATACCGGTAAGCGATATTTTTTTCATAAAGACACTGTAGCGATTTTATGATAGATTGTAAAGCAATGAGAACATGGGTAAAAATATTTGATATTGTTATTATCCTGCTTGTTGCATCTGTTACTTTTTTTGCAGCCTATATGGCGTACATTAAACCGCAGGGCAGTTCTCAAGTGCTGATAAGAGGGCAGGGCGGAGAATGGACCTATCCCCTGAATGCCGAGGAAAGGGTTACTGTACAGGGGCCGCTTGGAAATACAGTTGTAAGGCTTTTTGAAAACCGCGCCTGGATAGAATCATCGCCTTGTGAAAATAAGACATGTATAGCCGCAGGCTCCGTTTCCAGTCAGGGTCAGTGGACAGCCTGTCTTCCCAACAATGTTCTTCTAATAATACAGGGCATAAGGGATCATGATGTTGACAGCGTTGCCTGGTAATCCTGATGCAAACCTTGCCCGCAATTTGCGCATGCTTGGCGCTTTCTGTCTTTTTCTTTCCGCCATTGAATATATGATACCAAAGCCTCTGCCCTTTATGCGCATTGGACTTGCAAATCTGCCCTTAATGCTTGCCTGTAATATCTTCCCTCTGCGATCTTTTCTTGTTCTTGTTTGCGTGAAAATAATGGGTCAGGCGCTGATTACAGGAACGTTATTTTCATACATTTTTCTTTTTTCCATGACAGGAACTTTTTTGTCTGCTCTTTTAATGTATTTTCTCTGTAATGCACCCTGGAAAAACAGGATAACATTTATCGGTATTGGGACAGCGGGCGCTTTTATTTCCAACCTTTCGCAGTTATCCCTTGCCCATGTTTTTATTTTTCGCGGGAATGTTTTCTATATTGCGCCGCCGTTTCTGGCAGCCGGTCTTGTTACAGGCATTGTTTTGGGAGTTTTTTGCGAGGTGTTTACAAGAAAATCCGTCTGGTACCGGAATAATATTAAGGGCAGCAGTGTATGAATAGACGCAGAGCATATGAAAATATTTTCAGCGCAAAATCATTGTTTATAGCAGGGCTTTTAATTATGCCTGCGCTGCTTTTTAACCCCGGTACGGAATACAGGCTTGTCCAATTTTTGTTTTTTTGGTTTCTTGCATGGCTTTGCGGAAAAAAAACAAATCCTGTCATTACTGTTTTAATAATTGCATTCATTGTTATATTTAATCTGCTTATCCCCTACGGCAGAGTTTTATTTTCCGTTGGCGCATTTAAAATTACATCCGGCGCTCTTACTGCCGGCATTCACCGCGCAATTACGCTTGCAGCCCTTGTCATGCTGTCGAAAGTTTTTGTAAGACAGGATTTAAAACTCCCGGGCGCCTTCGGGGAATTACTCGGAGAGTCGCTGCGTATGTTTTCTGTGATAATTAACAAAAAATATAAAATAAGCGGTAAAAACCTTGTTGCAGAAATTGACAGCCTGCTTTTGGAACTAAGCGGAGAAGAATATCTGCAGGAAGCTGTAAAGGAGCAAAAAACCAAGCCTGCAGGATATGCAATTTTACTTGCAGCCCTTATTCTTTCATGGCTGCCGTTTTTCCTTGCAGTTAGTTTTTAATAGTAAAGGAATTATCAGTAAGTATAAGGTTAACGCCCGGCGTTACGCGGATACTGCGATCCTCAAAAACAAAAACAGCATCCGCAGACGGCAGTGAATTAACAAGAGCATTTCCCTTTTCATACCCAAGGATAAAAACCGCAGTAGAAAGAGCATCCGCATCCATGGAATTACCGGTAATTACAGTTGCAGATAATAATCCGTTTTCCGCAGGATATCCGTTCGAAGGATCAAAAAGATGATGGTAGTGTCTGCCGTCTTCTTCAAAAAAGCGTTCGTAGATTCCTGATGTTACTACCGTATGTTTTCGCGTATGTAAAACTCCCAGTATCTGGCCGCGGTCTTTGCCGGGATTTTGAATCCCGACCCTCCAGGGGTTTTTATCCGGCCTTTCACCTAACAAAACTATATTGCCGCCAAGATCGATTAATGCGCGTTTGATGCCGCTTTCCGCCGCAATTCTGGCCGCCTCATCTGCGGCATAACCTTTGGCGATTGCGCCCAAATCAAGTGTCATGCCTTTTTGTTCCAGGAATACACTGCGTGTTTGAAAATCAAGTTTTATGTTATGCCAGTTTATTAAAGGCAGTATTTCATCTATCTTATCCTGCGCAGGAATATTTTGGTTTTCTCTGCCGAATCCCCAGAGAGAAACAAGAGGCCCAACTGAAGGATCAATGGCGCCGCCTGAGAGACGGGCAAAATAAACGGCGCGTTCAATCACTTTAAATGTGTCCTCATGCACCTGCACAGCTTCTATTCCTGCGTTTGAATTTATACGGCTGACATCAGAACTTTTAATATTTATGCTCATAAGGTTTTCAATTTCGCGTATTCTGGAAAATATACTGTCGTAAACTTCTTTTTGTCCCTGGTCATAAAGCG
Organism: Treponema sp.; assembly: GCA_009781635.1. Taxonomy (GTDB): domain Bacteria; phylum Spirochaetota; class Spirochaetia; order Treponematales; family Breznakiellaceae; genus WQXQ01. The sequence goes on from WQXU01000003.1 coordinate 36,692, forward strand.
TGATTGAACATACAGTGCCAAGCGCAAATTCGGTACGGGAGGACTCGCGTTCTGCGCAGGATACGAGTAACAGAAAAGGAATTAGTAAAAAGAAAATGTTTTTTTTAAAGGCCAAAACGCTCTGAAAGTTCCTTAAGATTGCTGCCAATAAAAAGCGCTCCGTATATGGTTAATATAACGCCGATTGTAATACCCATCGGAAGAAGGAATGAGGTGCCCGATTCGTTCGCCAGGTTTTGAAAATCAAAACCAAAAAATGCCGTAACTAATGATACCATCAAAACAAGCCCTGCGATTATCCAGCCGCGTGTGGAGGGAACTCCGGGAACGCGGGTTTCGGCGGATTTTTCATCGTCTTCAATCTGCTCAAGATGAATTTTTGCCATTATTGAATCTTCAATTTCCTGCCATGAAACTGCCGGAGGCGGAAAAAAATCATTTTTCATTACAGCCATCGCCGCCTGGTAGTTTTCAAATTCTCTGGCGCAATCATGGCAGAAAAAGGTGTGCAGGCTGATCTGTATCTGGCTTAACAGGGGAATTGAATCTTCTTCGTAAATCATATTCATAATCTTTACACAATTCATTCTGCACTCCTCTTTAAATCTTCCAGTTTATCCCTTAATATGACTTTCGCTCTGAATACATGAGACTTAATCGTGTTTACGGGGATTCCCGTAATCGCCTCAATCTCATTATATGAACGGTCATAAAAAAACAACAGGTCAACGCATATCCTGAAACGTTCCGGCAGCTCTTTTATAGCTTCCTGAACAGCTTCCCTTGCCGCATTGCGGAGCATAAGCCTTTCCGGAGTTTCTCCGCTGTTTACAAGCTTGTCTGCATCTTCTTCAGCAAGGCTGTGGTATTCCTTTCTCCTGTTGACCTCATTTAATGCCGTGTTATAGGCAATTTTATAAAGCCATGTAGAAAACCGGCTTCTTCCCTCAAAACGGGAAAGACTCCTGTATGCCTTAAGAAATACCTCCTGTACAAAATCGGAAGCATCCTCCGGATTACGGAAAAAACTCAAACCCATTGCGTAAACTGCTTTCTCATGCTGCCGCACTAAAAGACGGAACAGATCCTTGTGTCCTGAAACAATCTGGCTGATAATTAACTCATCGTTAATCTCAGCTTCATCAAACTGGTCTGGCATTTGATTCATTGCGCTTTATTATGAAGAAGGCCAATAGGCCGATACCCATTGATAATGGAATAATTCCGCCCAACAGACCGTATGAAGCCCCTTCAACCGCAATTATCAGGAAAACCGTTAATGCAATACCAACACTTGTCAATAAAGTGCCCGACAGCAAACTAAATGTAAAAAGATTAAAATCCGGTTTTGAATAAGCTCCGGCTTTAATCAGCAATGTTCTTCTGCGATGATTCCATAAGAGATAGAAAAAAATTACTACAGAACCCATAACAATCCCTACAATCGGGATTACAGCAATAATTACCTGTGCGGCTGCTGATGTTCCATTCATACTAAACTCCAGATTTAAATTTTAGAATATTAGTACCTGCCGGTCTATAATTTTGACACATAAACATGTTAAAAGTTGCTGCCAGGCTTTTATTCTATCAACATCATATCATTAAAATACAGAGCTTCGATACGCCCAAGGCGCAGACTATTGTTAAAAAGTCTTAAAATTTCTTTTTTGGCAGCATCTTCATCGATTTGAACAAGGCTTTCTGCCGGAAGAGCTGAAAAATAAGCTGCTGCCATCACTCTGAAATCCCCGATTTTTACTGCAAGCTCTTCTGTAAAAGCAATATCATTTGCAGGATAGGGAAATGCAATTGAAAGAAGCAGGGTCGATGAATTGACAAGCGGGATTCGCAGCCGCCCCAGCCCTGAAAAAACACGGATATCATTGATATGCGCAAATTCAGGTTCTGCGCCGGCAGGGCTGCCAAGTGTAAAAACAGGATTTTTTTGCTGGCGGACAAGGCCAAAAATTGTACCCGCCGCAAGGATTATTAAAAGCGCGCATGTTAAAAAGAACAGCGCAGAGTAGAAGATGCGGAAAATTGCTTCTTTGTTTTTAACAAATATTTTATTCACCAAGCTTATGTTAGATCACAATTAAAGATTTGTCATGTGGTGCTGTTCGGTAAAGGGCATTACCATATCGATGCATGAACGCCCGCAAAGCGCCATGATGAGCCTGTCAAGTCCCATTGCAACACCTGAACAGCGCGGGAAATCCTTAAATATTTTATAATAGCCGCTCTCTACCCTGTGCTTTACAATGGCAGATCTGTTTTTTTTATCTTCTTCGCTTGTAAAAAATTCTTTTACTTTCTGAGGATCCGTTTCTTCGGAATAGCAATTTGCAAGTTCCATGCCTTTATAGTAAAGTTCCCATCGTTCAAAAGTTATACCGTTTTCTGCTCTTTTTGCAAGGCAGGGAACAAAGGCCGGATAATCAAGAAGCGCAACTGGTTTTTCCGTTTTTAAATGCGGCTCCACAGCATGTATAAAGATTAAATCAAAAAGCTGCGGCGTTGTCATGCCGGCTTCCGGCTCAAGGCCAAGAGCGCAGGCCTGCTCGGCCATGGCGATGTCTCCTTCAGCCGCTGCGCCGAAGAGATCAAAGCCTGCATACCGGCTAAAGGCCTGCGCGACTGTAAGTCTTTCAAAAGGAACTGCATTGCAGGTTAAATTTTCAAACAGCCTTTCTGTAAGAGTCAGCGAATCCATGTAGTCTGCGTTAATTGTATAATACTCAAGCATTGTAAACTCGCTGTTGTGAAAACGGCCTGCAGTTTCTGTGTTTCTGAAACACTTGCAAATCTGATATGCATTCACCCGGTGCGCAGCGATAATTTTTTTCATCCAAATTTCAGGCGATGGAATCAAGTACAGGGGATAACTTTCCTTCCTGCTTCCTTGCGGAAAAACACGATCCGTTTTAAAAACTTCAAGGCATGATTCCGGGATTAAATCAGGGGAGAGAAGGGGAGTATCCAATTCCAGATACCCCTTATTGTCAAAAAAAGAGCGAATTTTTTTTATTATTGCAGCTCTGCTTTGAAGCATCTGTAAATCCAAAATGTATCTCCAAAATGCCTTTTTAAGACAGATTTAACACGGCTTCTTTCCATTTGCGTCCGCGGTCGAACTCGTTTAAAAACATTCCAAAACTGGCGCAGCCGGGAGAAAGCGCTACACAATTAAGGCCCCTTGCTTTTTCAATTGCGCACATGACTGCATCTTCAAGATTATTAAATGGCCCTGAATATTCAATGTTTTTTTCTTTTAACAGAAAGGCAAGTTTTTCGCTGCCGCTGCCGGAAAGCAAAATTATTTTACCGGCTTTTACAGCAGCTTCTGCAAGAGGCGAGAAATCCAGGTTCTTGTCTGTACCGCCTGTAACAAGGACTAGTCCTCCCTGTGACTCTGTTAAGGCATCTATGCAGGCTGCGGCAGCTTCGGGGATTGTTGCGGCGCTGTCATTGTAAAAGCGCACAGCGTTTTTTTCGTGGAACAGTTCAAGCCGGTGTTCGATGCCGGGATACGCGGCAAGAGCGCTTCGGATTGTTTGCGCCTTTACTCCAAGTGAATATGCCGCAAGAGAAGCTATGAGCATGTTAAGCCTTTGATGCCTGCCTGGCGCAAGAAGGTTTTGCGGCACAAGCTCAACAATTTCTTCCTGTATGCCTTCAAAGCCGTAAAGGCGCGCAAATCCGCTGCCGCAGGGGTCAATCCAGCCGCCGCTCTGTCCCTCGCTTAAAGGCGAATCTGACCAAATGACAGGCCGGGCTTTGGTTTGACTTAGAAAACTTCTGCCCCAGTCATCATTCCCTGCTACAGTGACGCAGGATGCATCCTGGGTGCGGTAATTAATTCTTTTATCATCGATGTACTCATCCATTGACGCATAACGGTCAAGATGATCGCGCATGATGGCTGTCATTATTGCCGCTTCCGGTTTAAAAGATATATTTTTTAAATCACCAAGCTGGAAACTTGAAAGTTCCAGAACCGCATCGTCATCTTCCTTTAATTCATCAAGAAATGTTAAAGGAGAGACAGTTATATTGCCGCCAAGATATGCCCTGCCTTTTTCTCTTTTAGCGCAAAGAATCCAGGCAAGCGCAGAGGAAACGCCGCTCTTTCCCTTGGTGCCTGTAACTGAAAAAAGCCTTGCTGGCGACTGCGAAAGAAAGAGTGAAATGTCAGTTTCTATTCTTTTGCAGTTCTGTAAAAATACAGAGTCCGCTCTTACGCCGGGGTTTTTTATCACTATATCCGCATTCTTAAAATCATCAGCTTCATGCCTGCCAAGGACATAACGCACAGGCTCCTGTCCCATTTCCATGCAGAAATTGTCCAGCTGCTCAATCGAAGGTTTTAAAGTCTTTTCGTCTCTTAAATCTGTAACGGTAAGCTGCGCCCCGCGTTTCAGGAGAAAGCGCGCCGACTCAAGCCCCCCGCCGTGCAGGCCAAGGCCCATTACCAATGCTTTTATTCCTTTGAAATTCATGCTATGTTAATAAATACCATGCAGGCCTTTTCCTGTAAACAGGCAAATAATAAGGTGGGTTATGCCTCAAAGTGAAATCTGCAGTCCCCTGTCATTACTTGATGATAAGGGGCAGCCTCACAACTTTGGCTGGTCAAAACAGGCATATCTATTTTACGATCCGGCGCTGCTCTATGCGCCAGGACATATGATCACAGGCTCAGACCGGTACATAGTGCATACCGCTACCCATATGATTGTTTTTGAAATCAGGGACGACGGCTGGCTCGGGCATATGTGCATATCATTAGTCTCGCTAAGGGACAAAAAACGCTCCACTCATTCATACCGGACAATAATGCCGTTAGGCGCATATCAAATGCCGGACTCAAGCGATGCAGGCAGTGTGCGCTGGAACAGAAAAAAAACGCTTTTGGATTTTATCTGTATGGAATCGGGAGCAAAAATAATAAAAACGGATATACCAAAATTCGGTCATCACAGAGGCCTGAGGGGCGCGCTTGTTTTAAGTCCTCCCGGCGATTCGCAATCGCTTGTAACTAACCAGCCCTGGAGGAACGGAAAAAAGGCATTCAGGTATACCTGCTGCTCTCCGTGGTTTTTTACAGAGGGTATGATTCAGTTCGGCAGTTCTGAAATTATCTTTAACCGCGGTAATGCCTGGGGTATCATGGACTGGTATAGATGTGTGCGCCCAAAAGCTGATATCCGTTATTGGGCGGCTGCAACAGGGCAAAGCGACGGCAGGCAATTGGGTTTTTGTGTAGGTTACAGCTCGGCGGATTCATCCCAGGGAACTGAAAACGGTTTTTTTATTGACGGCAGGCTGCATAAACTGGATCAGGTAACTTTTCATATACCTCTTTCCAACTGGCTTTCGGAATGGAGGTTTACAAGCAACGATAACCGGCTGGAAATGGTTTTTAATCCTCATCAGGAGAGGATGGATCGCAGAAGGATGTTTTTTCACTATTCCGCAAGACGGCAGATCTTCGGTTTCTTTTCAGGCAAAGTGCATCTTGATGACGGGACTGTTGTCGAATTTCAAAATCTGACAGGGTTTGCAGAGAGGAGTAAAACACGGTTTTAATGTGTTTTTATATGAATGTTTTATATATAAACTAAAAACTATAATATAAAATCTTCTAAAAAGTTAGAAATTTCTCTTTCAATTCAATAAAAATTATTATATAATAAGCGCAGGAAGGCATAAATGCGTAAATTTCTATACACTTGGCGTTTTTATTCATTCGGGCGCGAGCAATATCAGGAATGTATGAACAATATATTTAACAATAACCTGCTTAATTTGCGTCAGGGCAACCTTGTTGTTGCCGCTTTTATAGCATGCTTTTCTTTTTATCCTTTATTAATAGAGAACAGTATATTAAAGACCGGTATATATCTTGGCGTAGCGCTTATAGCTCTTATGCTCTCATTTTATTCAAATTATTTGTTACAGCAGATTAATATAAGAAAAAGACAGGTCTATGGGTTTATAGTTTTATTTTATTTAAACCTTATGTTATTCGGCACTTATATCAGCGTCTGGGCAAACCCGGACAGAGCGGCGACAATCTATGCAGTTTTTATTATATCCTCCCTGCTGCTGTTTGTTATTTCGCCTCAATTTAACCTTGTTCTTATATTAGGCGCAATGGTTATATTTATGACATCTTCTGTGATTATAAAAGAATCTTCTGTATGGATTTTGGATGTTGTAAATATACTGGTTGCAGGAGCATTGTCAATATACTTTTGCTGGCAGATAACCAAATTAAGAATGGGACTTGAAATAAGCGCGATAAAACTTGAAGAAGAGCGTAACAAGTATGTTGATCAAAGCATTACAGACGAATTAACTCAGCTTAGAAACCGCCGTGACTTTATGCAGACCTTTCAAAGATACATTTCCAATTACAGAACTTCCGATGACTGGCTCTGCGTTGCCCTTGCAGATATCGACTTTTTTAAATTATATAACGACCATTACGGCCACCCAAGGGGCGATGAATGTCTGCGCAGCATAGGAGAAGCGTTAAACTCTCTTAGCTCTCTGGGCGTTTATGCCGCAAGGGTTGGCGGCGAAGAGTTTGCTCTTTTATGGTTTGAAAAAGATGTTACCCATATTGATAAAATCATCAATCACTGGACTGAGGCTATAAGAAACCTGAAGATTGTGCATGAGAAATCGAAGGTATCTGAATATGTAACGATGAGTATTGGGGTATATGTTGTCCGCTGCGGCTCTTCTCATGATACTCAGGCTCTCTATGATCTTGCTGACAGGGCGCTGTACACGGCAAAGGGCAGCGGGCGTAACTGCACGATTGTCGGCGGCGAAGAAATCAAGGAATACAAAATCTCCCCGAAAGAATAATGAATCTTGAAGCATTTATACTGGGCTGCGGCGGAATGATGCCGCTGCCTAACAGGCATTTAACATCTGTATTGCTGCGGCGCGAAGGAGAGTTATTCCTTTTTGACTGCGGAGAGGGAACTCAAGTTTCGCTGCGGCGGCTTAATTTAAGATGGAAAAAGATCTCTGTTATTTTTATAAGCCATACGCATGCAGATCACGTAACGGGTATTCCGGGTCTTTTAATGCTGTCATCCCAGGTTGACAGGGATGATCCTCTTTATATAATCGGGCCGCCGCGGATAGCCGAATATATCGAAACGAGCCGCCGTGTGCTTGATATGTATATTAATTATGAAATTATTGTGCAGGAAATAACTTCCCCGGGCATTGTGTATAAGGGAGACGGGTTTCATGTGCGCTGTTTTCCCCTGTCGCATACCAAACCATGTTACGGTTATACGTTAGAAGAAGATGTGCGTCCCGGAGAGTTTCACCCAGAAAAAGCGCAGGCCTTAAATATTCCGATGGGAAGATTGTGGGGCAAACTGCAAAAAGGCGAAACCATAAAAACAGAAGACGGCAGGGAAATACGCCCTGATGATGTTATGGGCTCCCCGCGCATGGGGCGGAAGTTTTCATTTGTTACCGATTCTCTTTATCTTCCGGAGATTTCCACGCATGTTATAGGATCCGATCTTTTTATCTGCGAAGGAATGTTCGGCAGCCAGCTGGCGGAAGATGCCCGCGCCAAAAAGCATATGACAGCCGAAGAAGCCGCAAAAATTGCATCATCATCAAATGGCGTAAAAAAACTGGCCCTTATACATTACAGCCCGCGTTATACAGAGCACGAATTAAAAATGATTCTTGCCGAAGCAAGGGCGGTTTTCCCCGAGACAGTCCTTACCCGCGACCGCATGGTCTTTCCGATTGAATATAATGATTAAATTTGATAAATTAAAACACACGCAGTATTTTTATTAACGCGAGGTAAATATAAATATGACATCGAAAATTGAGGTTAAAAACCTTTCCAAGGTGTACGGAAACGTGCAGGCAGTTACAGATGTTTCATTTTCTGTTGGAGACAGGGAAGTTCTGGGTTTTCTTGGTCCTAACGGCGCGGGAAAAACAACTGTGATGAAAATTCTTACAGGTTTTCATTACCAGTCAGGCGGAACGGCCGTTATAGACGGAATCCATGTTGATGAAAATCCGCTGGATGTAAAAAAACGAATCGGCTATCTGCCGGAAAATGTGCCGCTTTACGGAGATCTCACTGTTGATGAATACCTAGATTTCGCGGCGCAGGCGCATTCAATCCCGAAGAGCGAACGTTCGCGCATTATTGATGAAAGCCTGGAAGCCTGCGGCCTTACAGATTACAGAAGCCGGAAGATTGAAACCCTTTCCAAGGGTTATCGCCAGCGTACGGGGCTTGCGCAGGCTATTCTTCATGACCCGCCAATCCTTATACTTGACGAGCCGACAACAGGCCTTGATCCGAATCAGATTATAGAGATACGTTCGCTGATAAAAGAACTTGGTAAAAGAAAAACAGTTATTCTTTCCACCCACATTCTGCAGGAAGTAGAGGCAATCTGCACACAGGTGCTTATTATTAATGACGGACGCATTGCAGCTCTTGGACGGCCGCAGGAAATTGCAGGAACCATGAAGGGCGGCGACACATGGGAGCTTCTGCTTAAAGGCGCAGATGCCATGATAGTTAAAGATAAAATTCTGCAGCTTGGCAGCATTTCAAATGCCCTGGTTGAAAATACAAATGAAGGATTCGTATCTGCAAATTTCTTTGTTCCTGCCGCATCCGGCGATTCAAACGCAGGCGAGCGCATTTTTGACTGGGCTGTAAACGAAGGGCTTAAAATACTTGAAATGAACAGGAAAAAACTCAGTATCGAAGACATATTCGTAAAATTAACAAGCAATGAAGATCCGGGAGTACAGTAATGAAAAAATTTATACCTTACCGTGCGCTTACACTGGCGCGCAAAGAAATTTTCCAGTACTTGAATGCTCCTGCATTTTACGGCGCGGCAGTTTTCTTCCTGCTTTTTTGTTCCATATTTTTGTTTTATTTCCAGCAGTACTTTGCGCAGGATCAGGCAACGCTGCGTTCCTACTTTGGAATATTCCCTATAGTCTTTATTCTTGTTATTCCTGTGATAACAATGAAAAGCTGGGCAGAAGAAAGGAAAACAGGCACAGTTGAGCTTTTATTAACAATGCCCTTTACCGAATGGGATCTTGTGCTGGGAAAATTCCTGTCTGCGCTTGCCATACTGGGCATGATGCTGCTGTTGACAGTTCCCCTGCCGCTGACCCTTTCAAGTTTGGGAAGTTTTGATGCAGGCATGATTTTATGCGAATATCTGGGCGCGTTTTTGTTAGGCGCAAGCGCAGTGTCCCTTGGCCTGCTTTTATCATGTCTTTCAAAGAATCAGGCGGGCGCGTTTCTTGGCAGCGCGGTAGTATTAATGATAGTTATGCTTATAAACCAGATAACGATGTCTTTTGATCTTCCGCAATGGCTTGCGCAGAGCATCAATTTTATTTCATTGGCGTATCATTTTGAAAGTTTTTCCAAGGGTCTTATTGACACAAGGGATTTGGCTTTCTTCGTATTAAGTACAGCGCTGTTTTTGTTTATCAATACAAGAGTTATCCTGCTTAGGAAATGGAAATAGACGGGAGAAAAGAAAATGACTAAAAGACAAACAATAAATATAACCATATTATCCATAATAGTATTTGTTCTTGCCTTTATGGTGAGTAACCGTCTCTGGTTCCGTCTGGATCTTACAAAGAACAAGGCATACACAATTTCGCGTGTTTCGCGTAACCTTCACAGGGAATTGCCGGATGTGGTAAACATTACCTATTATCTTTCAAATAAACTTCGTACAGTTGTCCCTGCACCCGGAGAAATAGAAGATACCCTAAGAGAGTATGTTGCGTATTCCAGGGGAAGAATACGTCTTACAGTCCGCGATCCTGTCAACGTAGGGCTTTCGGCAGTAGAACAGCTTGGCCTTCATCCAAGACAGGTTCCTATTGTAGAACAGGATCAGACAAGTCTTATTACAGTTTACTCAGGCATTGTAATTGAATACCTTGACAGAACGGATGTTATTCCCTGGGTGATTTCGATCGACACGCTTGAATATGATTTAACATCCAGGATTCGTTCCATGGTAAACGATACAGAACGATGGATTGGAGTACTTGTTGCAGACAGTTTCAGGCAGTGGAGAGAAGATTTCGGCTATTTAAACATGGTTTTTGCCGAGGCCAATTACAGAGTGCGCCTCTTTCTTCCCGGCGAAGAAATTCCTGATAATACGCCTGCGCTCTTTGTACTGGGCGGCGTTGAGGATTTGGATGAATGGGCGCTTTACAGGATAGACAGATATATACGGCTTGGCGGAAAAGTACTCTTTGCCGTGAAAGGTGTTTTCATAGATACGGTTTACGGTTCTGTAGAGGCAAGAGAACAAAGGGATCTTGGGCTTCTTGACATGATAGCTTCCTACGGAGTTATTATCCGTTCCGAACTTGCGCTGGATCGCAATGCTCTTACATTGCAGTATCAGAGCAGGACGCAGCAAGGCGGCATTCAGGTCAGAATCGTGCGTTATCCGCTATGGATTGGCGTTCTTGGGGACAACGGAAATGCGCAGCATCCTGTAAGTTCCGGTTTTTCCGGGGTCGACCTTTTCTGGTCAAGCCCGCTTGAGCTTGTCCCTCCGCCAAATGTAGAAGCTCTTCCTCTTTTTACAAGCTCGCAGGAAGCATGGTCTATGCGGGAAGCGTTTTATACAAATCCTGAAATACCCTACATACTGGAGCTGGAAGCTCTGGAAACAAAGGGTGAAAAAATTCTTGGCGCTTCCCTGACAGGCGTATTTCCAAGCTTTTTCGCCGGTGCTCCCAAGCCCGTACGCGAAGGTTCTGATGAGGAATTGCCTGACATGCCGGAAGTTGCAAGAGAGTCAAGAATTATTGTAGTAGGGGATACTGATTTTGCGACGAACATAGTAAATGCTACCCAGGCTGCGCATAACATGGATTTCCTTCTGCGCGCCGCTGACTGGCTTGCAAATGATGATGATATTATCGGCATACGAAGCAGGCAGCCGCAGGCAGGAAGGCTTGACAAGATCGCAGATCCTGCGCGCCGCTCTTTGGCGATGAGGATTTCCCAGATTGTCAATGTCGGCATTATTCCCGCTTTTGTTATCGCATCCGGTTTAATTCTCTCCTCGTTCAGGCGAAGACGCGCAAGAGGCCTGTCTCCTGCTACGGAAGATTCACAGATTGCAGATGAATCTCAAGAGCAAGCTGCAGATGAATCTCAAAAACAAGTCGCAGATGAGTCTCCTGCCGCAGAAGATTCACAGATTGCAGATGAATCTCAAGAACAAGATGCAGATGAGTCTCAAGAACAAGCTGCAGATGACAGTGGAGGTTCCGATGAAGTATAAAGATAAACTTGTTCTTCTTTTATCGCTTATTGCAGTATTGGTATTAACGTATGCTGCAAGTATAATTTTCGGCCCGGATATGGGAAATTCAAGAGTGTTATCCCATGTCTGGCTTGAGCAAAGATCCGCCGAAAGAACAACAAGGATAGTTATATCCGCGCAGGACTCTTATGAACTTGTAAAGAGGAATAATCTGTGGTTTGTTTTGCATAACAGCCTTGAACTGCCTGCGCGCGAGCTTCGTGTAAATGATTTTTTGGACATTCTTACAACGCGCTCGCAGTGGCCTGTACGCTCGTCAAATGAATCCAGCCACGAACGTTTTGGTTTAAGCGAAGAGCTCGCTTCAAGAATTACAATTTACGGAGAGTACTCTGTTCTCCTTGATCTTCTTGTAGGAAATGATGATATCTTCAGGAATGAAACATATTTCCGCAAATCCGCCCAGAGTGAAGTGCGCGCCGGAGACAGCAGTATAAAGGTATATCTTTCAAGTCCTGTTTCGTCGTGGTACAACTTAAGGCTTTTTCCGGAAAGTGAAAATATAGACATTAGCGCCATACAGCGGCTTACTGTTTACAATGGCGAAGAAACTCAAGTGTTCAGCCGCAGAAACAGGGTATGGGAAATTTCCGGTATTGATGTTCAGAATCCATCGCAAAACAATATCGAAAACTACATTCGCTCAATCATTAATCTGGAAGGTGATAATTTTGCTGATGCAGTTCTGCGCGATGATCCTGTGTTGAATCACAGCCGTATTATGGTAGAATTCGGAAATGGCCGTATTGCAACAATAAGGCTAAGCCAGGCTGATGAGTCAGGACGTATCTTTGCCCATGCAAGCGGAAGAGAATATGTTTACTCACTGCCGTTATGGTCTTCCAGCCGTTTATACAGACCGGCTTCTTCTTTTGAGATGCAATAACCGCAAAAAGAAGATGCAGGAAAAAAAATATAAAAAGGAGCCGGTAAAATGAATAATGATGAGTTTGTAAAAAATTATTATGAGTTTGCAGAACGTGCGTTAAAATTTTCAGAAATTTCAAGAAGCGAAGGGCTTCTGGCATTGGATAACAAGCTTTATGAAGACAAAATTAAGGAAAGGGATATTTTTGAGTACGGGATGCGTTTTGTTGTTGACGGAACTGAAAGAACGCTGATAGAAAGAATACTTTCCAATATTATTGCGCAGGAAAAAGACGCCCTGGCAAGGCAATTCAAGCTTATGCAAAAGGAAGCTGTCTTAATGCTGCAGGAAGGCATGAATTACAGGATAGTTCATGCCATGTTAAATTCATTTACAGGCCTATCGTTAAATGAAGACAAACTTACAATGATGTAATTAAATTTAACTTAAAAAATCAGCCGTGTGTTTTGATAAAATCCCTGTATTTGTCCGGATCGCTTTTAAAAGCAATTATGGATGTATGGCGATCGTTCTTTGCCTTCCTTAGAGCTTCAGATGCTTCAAATATGAGGCGATCGGCATTTAGCAGTCTGCCTGAGCGTGAAGAGAGCCCTATGCAAAGACTGGAAGAAGCGAAGCCGCCGGGAAATTTTTCCATTATACGCTGATAAAACTTTTCAGCTCTTGTAATAGCGACATCAAGGCCAATGCCGGGAAGAATCACTGTTATGCCATACTCATTGTATTCAAAAAGCAAGTCCCTTGATGTAAAGAAATTAACAGTTTCCTCCGCAGCTTGCCTGAACATTGAGTCGCTGTTTATATCACAGAATTCCATCAATACAAGAGTAAGATCTTTTTCTGTTGAGGAACAGCGGTGCAGTTCAGAATCCAGCCTGTCTTTTGTATATTCTTCCCAGCCAATACTGCTGCGGGATGAATAAAGGCCTTTTGGCCCTGTTCCTGCTGTCTCCTGTCTGTGTTCATAACCCGGAGTGCCGGCATAAATCATCTCACCCCGTAATTTCTGAGGCTTTCCAGTAAGATACTGTATCAGTATTGTAAAGAAGGAAATTGCAAAACCAATTAATATTATTAAAAGAGTCTGCTTTAGTATGATTAAAAACTCCTGATAGTCAAAAGCGCTGGCTGCAGCTTTAATATTTGCATTGCGTATATCCTGAATCGGCAAGGGCCTGTAATGATCTTTATTTGAAAGGCTTAGCCTGTTTTTAAATCTTGGAAAATTATTAACCCATGTGATTGCATGCCCGTTGTTTTTTTCAAAAGCGTGTCCGCCGTCAGCTCCTGTAATTATCAAGGCTTCAATACTGCTGCTTGCGGCAAGGGCATTATTCATTGTCTGGATAAACCTGTCATCCATGAAACCGTACGCTGCCGCATTCATTGCGATGTTTGCTATTTGTGAAAATTCCTTTTCAGCGATTATCCCCCGCTGTTCAATGCTCAGATATATGCGAACAGAGCCCTGAACCAGTGCGCAAAGATAAATAATAATACAGGCCGCGGCAATAATTGAGCCGCCAATAGACGTTTTTTTGCTTTTTTGCATTTCCATATTTTTGATTCTCTGTTATAATTATCGGTAGATTTCGTATGCAAATAAGAGATTATTCACTGCCTGCAGGATGGTTTCCGCGGGATTCGCAGTCAGTTTCTGCATTTTTAAAGGAATATAAGGCCAAAGCAGGGGAAAAAGGCCGGGCTGCTGTTTCTCCTCATGCCGGCTGGTATTACAGCGGCAGGATAGCCGCTCTTGGAGTAGCCAGTCTTCAGCCGGATGCCGATACAATAATTGTTTTGGGAGGGCATCTTGGCGCAGGCTCTCCGCCTGTTTTTGCTATGGAAGATGCTGTTAGAACACCCTTTGGGCATTTACCCATAGATATAAAACTGCGTAACAGTCTTGTCAGGGAGCTTGACGGAAAAGAAGACATTTACAGGGACAACACAATAGAAGTGCTTTTACCTATGGTGCATTATTTTTTCCCGGATTCAAAACTGCTGTGGCTGCGCCTTCCCTCTGATATGAAATCGTTTACAGCCGGAAAAATTATTTCGCAAATTGCATCTGAATTAAAATGCAGGGTAAATGTCCTTGCGTCTACAGATTTAACCCATTACGGTAAAAATTACGGCTTTTCTCCCTGCGGCAGGGTTAAAAATGACGAAGCCTTAAAATGGATGCGCGATGTTAACGATGCCCTCTTTATTAAGGCAGTGGAATCGCAGGACAGCGCCTCTGTATTGCGCCGCGCAGAATACGAGCAGGCGGCATGTTCTGCAGGCGCGGTGCTGGGCGCTATGGGCTTTGCCGAAGAAGAGGGACTTGGATCTGCATCTCTTTTGGAATACGGAACAAGCGCAGATGCAGAGCATGATGTCCCCGATTCATTTGTCGGATATGCAGCCCTTTCCTGGCTGGAGTAATCAACCGGGTGAAACTGATAATGTTTTTTCTATTATACTGATGCTTTTCTCTTTTACTTCTTTTATTATATCTTCTGTTAAAAGTTCCGGTTTCCGCCTTTTTATCGATGCCGCATACGGGAGCAGCGTTGTGAAAACCTGCCTTTCTTTGCAATTCAAATTTAAAATGTAATTCTCTTCGCTCTTTGCATCCGGCAGGGCCGCTATGTCATTTCTGTATTGTTCAAGAAATAATTGTCCGCTTATACTGCTTTTTCCGCTATTCCCCGTGTTCTTAATATATTCTGCGCCTATTGCTCCTCTTTGCAGGTTTATGGGAGCGCCCTGTCCGGATGCGCAGATTATCTTTGCGCTCATCATGGCGGCTTTTTTTTCCAGTTTTTTGCGGTAGAAACGAAGCTGGTATGTTTCGCAGTAATTTTTCTTTTTGCCGTCCGGCGAAGGCAGAAAAGGACTGCGGTACAGAAAAGATGAAAGCTGAGCTTCCAGGGGAGACAGGCGGTTTTGCTTTTTGGAAAAGAAGGGATAGATGTAAGTTCCCCTTGCGTAAGATTTGCAGTTGACATATGAAAAATCCGCGCCAAAGAGCGTTATGCGCTTTGCGCCGAGAGCTTCGGCAAGGGAAAGGCATGCATACGTTACATTTCCGCCCGATGTATCAAGAAAAGGCAGATTAGGCCATGCAAGGGATAAATACAGGGCAAGCGGATGGCCGCTTGAGAAAAACACAGGAAAAGATGAGAAGCTGGAAATTAACGGGGGGCTTGCAATATCCATAACAAGCGGGATGTGCTTCCTGTTATAATCCATAAAATGGTAGTAGCTAATATGCTGGCAGTCGATGGAAACAACAGCATCCGGTTCAATCCCATTATATATAAGTGCATTTAAGGCTGTGTCTGTGCTTATTATAAATACATTCTTCGATTTTAAATCTGCAAGAGCGCAAAGCTGGTTATCAAGCGAAGGTCCTGCGGCAACAATTGCAGCTTCAGTAATTTTTTTTTCTGTTATTAAGTTTTCATTGCAGGTTTGGGCAGTTCTTATGTTGCGGATAATATTGGAGAACCACCTCTTTCCAAAATGCGCCTGAACCGAATAATCGCCTGAAACAATCTCAACTGCTTCCTGTATGACAGATGAGATTGTTTCAAACTTGTGAATATCCTGTTCAATCCTTGTCCGCAGAGGAATTGTTTTTATGCCGCCGCAGAGAGCCGGTTTGAAATTTTCAATTATATATTTTTTTATATCTTCGCATGAAGGGTCAATAAAAAGTTTAAAGCGATCATCTGTAAGCAGCTTTGAATAGTCTTTGCCGGCAAGGAGTTCCCTGATATTCTCTTTATTAAAATCAATTACAACTATATTTATATTTTTAAGTTTTAAGGCCGCTTCAGGCGCAAACCCTCCTCCCAGCCCCAAAAACACAACAAAGGTCATATCGCCAATTGAAGAAACAAGACGCTCCGCTTCTTTTACAGGGTCAATCATTGAATGAAGGGGTTTTATATTTCCAGCAGACAAAATTGCAGGAACCATTTTACCGGATTTTGATTCTTGAAATATATAGCCTTTCATTCTGATCACCCTGTTTATCTGGTATAAGCAATTTTGTTTATTTCCGTTTCCAGCATTTTTACCGTTACCTTATTTTCATCCGGAAACAGCAAAGATGCAAGCTCGTGTTTTATATTATGCGAATATTGCGGATTATTTAATGCGCAGATTAAAGCTGCGGCTCCCCTTTTGCAAAACTGCGAAGAAGCGCTCTTAATATCTGCAGGTTTTAAAATGCCGGTTTTTTTTTCATATCCTGTATGTTTTGAAAGAATGCCGTATTTAAAAATATCATTACAGCCTTTAACTGCAAATATGCGTTTCGGCCATTCTGAAAGCCTGTTTTTAAACCATGATGAATATATATCAAGACTGCCGCCTTTTTTTACAAGCGAGGAACGCGTAAAACTTTCAGAGTAAAAAGGCAAAAACCGGTTTGCCCTGTTAAAAAAAATGCTGTCAAAGGCATAGGGTCTTGCATGGGTTCTGATGCCGTCAATGGAAAAATCCATACCTGCAAGATAGATATTTCCGCTTGTAAGCAGCAATGCAAGTTCTATGGCAGTTGCCGCTACTGTTCCCCTTTGCGCAATAACTACAGACGGCAGAGCAAGCTCATGGAGTATAATGCTTTGCCAGAAGCTGCCGTCATTAATTATAAGCAGGGGATTTCCGGCAATTTGAGAGGGCAGGGCAGCGCAGAGATTTGCAGCTATTTTGTTGCCGGAATTATTCCTGTACAGGGGATACATGTGGCGTAATGCCCATGAGCCGCCGTCTGTTGCAATAATTATATCTGCCTGAGTGTTTGCCAAAGCCATTACAGAAGAAGATGCCGCGATAATAAGGCAGGTATCCTGCGCTTCATTAATAATCTTCAGCGCATTTTCCAGGCTGGGACCGGAACCTGTGACTATAACAGGGATTGCAGTCTGCCTGTAAAGAAGGGGAGTATAAAGATTTTCAAGATTCCTGAAAAAATTTTTAACCCATTTCCTTCCGAAAGCAGCAGTCGTTCTTTTTACCGCATCCTGGCGTTTTATAAAGTCAACAACAAGAGAAAGGAGTTTTACATACGCCTGTTTATAATAATTCAATGAGGGACGCCATTCGATTATTTTTATTTCTTCTGCGGCGGTTTCCGGAATATTTTCTTCCAGGAAGGCCTGTGTATCCGCAGATTCTGTATTATATAAAAATGCCGTATTTGAATCCCTGTGCGCTGCTGTCAGATTTGCCCGGGATTCGATATGAAGAACAATGATTTTACTTTCTTTAAATCTTTCCTGTAAAACAGGAATTATATAACCAAGGCCGGGTTCAATCAGGATGAAATATTTTGTTGAACTGTTAAGGTTTAAGGAATCAATATAGCGCACAGCCTCAGCATGCGGATTATAACGCGAATGAAGCTGTGCGCCGGAATGCTCAGTGATTATACCAGCCCCAGGTCCTTAAAGAGTTTCTTGTAGGAATCGAAGTAATCAGATTTTGCAAACTCTTCGATTTTTTCCTCGGGCAGTGACTCAAGAAGCTGATCCATATAACTTAAAATATTTCTAAGTTCTGCTCTTAAATCTGAAGGAATCTTAAAACCATCGTCTCCCATCTGCGGAGCCATTGGCTGTTGTGGAGCCATTGGCTGTTGCGGAGCCATTGGCTGTTGCGGAGCCATTTGCTGTGGAGCCATTTGCTGTGGAGCCATCTGCTGCGGAGGAGGAGATGCAAAAGCTGTTTGAGGAGAAGCCATTGGCTGCTGCGCTTGAGGAGGTCTCCAGTTTGGATCCGGCTCCAGCCAGTCATCATCCGGCGCTACAGGAAGGTTTATCGGATCATCAGGATCAACTTCCTGAACATCATTAGAGGTAAAATCACCAAGATCAGCTTCGGCAGGAAGAGGGTCATCAGCAAAAATATCATCTGTTATACCGGTATCATCCTGAACAGGCTCATCATCAAGAGAAAGCATTTCATCTTCTGCAGGAATTTCTTCATCTATAATGGATAAATCATCCGGCGATGAATCTATGGTTAAATCATCAAGAGAGTCCAAATCAAACGCCGTATCATCCAGAGAAGGTTCCGTTATATTATCTGAAATATTGTCCGTAGACAGCTCAGGCTCGTCTATTACCGCATCCGAAAAATCCATCCCCTGATTTTCAAGCGCAACATCTTCCGGGGATACATCTTCCAGCGCTCCGTCTTCCAGTTCATCACTTTCAAGATATGAGCTGTTATCCGGGGGGAATGTAACCGGCGTTGCGCCTTCCTCGCGCAGCTTATCAAGTTCGTCATTAAGTTCAGTGTCAAGCTCATCTGTTTCAAGCAGAGGTTCATCCTGAATATCTGTAACAGCAGGAAAATCCAGGTCGATGTCAGTTGCTTCAATGTCATCAAAGGAATCATCGGCAAAGCCGTCTGTTTCAAAAGCGCTGTCTGCCGCAAAGCCAAGGTTATCTGCCTGCGGTTCTTCCATGACAGGAACATCCTCTTCGGCAAGAGCCTGCGGATCCAAATCGATATCAAGATCAATTTCAATATCATCCAGATCATCATCTAAGGCAGCTGGAGTATCAGTCTCATTGATATCAAGAGAGTCGCCTATTGTATCAAAACCATTCTCATCATTGTCAACATCCATGCTGATGCTGTCGTCTATGGAAATATCAATTGAATCATCCGGAAGCTCCGCATCAAACGAAGAATCATCATCCAAAATATCCAATTCCATTTCCGCAGCCGAATCACCGTCTGGAGTTTCAGCTAACAGGTTGTCTGTGTCAGCCAGCAAGTTGTCTGTGTCAGCTAACAAGCTGTCTGTGTCAGCTAACAAGCTGTCTGTGTCATCAATGGAAAACGCGCTTTCGCCGGTTCCCGACTCTTCTGTAAAATCGGCCGAGTTTAAAATGTTGTCAAGCTCATCTCCTGTCAGGGCGATTGCTTCATCTTCATCGTCTTCGCCGATATCCAGTTTTATATCTTCCGCCGCATCGCCTGCGCCTTCCAGAATATTGTCAAGTTCATCGCCTGTAAGCGCTATTTTTTCATCATCTTCTTCTGCGAAGAAGCCTCCGCGCTGTGATTCCAAAGCGGCAGTTTCATCATGCTTTTCGCCTTCCGGCATTGTGGAACGGACATTTGCAAACTCTTTTTTAAGATCTGTCAATTCATTTCTGATTGATGAAAGTTCTTCTGCAATTTTCTTTAACAAATGCGTTGAAACTGTGCCGTCTTCATCATTTGCGGCGATAAAATTATCCTGAACGGCATTGATGTTTTTTTCAATTGATTTTACAGTCGGTACACTGTAATCCTCATCATTAATATCAATGCTGATATCTGTGCCGTCGTCTGTGAAAATATCATTATCATCAAGCTCATCGCCTGAAAAGTTCATATCGGGAAGATCGTCATCTGCAAAGGCATCCAAATCATCTGAGGAAGAAAAACCGCTTACAATGCCTGCATTTTCAATATCTGCGCCTGCAAAAACGTCATTCGCAAGATCGTCGCTTGTAAGATCATCGCTTGCAAGGCCTGTTTTTGTAAAATCATCCCCGGCAAGATCGTCATTAGCAAATGCGTCGCTTGGCAGCTCAACCCTTGAATAATCACCTGAGCTTATGCTCATATCATCATCAAAAGCGGCAGGGGTTTCAAACTCGTCAAAGGAGGCATCTTCTATTTCCAGGCCGTCGCCGCTTGCGATGTCATCAATGCTGTCAGCATCATCTTCTTCCTGCGGCATGTTAAAATCTACAAGCTCATCCGGATTTGCAAGAGGGTCATCGTCAAGATCAAGGTCAATATCATCATCCGGAAATTCGATTTCTCCGGATTGCAAGATTCCAGCATTTTCATTTATATCAAGGACTGCATCATCAAATGTTAATGAGTCGTCAATATCAGCAGATTCTTCGGCTTGCAATGTAAAATCTTCCAAATCGGGAGATTTCCCATTCGCTGAAAGAACCTGAGGTTCGCTTTTTACCCAAACACCGTATTCATCCAGCTCTTCTACAGAGCCAATGCTGCCGCGGTCAGAGTATATCGAAGGTTTTTTATTATTTGCCATGAGCCGCTCCCTAAAATTAACACATATGGTTAATTATCGGTACTTTTACCATTTTTCAGTAGTTTATCTCTATTAAATATAATAGGCCATGCAATTGCAGTTGTCAATGCTTAAAGATTCGCCGGAAAATTACCGTAAATCGAGTTATGAGAATCGTAAAATACCTCGTCGGAATTTGGGCAGTGATTGCTATATATACGTTTTTTTCATTTTTAAGCGGTCCGAAGGGTATTGGAGCATATAATTACCTTCTTGCAGAGAGGGAAAGGCAATGGGACAATATTACTAATTTGGGGATTCTCTACGATGAACTGGAAAAAACAAGAAACAATCTGCTTTACGATCAGGATACGCTTTTAATTCATGCCCGGCAGTTGGGCTATGGTCAGCAGGATGAGCGTTTTATCCGGATTGTGGGGCTTGGATATGCAAAAACAGTCCCTGTAGCGGCCGGAAGCGTTTACACAGCACAAAACCCGGAGTATGTTTCAGATTTTAATATCAAAATGGTGGCTCTTTGCGCTGGTTTGCTGATATTTGCCTTTCTGTTTATGCTGGAACTGATAGAAAACCGCTCAAGATAGTCAATATTATTTTAATCCATGCCTGAATTCTCTGGCAATATCGCGTTTTAAGTCTTTTTCACGGATTGTAGCTCTCTTGTCGTAGGCTTTTTTACCCTTGCAGAGCCCTAATTCAACTTTTACCCTGCCCTTTTTAAAATAAAACGATAATGGTATTAAGGTATAACCCTTTTCTTCTACTTTTCTGTTAATCCTTTTTATCTCATCTTTGTGCAGGAGAAGCCGCTTTTTTCTGTCCGGTTCATGATTAAAAATTGATGAAAAGGGGTTTTCAGCCACAATAAGGGAGCGAAGCCAGATTTCACCGCCTGTAACTTCCGCCCAGGAATCGGGGAAAGAGATTTTTCCGTCGCGAAATGATTTTACCTCTGTACCCAATAACTCTATGCCGCACTCATAGCTTTCGTCGATTGAATAATCATGCCGCGCCTTGCGGTTTTGCGCTATTATTTTTATGCCTTCGCTCATGACAGTCCCAATTCTAACGCACTATGTCTGTGATTACTACACGGAATGTCACAAACGGCGATGATAATTCCGGCGGAAGGGAGGCTCTTGTTTCTGTAGATGTTGCAGATGCTCTGCCGCGCAGGGAATATTCCGGAGAACCTACCGCATGCATTGCCTTTTGAGAAACATTTATAAAATCATGCGGAGCGTAAGGGTCTGCGCACCATTCCCAGCCGGGGATATTCATGTTTTCAACTAACCTGGCCGCTGTAAGCCACTGCGCTTCTGTGGGCAGCATTACTTCCATACCGGCCATGGAAGACGGAAGGCGTAAAGTCAGCCATTTGCAGAAAGAAAGAGCGGCATAAAATGTAACTCCGCTTATGGCAGCTCCCCTTTGTATATCAAGCGGATTAACTGATAGCTCATCGGGGAAATAGTCAATTTGAGATTCGCGGTATTCCCCGTTTTCATTTAAAAACGCTTCAAATACGGAAGCAGAAACAGGGGTTTGGCTTATATAAAAACTCTGCGAGCCTGCAGTTGCCGGGATTTCAATAAAACTTAATCCTGCAAGTGTAAACTGCCTTTGCGTATCTCCTGTAAAAGGATAAACATTTCTATGGGCGTAGGATGATGCAAACCATCTTGATGTTTCTATGGTTCTTGAAACATCCGCCGGCATTAAATCACCCATCCATGCTGCGGCGCCCGGCATTTCCGTTAAAATACCAAGAATACTTACAATTGAGTCAAGAAGCGCAGTTGGAGAGGGGGCATTGCCGTAATTATCCAGAAGGATTTTCGCGCGGATCATATCGCGTAATGCAGCGCGTGTAACAGTAAAACGGGAAGCAGCTGTTAAAATTTCTGTAAGCTCTTCTTTTAATTCACCTGCATAGGGGCCGATACGGTAGGCGCTTTCTGAAAGGCTCATGGGGATTTGCCATCTTGTTGTGGGTTCGCCTGCAAAAGTCCATGCGGCAAAATCTGCGGCGCCAAGCGCAAAGGCGGACACAGGATCGCCTGATTTTAATTTAAATTCAGCATTGTAACGAAGCGGAAAAAAAAGGGAGCCGAAGACACGTCCCTTTATTGTATGGACAGCGCTCTGGCTTTCAAAACCGGGACTTACTGCCTCTATCGTATGTGTCCCGTTGGGGATGGGGATTCTGCTTGCGGAAGTACCCATGTAGACGCCGTTTACTCTTATAGCAGCGCCTGCAGGTTCAGTTTTTACAAGCAAAACAGCTCCGGGATTCTTTAAACCCGGAAACAGCAGCAGGAAAAAGAGGATTGCAAGCAGTATAAATGCGTATAGAACTGTAAGATAGACACCAGGGCGTATACCAAAGACGGGCTTTAGTTTTACCTGTATATCCTTTTCGCTTTGAATTTCCTGCATAGGCTATATTATATTGAATTACCGTAAAAATAAAAAGAGCTGCCCGAATTATGTGTTTCAAGCAGCTCCATGCCCTTGAGGCATATCAAGATATAGTGATTTGGGAGGGGAACTATATCCCGACATTTACTATATCGGTTATCTTTACGTTTAATCTTAACAGCTAATTTGCATTTAAAATGGCTTTTTCAGAATAGAGAATCTAGTCTTCTTCATGAATATTGAGATCTACAGCGAGGGCTACGCGGTATGTTTTTCCGCGCTGGACATTCAAATTCCGCGTTACAGTGTAATCTCCGACCTGGAACCTGACTTCATGGGCGCCAGGTTCTACGGTAACAGAGTCCCTGTTACGGATTTGACTGTTATTCAGAAAGATTTGGGCGTTTTGCGGAGCTTCAAAAATGATTATAGGGGTTGGATCCTGCAGTTCGATTATTAAATCGGTGACTCTGGCTCTTTCTACGACAAAGCGATGGCTTATATTCCTGTAGTCATCGGAGAGGACTACAAGGTGGTTCTCTCCTTCTTTTAGCATTATCTGCTCGGAAATATTGGAGATAACATTATCGTTTATAAGTACTGTAAACGGCCTGTTTCTAAGCTGGGGAGGAAAACGCGGGATTAGCCTTACGGCTCCTTCGTCGCTTAAAATAGGACGGGCGACAAGATTAAAACGTATTCTTTCAAACTCATCGGGAAGCCCCTTTGCTACCTGCATCAGCCTGAACATTATGGGAAATGTCGCAGGCTGGGCGATAGCTGAGGGAACGGAAACAGTTGTAGTTGTTCTAAGCCCGTGCTGCGGGCGGATTGGTATTTGGTAGACAATCCTCAGCCTGGAGGGAAGGGGATCAAAGGCTATTCTGTTACCTGCCATGTCGGCTATGCCGGATGCTGCCTGCGGACTTAGGCTGTTGTACATAAGCATGACAAGCGAGCCCTGGTATTGCAGCCACATCTGCGGGGCTGTAATCTCCAGTTCTATGCCTCTTAAAAAACGCGCTTCCGCGCCAAGGTCTATTATTACCGCGCTGTTAATGCCAATGGAGATGGGGCCCTCTGATGTTCTTTCCGGAGTTACTTCGATAGTGCCATCAACCTCAGTGCGGAATGATTCCGCCCCAAGGTGAATACCTGGAAAGATCAGGAAAATTGCCAATATAACTAAGGTTTTTGGCATAGTGCACCTTCTTTTTTCTCACCCCTTTAAATATGGGGTTCAGCCGGTTCTTAAGGACGGAGCCTGCTTGCCGGATCGAATGCCCTTCCGCCGTGCCTCAGTTCAAAATGAAGATGCGGCCCGGTAGACTGGCCTGTAGAACCAACTCTTCCTATTAGAGTACCTGATTTTACTTCTGATCGCAATACAATTTCTATACTTTGTAAGTGACCGTAAAGGCTTGAATAATTGTTACTGTGACTTAATATTATATAATTTCCGTAAACAGAGTCAAACCCGGTTGCTGTCACAGTTCCGTCTGCTACGGCAAATACTTCCGTTCCCGCCGGAGCCGCCAGATCAATTCCCTGGTGCATGGAATGACTGCCTGTAAAGGGATCATTTCTAATACCATAACGGCTTGTTATACGATATTGCCGCAGGGGAAAGCGGAATCCCGAGTTTAGAAAAAAGGCCCTTTCTGTAGGTGAAAAATCCGCGCCGGGAAAAAACAGATAGGTGTTTGTTCTTCCTTCTGTGTTCACATTAATTTCGACAGAGCCCTGCATGTCCTGCCTTGCCGCTGCGATTATTATTTCAAGGTCAGACCGAACATTTGAAGGGATAAAGATCCCTGGGCAGGACGGCAATAGAAGAGCTGCTCCAGGCTGCAGAGCTGCAGGATTATTTATTCTGTTAAGACTGGCAAGGGCCGAATAGGGAATATTAAGGCGGGCGGCAAGGAAAAACAGATCATCTTGTTCTTTAACTATGTATTGATAAATTGTCAGGTGTTCTGCAATCTGCTCAGGCGTCTGCGCCCGTACGCCTACAACGCGTCTTCTGTTGCCTTCAACATCACTCATAAACTGCCTGAAGGCTATATCTGTTGGATTTAAATGTCCTATTACAGGAAGGTTTTGCTGGGCCCGGCAAAACGGCAGGCAAAAAAACATCAAAAAAAAGGCAAGGGCATATCCCGGCAGCCGGCAGCCCTTGCCGTTCTTAATTAACTGCAAACTCTATTCGGCTGAAATTGCTTCTGTTGGACATGAACCGACGCATGCGCCGCAATCTGTGCATACAGCGGCATCAATCACATACTGTCCGTCTTTCTCGGAAATCGCATCAACCGGGCAATCGCCGACGCAGGAACCGCAGTTTACGCAAGCATCACTGATTTTATGAGCCATTTTACACCTCACTGTTATTGAATTGCATCAAAGATACCATACAAACCGCTATATGGCAAGGAAAAAAAAGCCGAAAATTAAGTATGATTTTCATTGGTGTCGTAATAGGCATAATCATATTAGGAGCAGTTTCCTATTTCGCTATTAATAAAAAATCGAGTTTTCACACCCGGATTGTAAGCCTTGCCGCGCTTGCCCTTATGATTTTATCAGTTATAGTATGCCTTGTTATCGTGCTTACAGACACAAGGGTGCAGGTAGATCCTTCCAGTTTGATAGTCGGCGCCCCCGTAGAAACGGTAGAAGAGCACAGCAACATTGCAGGCCTTCTTTTTTCCATTATTTTCCTTCTTGCGCTGTTTGCGGTCATCGCGTTTCTGGCCATGAAGGAGCACAAAAGAACCCTTCAAAAGAAATAAGGGGTTTTCCAATATTAACCCAATTATTTACTGTTCCCCGGCTTAAATTTTTTGATCAGGATATTTGGAATAAAGCCATAATGCTTATGATTTGCAGTCAGCAGTGTTTCGTTATGCTCAATGCTAGTTGCCGCTATAATGGCATCTGCAGTTTCCATTGAATGACTCATATAGAAATTTTCTACAAGAAATGAGGCGTAAGTTGAAATACTTTCGTTTATCTGGATGATTTTTACTGACCATCTTTTTAACTGTTTCTGAAGGGCTCTTAGCTCATTTTTATTGCGCATGCCCTGAACAAGTTCCAAATAATTTATTACAGATATTTTAAAGGGAATGTTCGCAAGTATGGCTTTTTGAGCATTACTATCACCCCGCAAGTACCATATCAGCACATCGGTATCGATAATCAAAATTTCCTGCCTTTCCTCATGTTTCGCACATGCAGCTCAATATCTTTTATATCTGTTCTGTTTTTCCAAATTCCGAATATATCTTCTTCTTTATTTTCAGGGGTTAGTGTTTCATTTCCTGTAACAGGGATTATTTTTGCGCATGGTTTTCCTCTGCAGGTTATTGTCACATCAAGTCCCTTGTTCACCTGAGATATTATCCTGCCGGGTTGAGCCCTGAATTCCTTAATGGCAACTTCCATAAAAAACCCCTATATTTAGTGTACATTGTAAGTGTACACTTTGCGGGAGAATTAGTCAACTTCAGTAAGGGTTTTAACTGTTAAGATCTCTTTTTGCTTTTTCCAGAGCAGCAATGATTTTATCGCACCACATGTCAAATTCCGGATCTTCCTGCTGCAAACCGGTATTTTTTAATACATTGGCAATTGTCATTTTAATTCCTTCATCTGCGCGCACTTTTGCGCAAAATTCCGGCACAAGTCTTTTTAATTTTGTATTGTCAAAAATGACGGTGTTTGCCTTGTCTCCCAGAAGGCTTCCTTTAAAATCGTACCTTCCCTGCGAGCAGTCTTCCAGAAAGCTGCTTGAGACATGCACAGCCTTTAACTCTTTATTTAACGCATCTGCGATAATTTTATAGATTTGATTCCACGTTACGCTTTCATCGGAGGTGATATTCACAGCCTCGCCTATTGCGTGTATATTTCCGGCAAGACGGACAAATGCGCTGGCAAAATCGCTGTTGTGGGTTAAGGTCCACAGGCTTGAGCCATCGCCGTGAATGATTACGGCCTTGCCTTCGATGATTCTTTTTAATACCTGCCAGCTGCCTCTGGAGCCGTGAACGCCAAGAGGTACACTGCGCTCATCGTAAGTATGGCTGGGTCGGACAATTGTTACAGGAAAACCGCAGTCGCGGTATTTTTGCATCAGATACTCTTCGCAGGCTATTTTGTTTCTGGAATATTCCCACAGAGGATTGGCAAGGGGTGTGCTTTCCGTGACAAGGCAGGAGGAAAGAGGTTTCTGATATATCGAGGCAGAGGATATAAAAATGTACTGTCTGCAGATGCCGTTAAAAATATCAAAATCTTTTTGAACATGCTCCGGAACAAATGCAAAAAAATCGGCAACAACATCGAATTTATTGCCGTTTCCAAGCTCCTTAATCAATTTTTCCCTGATTACAGATGCTTCTTCAGTTCTGATATCACAGGAAAAATGACTGATTTTATTATCATTAAACTCGCTCTTGCGGTTTCCGCGGTTTAAAAGGCTGATCTGCCAGCCTGATTCAGATGCAAGTCTTGTAATCGCGCTTGAAATTGTCCCTGTTCCGCCGATAAATAGCACTTTCATGATTTCCTCCAGAATTACAAGTTTAAAGTAATTTTCTTAATTGTCAATTGAAAGCTTTTTAGCAGATATAGAAATATTCTCTTATAACATGCTACAATATAGAAGGGAGAGGAATTGACCGATAATTTAGTATGCGAAAATCCTCAAATTATTCCATGACAAATGCGAAAACCTTCGCCGGCTCCCGGCGGCTGTGGCTGCAATTAACGCACGCTTTGGCGTGGCAGGCTATAACTTCACACCGAGGTCGCCGGCGCAGCTTTTCGCATTTGTCCGTGTAGTTTTTTGTTTTTAGACATGCCTTTCCAAGGAAGTTTTTTAGGACATTGATGAAAAGATTTTCATTTTTTTTAACAGTTTTTATTTTTCTCAGTGCGGGTGTTTGGGGGGATGTGTTTGAATGGAAAGGCGGGACAAACTGGATTACTCCTGGCAACTGGAGAAATGTTACTACAGGTGAAGAAAGTGCAGCAAGATTTCCAAACGGTATTGGTGATACAGCAATAATTAATACTGCTGGTTATAATGTTGTTATTAATAATACTGTTTTATCAGAAGGTCTTTTATTAGACAGTCTTGTTATATCCACCGGCACAGACATATATTTTAATGGAATTGATGTAGATGTTTCCAGGTTAGTAATAAACAGTCAATTCGTTTTTAGAAATGTTACAATGAATGCAACTACAACAGAGTTGAATTCAAATATGTTTAGTAATGCTTTTGAAGATGGTGCCAGGGTATCTACTGTCAATCTAGTAGTAAGCACTAATACTCTCCAGGTTGATAACAATAATTTCACTATGGATGGAGCTGGAATATTAATTGGAGGTAGCGGAATAAGTATTACAAGAACCGGTGCAGCTTTGAGTGTTGGAAGTATTGATTCGGGAGGCCGTGTAGTAACAGTTTCTTCGAATCAGAATATTACCTTTACAGGTGATATTTCTGCGCAGCGCTTGCTTGTATACGCCACTTCAAATAATGCTGAGAGCGGTACTGCATCCGGTAATGTAACTGTCAACGGTTCTGTAAATATTAACACTGCAATTGTTGGGCCAAGCCCCTTTGCTGGATGTACCGGTGTACATTCCGGAAATGTGTCAATGTATGTAAAAGCACAGCAGTTCAGAGCATTCGGCGGGACAGGGGTTATTGATCCGGCGCCATTAATTCCAGGGCAATTATGTTTAAATGTATCCGGGGGATATTTAATTAGTGATAGTGATGGTAAAGTTGCTGGAACGCGTTTTCATGCTTGTGTTGGAAGTTCTATAATATTTACTCCGGAACCCAGACATATTGTTTATGGACCAAGTGATCCTGGTAATATCCCCTCACCATATTTACATATTAATTCCGCTGATGCTCTGGGGGCATCAGTATTATATAGTGTTGCTTCTCCTTATAACATTTATATTGTTAATGTTGGAAATACCAGTCCTGCAAATACTCGAAGCGCAGATTTTATTGTAAACGGATCAGGTTATATTGAGATTCGCGGGAACTATACATCTTCTGGTAATTTAAATTTATCTCCCGGAGCTGGCGGTTTACGTCTGGATGCTGCTGTTATCAATCTTACCGGCAATGCCTTCGATGCATCATATCCAGTAACGCTAGCTGGAGCCATTAGTAGTATAACAGCTTCCAGTATAACGCTCGGCAATGTAACAGGAACCAATAATAATTTAACATTGTCAGCGGTAAGCGGTGTTGTTACATTAGGCGGCGCATTAACAGGTGTTGGAAACTTAACCATAACCAGCTTGCTAACCAATATAAACAATAATATTACTACTGCCGGTAACCAAATTTTTAATAGCGCAATATCTCTTGGCGGAATTGTAAGCCCGCGTGTATTAACTGCAGGAGGTTTTGTTCAGACCAGTAATACAATTTCCGGTTCAATGGGGCTTACAGTTACTGCAAATAATGACATAACGATAGGAGCCGGAGGTCTTAATATAGGAACAGCAAACATATTAAGACTTAATTCGATAACAGGAAATATTGATATTTTAGGCAATATTACTAATACGAACAGGTTGATTATGCAGGCTTTAGGTACTGTAACTGTTGCCGGGAATGCGACAATAAATGTATCCAGTGATGGAAACCATGAAACAAGTCCAGGCGATGGTACAGGATCGGCGATATATGTCAGAGCAAATACATTCAATGCTCCAAGCGGTTCAGGAATTATTTACCCGGGGCCGGGGCCAACAAGAGACAATGGTGAAATTTGTCTTGATGTAATTAATTTTCCAGGTGATGGTAATGGCAGAATTAATGGCGTGCGTTTCCATTTATGCTCAAGTTCAGGAACCACTCCCTACGATCCTGCAAATCCGCCGGATAAGCATATTGTTTATTACACATTTGCAGGTGCAGGTGTCATCCCTGCCGATAGTGATTTACAGAATACTGCTGAATACTACTTTATACACGAAGATGGTGAATACATAGGTGAACTGATAAGAGCGCGTGCAGGAAGAGGTATTTACATTGTAGATGTTACCGCAACACCAGATGATTTAACTTTTGATACTTCAGACGGCACAGGATTTATTGAGTTTCGCAGAAATTATACATCATCTCATGATCTTACTTTAAATGCCGGAACCGGGGTAGTACGGTTTACTGATAATGTCAATATAAATATTGGTAGCAATGATTTAAACGCAGTTCCTCCTCAACCTTTTCCAACTGGATTGGCAGTTAATTTAACTGGAACTGCCATTATTACAGCATCAAATGTAAGGCTGCTTGATATTGGCGGTACCGGTACCTTAAATGTATTTGGTAATTTGAATGTAAGATCAAAGTCTATTGTTGCTCCGGAAAATATTGTCAATATTGATGCGCAAAATATCTCTTTAATTGTATCACAGGATGTTTCATTTGGACCTGACAACTTACCGGGTCCTGCTTTACCTACAACTACTTTAAATGCAGTGACAGCCGATTCTATTACATTAAGAGCGCCAGTAACTACTGTTGGTAATCAGACATATGGAACTATTGTATTATTTAGCAATTCTCCAAATCTTGCAATCCGTGAATTTACATCTACCGGCGGCGGTACAATATCGCTTGGAACAGTTTCATCATGGAATGGTCCTAATACTACAGCTGCTAATCAAGGAGATGTTGCGTTACGAATTAATGGCAATGCTGTATTTAACGGCGCTTTTTCTACAGCGACCACCTCTGGTGCAAATTCAGCAGCTGGAATACGTTTTCTGCATGTAACTGGCACTAGTAGAATAAATGTAAGTTTGACTGTATCCGGTGCTGACGGCGGTAATTCACAATTTTACGGCGGTAATGTAGAACTGGGTGGCAATGTGACTTTAACAGGTTCTGCGGGTAATGCCATCAGGTTTAACGGAACCGTAAACGGTATTGCTGCCGAATCTCAAAACTTGGAAATTGCAACAAGCAATGCATGGTTTGGACAGGCAGTTGGCGGCAGTGTTCCCTTATCCGGTTTAAGTGTGGCCGGTACTACTCAAATGAATGCAAGCATTACCACAAATGGCAATCAAACTTATACAGGTACTGTAACTCTTGGCGGTACAGGTACTAATCTTTTTGCCGCAGGTGCTACAGGCAATGTATTATTCTCAAATACAATTGTTGGCGGCGCAAGACCGCTAGTAGTAACCGGTGTAAATGTGACATTTAATGGGAATATAGGTGCTGCCGCTGCCGGAACAAGATTAACAAGTGTGGCGGTAACTGCTACCGGAACAATAACGATTGGAACTACTACAACTGCTGTAACAATATTTACTTCCGGTGCTCAAACTTTTAATGGAAATATAACTCTTGCTAACAATGCCACATTTAATGCAAATGCAGGCGCTTTGGTCAGGTTTAACAACACTGTTAATGGTATTGCACCTAACGCGCAGTCGTTAACAATTACAGGCGCAAACGCTCATTTTGAACATGCAGTTGGCAGTACTGCTGCATTAACAAGCGTAAGTGTAGCAGGTACTACTCAAATGAATGCTAGTATTACCACAAACGGCAATCAAACATATACCGGTGCTGTAATTCTTGGCGATACTGCAGCTCCTAATCTTTTTGCCTCAGGTACAGGTACTGTATTATTTTCAGGTACAATTACAGGAGCAAGTCCGTTAGAAGTAACCGGCGCAAACGTAACTTTCAGCGGTAATATTGGCGCTGATGGAACAAGATTAACAAGTGTGGCAGTAACTACTACCACCGGAACAATTACTATTGGAACTGCCGCAGCTGCTGTAACAGTGTTTACCTCCGGTAATCAAACTTTTAATGGGAATATAACTTTTCTCAATAATGCTGCATTAAGTTCCACCTTTAATGCAAATGCGACTGCCGGTAATACAGTAAATACTGTGCGATTTAATGGGACTGTTAATGGTACGCGGCAATTGATTGTAACAAATGCAAATGCACAGTTTGACGGAATAGTTGGCGGCGGCACAGCATTGACAAGTGTTACTGTGGACGGAACAAGCGTAATAAATGCAAACATTACAACGACAGGCAATCAGGCTTTTAATGGAACTGTTGAGTTTGGAGAGGGAGGAGCAGCTGCGCGGAGATTAAGCTCATCGGGCGGCAACATAACAGCATCAGGTATTGTTTCAAGAGCTGCAACACTAACAGGGCCGGTTGAGATATTGGCTTCCCAGGGAATTTCTATAGGCGCTGTTAATACTCTGGGCGGAGATATAACGCTTAATAATAACCAGGGAGCCACTCCTGCCGGAAATATTACTTTTGGAACAACCGCCGGCATAACGTTAAGCGCAATTAACAGCGCAGCGGCAGGAGATATACTTATAAATCAATCCGGAAGTTTGGAAATTACTTCGCTTCAAACCGCCTCCGGAAGAAATATTACACTTGGCGCAGTTGCAGCAGTCGGCGCTGTAACACAGACAGGAACAATAACAAGCGGAACTTTAATAATTAATTCATCCGCAGGAGTAATATTAAACCAGGATAATTCTGTAAACACACTTTCCATTACAGGCGCAGGCGCAGCTGTGGAGTTTGTAAATAATACAGCTCTTGCGATTGCACCGATAAGCGGAGTCAACAATAACGATGTTTCTATTACCGTTAACGGAGTAGATAATGACATAACTCAAACTGGCCTTGTTACGTCAGTTGGAGTTCTTCGTTATACAACGCAAGACGGAGATGTTAATATTGAAGCCAGCATAAATGCACAGCGTCTGATAATAAATGCTGATGGAAGGACTGTAACGGTCGAACCTTTAGCAGGAATAAATGTAAGCAGCCTGGGGAATCATGATTCACCTCCGGGAGAAGGTTTAGGAGCGGCTATATATGTACATGCAGATACTTTTAATGCAATAGCTGGACCGCTTAACATTATTCCGGGGCCTGCGTCTCCGGGTGAGCTATGTCTTAATGTTGTTTATTTCCCAGGTGATGGCAATGGCAGAGTAAATCGTTATCATTGGCATATCAGGATTCCAGATAACAAAGATGTATTTTTTGGAAGCTTTCCTATACCTATTGAATTTAATAATACCGATTTTTACCATATAAACAGCGATACCTTTACAGGGAATTCTAACATTGCTGCAGGTCAAAATCGTGATATTTATATTGTAAATGCAGAAAATAATATGCATGATTTAACATTTGTAACTACTGGTACGGGTTTTATCCAGTTTCAGGATAATAACGTATTTAACGGTAATGTCACTTTAGAAACTGCTAGTACAGGTTTTATCCAGTTTCGGGATAATAACGTGTTTGACGGTAATGTTACTCTGACTCCTCTGACAAATCCCATACGATTAAACAATGCAAATGTTTCCTTTAATGCTGATTTTAACGGCGCACAGAATTTTAATATGCCGGTACTACTTATCGGCTCTGCGCCAAATATAACTGCAAATACTATAAGGGCTCAAAATATAACTTTGGGCAGTGTAACTTCCGGCGGTACTGCCAATGATTTGGCGCTTATTGCTACGGCAGCAAGCGGTAATGTATTTTTAAATGCAGCGATTAATGCAAACGTCGTACGAAATTTAAATTTAACTGCAAATGGAAATATAACTATCAGCAACATAATAAACTGCGCACAGCTAATTGTACTGGCAGGAAGCGCCGGTACAATTAATGTTACTCCTTCAACTCCCGGCTCGAATACAGTGTTTAATATTAATACCACAGGCGGAAGCGCTTATGACGGACGGGCAAATGTTGGGCAATACTATAACAGACCTGTAGTTCTTAACGGCACTTTCCATTTTAGGGGAGTTGCAGGCACATTAATCTGGTTTAAAGATATTGTAACGCATGATCTTCCTGGAAATAACCGCAGAATGTATGTTTCTTTGGCGGATTTAAGATTTGAGGGCAATGTCACTATGGCCAGACTGGATATTGGATTAAATGCAGTGCCATATGATATGGGAACAATATATATTAATACTCCAAATATTACTGCAACGCAGGCAAATAATAATTCCATGCGTTTTAGAGGGCCTGTTATACTGGAACAGAATGTAACATTTACTACTGCAGGCGCTGCTGCAAATCCGGCTCGATTTTTTGGTACTGTAGACAGCGCTCCTGCCGGCGGGCCTTTTTCATTAACAGTATCAAATGTTGGCGCAAACTTTCACAGACAGGTAGGCGGTACAAATGCCTTATTATCTGTCACTACAAACAACGCATCTGTTATTGTTGCAGGAGTTAGAACAACCGGTAACCAGACATATACAACAGGAGATGTAACAATTAGCGGACAGGTAGGCAACGGCGCTACCGGCGGCGGAGCTGCTCAAAATACAGGCGCAAATGTAACATTTAACGCAACAGGAGAAAACAGTACAATCCTGTTTGGCGGCGCAGTAAATAATGCTGCAGACCAGAACAGGGCTTTAACCGTAACAAGTGATAATATTCGTTTTAATGGCAATATCGGCGCTGCCGGAAACGGTGTATTAACTACTGTTACTGCAACCAGTAATAATGCCGCTGCAGGCTCAATTGTTTTTGGCAATAATGCGGCAATAAATATTTTTACATCAGGCAATCAAACCTATAATGGAGTTATAAACCTTAACGGTAATGCGGCATTTACAGGCGGAGCAGCGGGAACTGTTTTATTTAATGGAACTGTTAACGGATTTAATGCAACTGCGCGTACCTTGACAATAGCTACCGCAGCCGCCCGGTTTGACGGCAATGTCGGAGCTGGTAATCCTGTACAAAGCGTTCAAACAGCTGCTGTAACTATTAATGCAAATATCACAACTGCAGCTGCTCAAACATATGGGACAGTTACGCTGCAAGCTACAGATACAGTCCGTACATTAACAGGTACGGCTATCACATTAGGTGCAATTACAGGCAACGGGCAGTCATTAATAATTAACGGGCATGGTACGAATAATGCCAGCGCACAGTTTAACGGCGCAGCCAATACAGGGATTGGGAATTTAACAGTAAATGGTGCAACCGCTCTTAACGCTAATGTCACTTTTACAGGGATGGGAGCGGCTCAAAGTAATATACATTTTACAGGCACTGTAAACAGCAGCAATGCTACAGCGCGGGCTTTTACAATAACAAATGCGAATGTCAGATTTGACGGGAATGTGGGAGCAGCTGGAACCCCCATAGAAAGCCTTAATGTAGTTGCAAATCCGCCTGCCGGAACTGCCGGAACCGCAGAAATAAACAGTGATATTACAACAACAATTTCTCAAAATTACAGCGGAGCTGTAGCGCTGGGCGGCGCCGGTACGCGGACATTAATATCAAATACGGGCAGTATAAGAGCTTCGGGTATTGTATCCAAAGAGCTTGCAGTTACACAGGTAGATATAAGCGCATCACAGGGGATAGATCTAAACAATTCTGCAAACACTCTTTACGGTAATATTGCATTAAACAACAACCAGACAGGAACGCAATCTGGCGCTGTTGCGCTTTCAACTACAGGCGCAGTTAACGTAACAGGAACAAATCCTGCGAATATTGCAAGTACAGACGGGAATTTTACTATAACAGCAAATGGCGATATAACAGTTGGAGCTGCGGGGATTACGGCAGAAGGAGTAATTAAACTGTCTTCGTCATCCTCCGGTGCAACTATAAATACAACGGGAGCAATAACAGGGTTAAGACTTGAATTGTTAGCTGAAAATGGAACCGTCACAATCGGCAGTTTGATAACTGTCAGTTCAGGAGCTGATGAGCATGATGATAATGCGGCTGTGCTTGTTGATGCTGCTAATTTTAATGGAGCAGGTAATATAGAACCTGGTTTAACTACCGGTGTGGTTTGCGTGCATGTTTCGGCATCCTTAAATTATACAGGCAATGTTACAGGAGAGCGTATCCATTATCATATTGATACAAATAATAATATTGTATACAGGCATGGAGCTGACAATCCTTCGGAGCTTTCACTTTTAAGCCCGTATTTTTATCTGCGTGCGGATTCTACTCTTGGGCAAAATCTTTTTGCTACAACAAAGGGCGTTAATCGTAACATATATGTAATCGACATTACTGAAGTCATTCATCCAAGCGCAAACTCCCGCAATGTTACTTTTGAAACTGCAAACGGCTATATAGAATTCAGAGATGCCTATGTATCTTCGGGTAATTTAACTCTTAATCCTTCGGGAACTAATCCATTGAACGGAAATATAAGGCTTGTTGATGCCGGTATTGGACTTAGCAATGCAGTGTTTAACTCAAATGGCGCTGTAGAGCTTGCAGGAACAGGCGGCAGCGTAATAAATGCGGCAGGTGTTGTATTGGGCTATATTACAGGAAATAATAATTCGTTAACAATAAACGGTCCTGCAGGAGCTGCCAACGATGATGCAGATGCGCAATTAAACGGCGGAGCAGGAATAGGCGCGTTAGTAATAAACGGAGAAGCAAGCTTTTCTGCATCACTGTTAAGCGCAAACTCTGTAAATGTAACAGGCGATGCTGATATTAACGCAAATATCACCACAACGGCAAATCAAACCTACGGCGGAGATGTAACTCTGGGCGGCTCTGCAGGAGCGCGCACACTTACAGGTACAGGTTCGCCAAGCAGTACAGTGCTGTTTTCCGGTACGGTAAATGGCGCAAGAGAACTTGTAATAACTAATGCAGATGTCAGGTTTAATGGATTGGTAGGAAATTTAACACCCTTGTCAGGCATCACTGTTAATGCGACAGGAGTAAATACGCCGGGAGCCGCTGTAATTAACAATAATATACACACAAGCGGCAGTCAAAATTACAACGGAGAGGTTGAGCTTCTTGGCGCTACAAGGACAATAACATCAACAGGCGGCAGCGTTAACATACCCTCTCTTGTTACAGGAGCTAATGGAGTTACTGTAAATGCGTTACAGGGAATTTCAATTGATAATTTATCTGCGCCTCCAAATACTATTGATGGAATTGTCAGCCTTACCAATACAGGCACAGGAAATATTATTTTCACAAATACATCAAACAATCTTACATTGGGCGCAAACAACAGCGCGGCATCCGGAAATATAAATGTAATTCAAACAGGGCCATTACTGATAAGCGGCATGACAATACCTTCTCCGAATGGAAGCATTAATCTTGAAGCAAGCGAAGAAATAACCCAGACGGGAATAATATCAGCCGGTAGCTTGACATTAAAATCGGGCAGCCATATTGATTTACAGGAAAATAATACTGTAGGTGTGCTTACTGTAACAGGCACGGAAGGAGATGTGCAATTTGCAAATAACGCTCCTCTTGCAATCGCAGGCATTAGCGGGTTAAGCGGAGCCAGTCAGAATATTACTATAACGGCAGCAGGAGCCATTTCACAGACAGGAAATATTACAACAAACGGAGAAGTTGTATTATCGTCAGGCGGAAATGTTTCGCAGAATGCGGCAAGTGCAATTGACGCAGAAGAGCTTACAGTGAGCTCATCGGGCAGTATATTGCTTGGCAGTTTGAACAGCGTTAACAGCGTATCTTTATCAAATGCAAATACATCCGCATCAGGGGATATCATATTTAATAATGACGGAACACTTACAATAAAATCTGCAAATAATGCATCCGTTAACGCAGATATAAATATAAGTTCTGAAAACGGCAGTTTAAATATAATAGGAACTGCAACCGGAATTATAACAGGTAATGGCGCGATAATTTTTAAATCTGAAAACTATGATATTAGTATATCTGGAGCAATGACGGATATAATAACAGGATACAGGCTTGAGCTATTGGCGGAAAATGGAACAATTACAATTGGAGATGATGCTTCTGTTGGTTTTAATATAATAACAGTTACATCGGAAGTTTTTGATTGCAATATTGAAAAGCCGGCTGTGTCTATAGTGACTGACATACTGGAAGGAAAAGGCGGTATTACGCCAGGGGCTGCAGAAGGTCATGTATGCGTACATTATATTACATCATCCTTGAATTATACAGGCAATGTTGCAGGGGATCGTATCCATTATCATATAGATACACCTAGAAATATTGTCTATTATATTGATGAATCGGTTCTGGGTGAATTCCCTCCTGCAAATCATTTTTACATAAAAGCTAATTCTACTCTGGGACAAATCTTTGGCGCTGAAACAAGAGGAGCAGACACCAATATATATATCATCGGTATTGCAGCTAACAATGGGGAAGCCAATACAAGAGATGTTACATTTAAAACGGCAAACGGATTTATTGAGTTCAGGGCCGACTATGTATCATCGGGTGCTCTTAACCTTGACCCTGCAGGAGGTATAAGACTTGTCAATGCTGACATTGTCATTTCCGGCAGCGGCAATTCATTTGATTCAAACGGAGCAGCAGTAACGCTTGCAATACCGCCTCTTGCAGTGCCGGGTACAAGCTTCATAAACGCCGCAGAAATTGATCTGGGTGCAATAACAGGCGGCGGCAATTCATTAACATTGACGGGAACTTCCACTTTAAACGGCGGCAGCGGAATTAATGCGCTGCAGGCAACAGGAAGCGTAACATTGGAGGCAGCGTTAAGCGCAAGCTCAATAAATGTAACAGGCGATGCTTATATAAATGCAGGAGTTAGTGCAGGTACAGTAAATATAACAAACAACGCGGAGATAAACGCTAATATTACTACAACGGCAGATCAAACCTACGGCGGAGCTGTAACTCTGGGCGGCGCCGGGACAACACGCACGCTTACAGGTTCGCCAAGCAGTACAGTGCTGTTTTCCGGTACGGTAAATGGCGCAAGAGAACTTGTAATAACTAATGCAGATGTCAGATTTAATGGATTGGTTGGAGATTCAACACCCTTGTCAGGCATCACTGTTAATGCGACAGGAGTAAATACGCCGGGAGCTGCTGTAATTAACAATAATATACAAACAAGCGGAAATCAAATCTATCACGGTAATGTAAATCTTCAAGGCTCTGTCCCTCGGATAATAACATCAACAGGCGGCAGCGTTAACATGTACCGTCCTGTTACAGGAACTAATGGTGTTACTGTAAATGCGTTACAGGGAATTTCTATGGAAGCTGCCAATATGCTGACAGGAATTGTGACACTGAATAATAATCAGGCGGCTTTATCAAGCGGAGAAATAAGTTTTAATAATTCATCAACTTCATCTGTTACTGTTAGTTCAGTTAATAATACGAATAACGCTATTACAAAAATAAATACTTTAGGGCCTCTTGAAATAACGTCTCTTCAAACGCCCGGGAATGGAAGTATTACTCTTGGTGAATCCCCTGCAACAGTTGGAGAGCTGACCCAGACAGGGGCAATAACAACAGGAAAACTTCTAATAAATTCAACAGGAGCAATTACTCTTACAGAAGAAAATAATAGCGTAGATGAGCTTACAGTAACAGGCGCTGCAGGGAATGTAAAATTTACAAATAACGCTTCTCTTGTAATCGCGGGCATTGGCGGGTTAAGCGGAACTAATCAGGATATTACCATAACGGCAGAAGGAGCCATTTCACAGACAGGAAATATGACAACAAACGGAAAAGTTGAATTATTGTCAGGCGGAAATATTACGCAGGGTACAGGTTTTGTAATTTCATCTGCGGCTCTTGAGGCAAACGCTGTTTCCGGAATAGTTCTTGGAAATACGAATAATATTGACAGTGTCTCATTTATAAATGATCAAGGTGATATTACTTTTAGAAACAGCGGAAATTTCATTGTAACAGGCATTAGTAATGATATATCGAGCGGGACAAAGATAATTCTTGAATCAGAAAGCACCAATCTAAATGAAGGAATAAAAGTAACAGGAGAAATAACAGGGTACAGACTTGAATTGTTAGCTGAAAATGGAACTGTAGAGTTGGAAAGTACGCCTGCCAATGCAAATTTAATAAGGGTATATTCCGATGGCGAGTGCCATGATGAAGGAGAAGCTCCTGTTTATATATTTGCAAGTAATTTTACAGGAACAGGCGGAATTACGCTGGAAGCAGATACGGGAGAAGTCTGCGTACGTGTTAAATCATATGCGAATTATACAGGCGCCGTTACCGGGGACCGTATTCATTATCACATAGATACGGATAAAAACATTGTTTACAGACATGGTGCTGACACTGATCCTTTACAGTTGGCATTTGCAGCTCCGTATCTTTATCTTCGCGCAGATTCAACTCTGGGGCGGGGGCTTTTAGCTAATACAACTGCAAGTGCAGGTAAAATATTTATTATCGGTATTAATAATATTGGTCACGAAGCAAACATACGTAATGTTACATTTACAACAAGCGGGCAGATTGATATAAGAGGCGCATATGTATCATCGGGTAATTTTACTCTTAATTCTGGAGCGGACGGTATCATTCTCCGCAATGCAGAAATTGATCTTCTTGATTCCGGTTTCAATTCAAACAACTCGAAATTAACTCTTGATGGAAATTCTAATAATAGTATAAGGGTTTCAAGTATTACACCTGGAAATGTTTCAAATATTATACTTGGCGGCGGAATTTATGGAACAATAGGCTCTGTAAATAATTTAATTCTGGAAGGACAATCTGATATTTCTGTAACAGGAACAGTCGGGGAGCAGGCGCTTCGCCTTGGCGATATAAGCGTTCTCGCTGGAAATATTATATTCAGCGCATCAAGCCCTGTATATGCAAATAGTTATGTTCAGAATGCAGGAAGCGCTGAGTTCAACAGGGCCATGGATTATTTGGGAGGGTTCTCTTTTACAGGCACTTCTCTTTCAATTGCAGATAACGCAAAAACAGAATCATCTTCATTCTCGTTTACAGGAACGAATATTACTCTTGGAAACAATTCACCTCTTGAAATAGGATCGGGCGGCATTACAATCAATAACAGCGGAACCTTTAATCAGGGGGCAGGAGCTGGTTTAACCTCTGCAGCAGCATTCAGGCAAACAGGTTCGGGAAACAGCAATATTACAACATCAATACAAACAAACGGCGATATAAGTTTTATAGGGCCTGTTAACATTAGCGAATCCATTGCTATTAACTCAAGCGAAGGGGACGGCGATATTAGTTTTGCAGAACAAGTTAATATGAGCCAAGCCATTGTTTTGGATTCAGGTAACGGTGACATAACATTTAGTTCCGCCGTTACAGGAAGCGGAAGCCTCGAAGTTAAAGCCGGTTCAGGCGATATTCTTGTTGAAGGACAAGTTGGAAGCTCAGCCGGACCTTTTGGTGATATAACTGTAACAGAGGTAAATGACGCAACTTTCGAATCGGATGTTTATGCAGGCGATATAACAGTAAGAACAGCAAATGACGTAACTTTCAATTCGGCTGTTCATTCAGGCGATATAACAGTAACAGAAGCAAATGATGTAACTTTCAAGTCGGTCCATGCAGGCGATATTGATCTAATAGTAAATAATGCATCTTTTATGCAGATTGATGCCGAAAGTTTTACAATAGACAATAGCAGAACATATACGCAAAACGGCAATGTAAGCTTAAATAATCCGTTTACACAAAAAAGCACAACCGGTACAGGGGATGTATCGCTTGGCGCGGATATCACAGTAACAAATGACGATAAAGAAAATGCCGCTATACGTTTTGCAAGCATTATAGAACTTACAGAGAATGTAACATTCACATTACCTGAAAAAGGCGGATTTATCGTACTTGCAGAAGGAACAGAAGAAAATGCTTATTCCATTACACTAGCCGGCGGCAGCACTATTACAGAAGCTCTGGAAATAAGCAAAACTGCAGGAACCTTAAATGACATAACAATAAGCACGCAAAGTTATGTTATTATTAAAACAGGAGATACAATAAGGCAGGCAAATAGTAAGACTCTTACACTGGAAACAGTGGCAATTTTAAATCTTGTTATAAATGATAGCTCCTGGATTATAGGCGGAGATATAAATGAACCTGAAGATCTTAAAAAGTTTACCGGTTATTACGGCGCTTTAATTCTTAAAGAAGATACAAAACTTTTTGTACACGATATATATTTTAAAGGTATTTCGGATACTCAAAAATTCAGTTTTAGCAATACAGGAAATGTAACCATTGATATTAAAGGCGATGCGCAAATAGCGGATAACGAAAAAGTTGATATAAAGCCTGATGATCTTCCGTATCTTGTGTTTGAGATGACAGGAGAAAATCCTTTAATTCCGCAGAACCTTATAGCAGATCAGGCAATTGGTAATCTTCGCATAACAGAAAACTCTCAAACTGTTCTTTCTACCAATAATGCGGATAAAACAATTCATATAAGAGGCGAAGTTTTATTATTCCCGCAGAGCGCTCCTGCAGGATTGGAAGCTGGCGATCATGATATTGTACTGTATGCGGCTTTAACAGGTCAAAGAAATTTAAGTGAATTTCAGCATGTTGGATCGGATTCAATAAAATACACACGCTGGGAAAAATATACAGATGCTTCAAGTTATCCCATCAACCCAGATACAAGTATGGATACCTATGTTTTCAGGCAGGCTTCAGGCAGGAAAGTGTCTTTTGCAAAAGATGAGTATGATGAATCAGATGATCCGGTATTTTTTGAAATTGTTGGCCATACAGTATGGCGCGAGTTTGAATGCTGGGATGTTCAAGGCGCTACAATACAATTTTCCATGCATCCGCATCAGCATATTGTTCTTGAAAAATTCTCAATCGGTATGTCAGGTGATAACGTTGATGAAAATAATTTTATAACAGTCACAAGATTAACAGAAAATCACGGTGTAAATCCTTACAGATATGAATTTAATAAACATGGAGAGCCTCCTGTAGCTCCGGGGGATCTTGGTTCTTATGCTATACCTGTATATCCAATACCTCCGAATCTCAAGGCAACGCCCCAGGCAGAACAGGAAAAATACTGGAACATTAGCATCATTTTTGAGCATAATCCTGTTGACCCGCTGGGTAACTTCAGAAATGTAAGAATGTACTTTAGTCATTCAACAAACAGCGATCCGATTTTTATTGAAGATTCGGTATTCTTCCGGATTATTCCGTACTATGATTCAGCTTTAGAATTGGGTTACTTTAATTATAACTGGCTCAGAGGATTGGAACCAAGAACGATTCTCTACAGTTTTACAGAAGACTATACAGGGGAAGGAAGATTAAACAGAATAAGGGTTCAGACAAATTACATATTAAACGGTAATTTCACTGGATTTGATGTATATATAGAAGGATACGAGATAGAAAGAAATAGGCCTTCTAATGATGAAAAATTTAATGGTTTTGATAGTGGCTTTCAGCTTGTCAGCTATTGGACAAAAACAGAATTTGACAGAGATTCATTCTATATTTATCTTAAACCAAAATTGGAAATGGAACTTGATACCGGTAGCACTCCAGTCTGGAGCGTTAGAAATAACCCCAATCTAAGGGATACTGTAAAAGGAATACGTGTTGGAGTACCGGGTATTGATATAGATATAAAGCCTTTTGACACCATTCCTCCGCGCATTAAATATACTCTTACTCTTCCAGGTCATGATGAAACATATGTGCGAATGTCCGAAGCTGTTGAAGAAGGTGTATTCAGCCGTGATGTCGTTAAATGGCCAGAACCTACAATAGGATATACGTTTACATGGCAATATTTACCTATAGAAAGAGCTTCAAGAGATTTTTCGCTGGAAGTAAATCCTGCCAATCTTGGGTATCTTTTGGGACAGAATCCGCTTGGAATAACAGAACTTTTTAATTTGGACATTAAGAATAATGTACATAACGATCAATATTTCAGAATTAATAATATGGTAGATCAGGGACAGCGCGCGATGGACTGGAGCGATCGTTCCATAGACGGAGATTTTAGCCTGTATTACAAGGGACCGAAATATCCTCTTAACTGGGGTTATACAGAGTATGCAAGGGTAACAGGGAACAGTCATTTAAGGGATAAATATCCTGAATTTATCGCTGATGAAGAAATGGCGGAAACTAAAGATGGTGTTATTTCTATAGACCGTGTATTTATGCCGCCTAACAAACTCCTTACTGTTGAAATGATGGATGCTCTTGCTAATGGAAATGGACATCTTGTTACACCTGACAGATTTACTGCAGGAGAACCTGTTATTCGCCGTGTAACGGATGTCCTTGTATCAATTCCTCCAACTGAAAGTGATTCTGAAAATTATTTTGCATGGCCTGTATGGGTAAGAGATGAAAAGGAGCCTAATCCTGAAGGATTTAATGACAACAA
Organism: Treponema sp.; assembly: GCA_009781635.1. Classification (GTDB taxonomy): domain Bacteria; phylum Spirochaetota; class Spirochaetia; order Treponematales; family Breznakiellaceae; genus WQXQ01. The sequence continues at coordinate 80,783 of WQXU01000003.1, forward strand.
CGGTGAGTTCTGGGGACAGATAAATACAGATACTGCGATTATATGGGATTTTGACGGAACTAAATATCTTGAAAGAAGTGAAAATCTAATCATTCAAGTAAGGCTTAATAATGCCTTAAATTACGGCCTTAATTTGCTTTATGGTTTTGATGTTGATGTAAAGCACCGTAATCCTGCAGTTCGCGCAGAAAGGGGCACAAGCGCCGGAGGTTTATGGCTTGCCGATTCGAATGTAACAGCTCCTGACTTTTACCCTAATTTCTTTATGGTTCCTAAATTATTTTCTACAGAACCTGTTCTCCCTCAAGCATCCGCATCGTCTCTTTTTACATATAGAATTGATTCAGAAAATTTCTCAAACGGCGGCAAATTTGAATTCCTTCTTAGACTTCAGGGCATTGGCGGCACTGCTTCCTATCTTTCCATCGCGCGCCTTGACATTCCGCGCGGAGCTGCAATTCCCGCTAATTGGTACACTCTTGTGCGCCCCTTCAGTTTTGACATACAGAACATACGGCTTCAGCGCGGCGGCGTTACCATCCTGAACAATGTCATTAATTCTGATGCGCGGGAAGTTACCTATCTGCGCTACAATCTTTTAAGGCCGGGCAGGGTAACAATTCAGGTTCACACGCTGGACGGAACACTTGTAAGATCCATAAGGCGCAACGAGTACCGCGAGAAAGGCGAATATACTGATGCCTGGGACGGCACCAACAACAGCGGAAGACCTGTTGCAAGGGGAATGTATTTTATACGTGTTGTCGGCCCTGATATAGACGAGATCAGAAAGGTAATGGTTGTCAGATAATGGAAAATAAAAAATGCGCCTTCGCTGCTATTGTCGGGCGCCCAAGCGTGGGAAAGTCTACGCTTCTTAATAAAATGTGCGGCGAGAAAGTTGCCATTGTAAGCAGGGTTCCGCAGACAACGCGCAATGCAATAAGGGGAATTGTTAACAGGGCAGAGGGACAGCTTATTTTTGTTGATACGCCGGGGCGGCATTACGGCGAAAAAAAAATGAATAAAAAACTGATGGAAGTCTCTAACCGCGCCCTGGCGGAATGCGATCTTGTCCTTTATATAATGGATGCAAGCCGCGCGCCGGGTGCCGAAGAAGAAGAAATTGCATCTCTTTTAACCCCCTTATCTGATAAAACAATCGCTGCCGTAAACAAGATGGATGTCCCGGGAGCCGATTTTAACCGCTGCAGGGAATTTTTATCCTCGTTTCTGCCTCAGCTGCCGGAAGAAAGATGTTTTGCAATTTCAGCTAACACAGGCGCCGGTATAGAAGAACTTTTAAATGCTCTTTTTAACATGGCAGGGGAGGGGCCGCCTCTTTACACAGACGATTATTACACAGACCAGGACACGCAGTTTCGTATCGCGGAAATTATCAGAGAGCATGCAATAAACAGGCTGCGTCAGGAACTGCCTCATTCCCTGTATGTAGACATTGCCGATATGGAATTAAGGGAAAATAAACTTTGGGTAAGGGCCTTTATTATTGTAGAGCGCGATTCCCAGAAGGGCATGGTTGTAGGCAAGGGCGGTGAAATGATAAAGGCGATACGTCTTGGCGCTCTAAAGGATTTAAAACGCATTTTTGAATGGAAGATCGATCTTGATCTGCGCGTAAAAACCGGCAAGGACTGGCGGCAAAGCGATCATACCCTTCGCAGAATTATTGAACGTTAAAACTATTTTAAAAATTTATCAATTTCCGCAAGCAAATCTTCAAAAGTATCCATGCAGCTAAATATGGAATAATCTTTGCGGATTTGATCAGGAGCCCTGAACAGGCAGCCGGAATCAGCTTCTCTTATCATTGCAAGATCGTTAAATGAATCCCCTGCGGCAAAAACGCGCATATTCATCGCTTTGAATGCTTTTATAGCTTCCCTTTTGCCGTTATGCTGACGTAATTTATAACCTGTAATTGTTCCGTCGTCTGCAACCTTAAGCGAATTGCAAAACAGGGAAGGCCATGCAAGCTTTGCCATAAGAGGTTTTGCGAATTCTTCAAAAGTATCCGAAAGAATTATAAGCTGGCTTCTTTCGCGTACTGCATTGGAAAACTCAAGCGCGCCCGGCAGGACTTTCATGCTTGAAATCACACGCTGAATATCGGGAAGTTTCAGATTGTTTTTGTTAAGGATATCAAGACGGAAACTCATCAGTTTATTGTAATCCGGCTCATCCCTTGTTGTACGGCTTAATTCGGGAATACCGGAGGCCTGGGAAAATGTAATCCATATTTCGGGGACAAGGACACCCTCAAGATCAAGACAAACAATGTTCATGCGGGTATAATAGCATAATTATGGTGACTTTGAAAATACATAATCCGTATAAATCGCCGGTTTATCATATAAAAACAGCGTCAAGCACAATGGATATTTCAAAAAAACTTGCAGATGACGGAGCCTTGCATGGAACTGTAATCACGGCGGATTTTCAGGAAGCGGGGCGCGGGCGCAAACATGACAGAATATGGGAGATGGAAAGGGAGGAAAATCTGCCTTTTACAATCCTTCTGCGTTATAAATACATGGAAGATATTCCCCCCGCATTAACCCTGCGCACAGGTCTTGCAGTTTTATCCGCAATCGAAGATTTTTCTCCGCAGCTTAAGGGCAGTGTTATGCTCAAATGGCCTAACGACATCATGATTGGTTCAAAAAAGGCGGCAGGGATTTTGTGCGAGGCTGCAAATGGAAATGTTCATATCGGTATCGGAATAAACGTGGCGCAAAAAACATTTCCACAGCATTTGAATGAAAAGGCAACAAGTATCGCTCTTGCCGCAGGTTCCAATAATGAAGTTTCCGATCGTTTTGATTTACTGGAAAAAATTTTATTGGAACTCTATAACGAGTTTGAAAGGCCGCAGGAAGAGAGCTGGAAGCTTCGTATCGAAAAAAGATTATATAAAAAGGGCGAATATGTTTTATTTACAGAAGGAGCTGCAGATTCAGGCAGGGATGTAAGGGGAAAGCTTGCAGGAATTACAGACAGCGGTGAACTTTTAATTGTGCCTGAAGGAGAAAGCATGCCGCAAAGTTTTATTTCAGGTGAATTGAGGTTTGATATTTAGTATGGTATACTTATATAAAATTTATAAAGGAAGTAGTTTATGTCATCATTAAAAATTCCCGGCGCAGGTGCGCATGATTTATTGGCGCTTGGAGCCCTTGTTACAAGGCTTGATCCCGGAATAATTCCCTTTGCGGAAGCGAACGAGTACCTGCTTCATGTCTCCGGCGGCGAATACAATGTTGCAACTAACCTTTCCACCTGCTTTGGCATGAAAACTGCAATCGCAAGCGCTATGGTAAATTATCCTATAGGAAAGCGGATTGAGGCAGCGGTACGGAAAGCGGGAGTTACTCCCTATTATAAATATTTTGAGCATGACGGAGTACGCGGCCCGAACATGGCAATTGTATGGAGCGACCGCGGACAGGGTGTGCGCGCGCCTGTTGTTTTTTATAACCGTTCAAATGAAGCGGCGCAGCAGCTAAAACCCGGAAGTTTTAACTGGGATGCGATTTTCAAAAACGGAGTTCGCTGGTTTCACTCAGGCGGAATATTCAGCGCACTTTCTTCAACTACAAGCGAGCTTGTAATTGAAGCGATGCAGGCTGCCAAAAAACATGGAGCAATTGTCTCCTTCGATTTAAACTACCGCGCGAAATTGTGGGCGATTGCCGCTGCGGAAGCAGGTCTTAGCGTATCACAGGCAAGCGAAGAGGCTGCAAAGACCCTGCGGAAAATAGTAAGTTATGTTGATGTGCTTGTGGGAAACGAAGAAGATCTTCAAAAGGGACTTGGGCTTAAGGGGCAGGATGTTGAAACAAAGGGAGAGCTTGATGCTTCTGCGTTTTTCGGCATGATAGAAAATGTTATAAAAGATTTCCCCAATATAAAAGCTGTTGCCACAACGCTGCGAGAAGTTCATTCAACAAACCGACATTCATGGAGCGCGGTCCTCTGGCTTGATGGAAAAACATATCAGGCTCCTGCTTGCGAACTTGATGTATATGATCGTGTCGGAGGAGGGGATGGTTTTGCATCCGGACTTTTCTACGGCCTTATGTCAGGCAGGGCTCCGGAAGAATGCCTAAGGCTTGGCTGGGCACACGGCGCTCTTGTTACAACAACGCCTGGGGACACTTCCATGTTCAGCCTGGATCAGGTAGAAGCATTTGCAAAGGGCGGCTCTGCAAGAATCCAAAGATAATTGATTGTTTTGGAAAACTCGATTATTTCAATGAAATCATTTTTTTTACGAAAATGAAGGTTTTCTTAAAAAATGATAAAATTGCTGTTTATGCTCTTTCAAATTTGGAGCATAAAAGAGCATAAAAGAGCATAAAAGAGCATAAATTATTCTATGAACCATAATGCGTTTTTTCTTTCACCAATTAGCTTAACTTTCTTTTCATTTTTTAATTCTGAAACCAAGACTTGTATTTGTTTTCTTGAAAGGCTTGGTAAAACCTGTTGTAGTTCCATAAAAGGTGTACCTTTCTTTGCATTCGATTTAATATGTTTCAGCAACAGTTCTTTGTTTGTTTCTTTATCTAATCCAACAAGTCTGGTATGAATACCGGATTTACCTGTTGATTCATATAGACTTCTGGCTAATACATATTTTTTTCTGCCTGCAACTTCAATTATTCCCCAATCAATTAACTTGTTTATATTTACTTGGATGTTTTTAAATCCAAGTATTTGTTTAGAAATTTTTTGTTCATGAAATAATGAATTGATTATTAATAAATCTGCTATTATCATAGATTCAAGCTGTTCAATGTTAATTTTCTTTAACATTAATAATAATCTTTCATCATTAATTATTCCGTTTAATGTTAGAAAAACAAAATAATCATCAGTTCCGCTGAAATCCGGTAGTGGTTTAGCATCTTTTATACTCAATTCATAAATTAAATTCATTCCCTGCCCCGCACGTTCGACTAATCCGCATAATGCAAGAATTGATGCAATACGACGGTTTCGAGGTGATTGAATATTAAGTATATTATCAATAGTAACTCCGGAAGGAAATCCGCCGGGGTTTTCAACAGTAAGTCTATCACGGTATTGACGAACGAATATACTTCCACTCATCTGATAATTTCTGTGACTTACAGCATTTAACAATGCTTCACGAATTACCCTTTCGTTAAATGTTGGAACATCAAGAACAAATAATCCGTCCTGATAATGCTGTTTATCATTTCGTAAATTTACCAAATCCCATATTGCGTCAAAACACGCAAAGAAGCCAATAGTGAATTCAACTCTTTGTTGTGCCGGTCCAGCGCTGTTTTTTGAACGGTATTCAAATATTATTTCTGCTTGCGGTAAATATTTCCGAAGAGCATTATTTGATCCGAATAATACTAATGCCGCATAGGTTATTTCGTTTTTTATTATAGCACCGCAGTCTATCATTAGTTGTTCAGTAGAGAGATTTTTTAGCGTTTTATTTCCAGTTTTAAAAATCCATTGTTTTCTGAACGCTTCAACAGCATTTTTATCTAAATCTTTTATTGTCGCACCTTTACATATTTCATCAGAAAAGTCTTTTCCGCCTTCAATAAATATTCGTTGCATTTCTTTAGAAGACATCGGAACAAGACTGTCTCCTTTTCGCGACCATGTTACGCCATCAACTTGCACTGGTAAGCCGATAGGACGGCTTGCAATTTCAAAAACCAGCACCCTTTTTCCGTTATGATTATATAGTTGAAAATCAACACGAACTAGTAGTTTTTCCATTAATCCATTTCTTGTTCTTTCAGGCTGAGCAAATGCGTTACTGCCTACAACTTGCCGCGGGCGTTTATCGGAAACTCCTAAAACGAATTTACCTCCTCCGCAGTTTGCTAACGCGCAACAGTATTTTAACGCTGTATGAAATTCGAATTTATTTTTTGCTTCCTTGAATTCATAGTGTTCACCTTCGGGGGCTTTTAGGAGTTCTTCTATTGATTCGTTTGTTTTCATGGGGTTGCTCCATATTCTAAGATATCAGAAAGCAACAAATGTTTAATATGTCCAGGGTCAGATGCTGCAATAATATAAATATTTTCTTTATTTTTTATATTTGTATATTCTTCTTTAGAATTTTTAAATTCTTTTTGTACTTTTGAAAATGTATAATTGTAAATTAATAAAATACCTAGCTTATAATTATACTCATTAATAAATTTATCAATTATATTCAAATCAGTGATAATTTGAAGTGTATTTTTTACTTCAATAATTGCTCCGTTACAACTGGTGGTTCCATGAATATGAAAGAGGAAATCTGGTATTTCGTTTTTATAATTTATTCTTCTTTTATTATCTAATACTCCATTTAAAGTTAATTCCTTACAATAGTTATCTTGTAGCTGTCTTATTCTGTGATATAGTTCATAACAAAAAACTCGTTCACTATTTAGTAATATTTGTTTATCATCTGTCGTAGGTACTTTAAAAAAATTATAGCCAACATGTTCAATAGTATCCAAAACTAACTTCAAGATATTATAGCTTATTATTTCCATGATTTATATCCTAACCTAAATTAATCATTCAAAATATTTCTTTGCATTTCCAAAGGAAATATCGCGCACGATTTTTTCCAGTTTCTGCATGTCCGCAGGATACTCTCCGTTTTCCGCCCAGCCGCCGATTAAATTGCACATAATGCGCCGGAAATATTCGTGGCGCGGGTAGGAGAGAAAACTGCGGCTGTCTGTCAGCATCCCGACAAATGAACTTAACATTCCAAGGCTTGCAAGAACGCGCATCTGCTCTTCCATGCCGTCTTTGTGATCGCAGAACCACCATGCGCTGCCAAGCTGTATTTTCCCGGCGCAGGATGCCTGTTCGCTCCTTCCGCCCTGAAAACCTCCCATGATGGTCGCAATAGGGTAGTAATCTTTCGGATTTAAAGAATATAAAATGGTTTTTGGAAGGCCTGTATCATTACACTCAAGTTCCATAAGATCCAAAAGAGCGGCAAGACTGCCGGCTGTAATTCTGTCATTAACAGCATCAAAGCCCGTATTAATTCCTGTATTGAAAAGCATTTTTGTATTTATATTGCGGATACAGGCAAAATGAAGCTGCATAACAATGCCGCGTTTTGCATATAGACAGGCAAGGGATACAAGCATCATTGTTTTATATGCATCGGCTTCCACTATAGATACGCTTTTTCCCGTCATGGCTTTTCTGAAAGATTTTTCTACATTCTTAACCGATGTCTCATAAAAAGGCACATATTCAAGCCCGTGATCTGAAAGGCTGCAGCCAAGACTGATAAAATAATCAAGACGTATTTCCAGAGCGGCAATTACATCATCAGGCGTTTTAATATTTATTCCGCTTGCAGCGGAAAGTGATTCTATATATTTTGCAAAATCAAAGGCGTTAATATCAAGCGCCTTATCCGGGCGGAATGACGGAATAATTTTTGTATCGATTTTTCCTATGGGAGCGCTGCCGTCTGCGATAGCTCGGTGATGCTCAAGAGTGTCAACGGGATCATCCGTTGTTCCGACCGCATGGATATTCATTTTTTCAAAAATGCCCTTTACCGACAATTGGGGCGTTTGTAAAAGCGCGTTTGCTTTTTCCCATATTTCAGGCGCGCTTTTTTCTGTAAGAGGCTGAGTAATATCAAAGTATCTTTGCAGTTCCAGATGAGTCCAGTGATATAAAGGATTGCCGATAAGTGATTCTACAGTACGCGCCCAGGAAAGATATTTTTCATAATCGGGAGCACCGCCTGTAATATACTTTTCATCAATGCCCATTGCGCGCATCATTCGCCATTTGTAATGATCGCCTGAAAGCCATGCGTCTGCGAGGTTTGGCATCTGCCTGTTCTGCGCAATCTCTGAAGGGTTTAAATGGCAATGGTAATCGTAAACAGGTTCCTCTTTTGCCGCCTTATATAAATTAACCGCAGTCTGCGTTTCCAGTAAAAAACTTTCACTGTCCATGAATACCTTTGCCATATCATCCTCCAGTATAATAAAACAAGTCTTGTACATTATACTATAATGTGTATAAATAAAAATATGCCTCTCTTTATTTCATTAAAGAATTCCCTGTTAATGTTTCTTGGCGGCCTTTTATGCGCAGTATTGGCGGCTTTTCTTGCAAGTTTAATGCTTTCAGGGCCGAAACTGGGGCCGCATTTTGATTTTCTTAAAACAAAAAAAGCACCTGTTGTATCAAGGGAAATTTTAATCATTAACACAGATGAATATATTGAAGGCAGCGATTTTTTTCTGGCGCTGATGACTCTGACGGAATTCAGGGCGTCTAATCTTGTCATGACAGGAAGGCTCTCTCCTGCATTGTCTCCTGTTACAGTAAGCGAGACTGAAATACGCAGGCGGTTTACGGATGAATACGCTCTTGTCGGTTCAAATATCAAAAACCTGTTTGAGGGCATTCGCATGGGATATGTTCCGCCGGCACAGGCACCTTCCCTTGTTGAACGGCTTGTTGAACTGACAGAGCAGGGAAGAGACAGGTTAATTACATCCCTTGTAGACAGGGATGAAGATTTAATTCGTTCCATTGCAGTATTCGGAAATTTTCAGGAAAGTTATTCAAGGCCGCAGCCTGACGATGACGGAATTCTAAGGCGCGTAAAACCTCTGGATGCTGATGATGATTTTATTCATCCTGTATACCAATTAATTTCAGGCCGTTATGCCGAGTCTCAAATTGAAACTATTGATAATACAAAATATCTATGGCTTCGTTCCAATGACGGAAGTGAAATGGATATTTTACTTGATAAGGGCGGAAACATAATCACTAAAGGAAGTTCATTTATCCGCCGCATCAATATCGAATTGTTCAGGGAATACGATGAAAAGGGAAAGGCAATGCTGGATGCAATGGCAAAAGCTCATGAGATAGGCGCTTTTTCAAAAACCCTGCCGGAAAAAATTCCGCTTTTTACAGGCGAACATGCGCAGACGCTCTTGGAAGAACTTTTAAACTCCCCTGACAGCGAAAACCGTTATGCCTGGATAACTGCCCGCGAAGATTACTTTAATAATCTGGAAGATTTTTTTAACAGCTCTGCAATGCAGCTTCTGGATAATGAATATAAAGATTTAATTGCAAATACAGATATTTCAGATACGCAGAGGCTTGCAATTTTAACCGAAGACAGGGACGAATTAAATATTACATTTTTATTTATGCGCGGAATATACGAAGAGCTGTCAGTAATTCATAAAAAATTTAAAGACGAACTTAATATGTCGCTTTGTATTATGGGCCCGCAGTTAAGCGCCGAATCTTCTGCGCTTCTTGCAAATACATTAATAACCGGAAGCCATGTCAAACCTGTAAATGACCGTTATGTGTTTTTTCTGTCCATTGCAGCTTCATTTATTGTATTGATTTTTATTTTTCTTTTGCGCCCCCTTCTTCTTTTAATTATTGGCTTGATATTAAGCATATTATCAACCTCTGTATCCGGCGGCATTTTTATTTTATTTTCATACTGGATTGATCCAATAATAATTCTTGCATCTTCCCTTACAGGGGTTCTTGTTCTATTTTACTGCAAATGCGCTTATTTAAATTACAGGGCGCTTAGTTTCCGCTCCGCTTACAAGGCTGCCGTTCCAAAAAATATTTTACAGGGCCTTATTAAACACGGCAGGCCGGGTCTTTCGGAAGTTAACATTGCTTATGCGGCTGTTATCGCAATCAGGGATGTAAATCTTTTTACAAAAGAGGATCGCGAAAAATCAAAAGATGCAGTCAAAATTAAAAGAGCGTTTTTTACAATGGCAAAAAGAGCATTATTCAATGCCGGCGCTGTAATTGCAGGCTATGAAGGAGATACAATCTTTGCATGTTTCGGCTCGCCTTTAGAACTTAAACCTGTTCTGACTACATACAAGTGGACAGAAGACGGACAGCCTGTCGGAACTTATCATCCTGTGGAGAAGGCGTGCGCTCTTGTAAAGCAGCTTCTAAAAAATGAAAAAATAACATGGCGTTTTGGAATTGATGCAGGGGAGTGTTCTTTTTCATGGTCGCCTGAATCGGGATTTTCCGTAAGCGGACGGCCTGCCGTACGCGCAAGAATGCTTGTGTCAAAAACTTCGCGGTATAAAATGCGCGCTCTTGTAACTAACTCTGTCCGTGAAAAAACCGGCCTTGATGCAATAAAGGCCGGCGTTCTTTATGATGATGACGATCCGTTTTTTGAGTTTAATTAAAGCCTGTTATTCGGCCTTGTAATTACCTTTGCAATTTCGTTATTCTGTCCCATCCATGTTCTGGCATTGGTCTCAATGTTTGTAAGTTCCGCTGTTACAAAATAAGTTCTTACGCTGCGGTTTCCTTCCCTGTCAATAATTGTTCTGACAGAGCCTGTAAGAATAAAATCCGCGCCGGTTTCCGCGCCCAATCTTGCGGCAGTGTCCTCGCTTGCGTTGCTCTGCTGATCCTGCCTCTCGGCGCGTACATCGCTTCTTGTTTCTCCGCCTGCGACAAAGTCCAGTTTTCCGCTGTTAAAAATAACATTTTCCATTATGGAAGAAATAATCGCAGTATCAATATGTTCGCTGCTTTCATTTCTGAATCTGCCGACGACTATAACAGGTTTTCTGCTTCCTGCTTCTCTTATCGCTTGCTCAATTCTTGGGCTGGAAAGCGCGTCATTAATGAGAGATTCGCAGACAATCCGTACGTCTCTTGAGTTCCAGTAGCCGCTTAAATCAGGCTCTGTTCCGGATTCAACTCTTTTTACAGTTGTTCCGCACGATGCCAGCAATAACAAAGCGGTCAATAAAATTAATAATTTTTTCATATCAACTTCTCCTATCTTAAATTCACGGATTGCAAAAGATTTAATGATCTTCTGTTTACAACAACATCCGTATGTATATCCTGCGAGATTAATCTGCTGCCATGATAGTAATTTATTATAACAGAATAAGTTCCCGGGTCAAGATTGATTCCTCCTATATACGCCTTGTCGGGAAGGAAGCGCGACATTCTGATATCAGCGCTTTCTGAGGCATCCATTGCCGCTCTTGCGGCAAGCGCTACCATAAGCCCGGAAAGTGCGCCCTGGTTTCTGGCAGTTTCATACGCAACAGCGTCTGCAACTACATATTTTATGATTGTACGGATATATGTTTTTAAAAATATGCTGGAAAAACGGGCGGCAAATGTTTCAATTATAACAGCTCCCATATCTTCCAAAAGTTCCATATCAAAACTGCCTATACCTTCTACAACAACTTCTATTCTGTTTATTGCACTTTGTCTGCTTACAAGTACGGGAAGTTTTAATGATGCAATCGCCAGTATTGGATGCTGAAACGGAAGAAAATGCAGAATATGCTGTTCTTCTTTTATTGGGGATAATCCTGTAAAACTTATAACATTAAGCCTTCCCATTCTGTCCGGAACATTGCGCGCTTCATCAACAGCTTTTGGAACCTGGTTATAATAGATGCCTGTATTTGTCCTGAAAGCCCGGTGAAGCTGATCAAATTCAATGCGCGCAGAATCTGTATTGCCGTTTGCCTGATAAAAAAGAGCGCCTAGAAAACGAGCAAGCGCAGAGTTGGAAAAATTAACAGATTTTGTTTCCGGAAGCTGGCTTATGCCCGTTTCCCTCTGCACCATTTCATTTAAATTCGCGCCGGTATCCGGATCTATATACTCATGCCTTCGCGCAAGCATATCAAGCTTTCCGTTAGGCATGCTTAGCTTTCTGATTTCTACAAGCGCTCCTTCCAGATTGCCTCTGTTGTAATAATTTAACGCATTAAAAATATTTAAATAGATGTCTTCAAAATCCTCGCCGGGATATTGCTTAACATTGTCATTTAAAATATACGATAAAAAACCTTCCGATATGCTTTTTGTATACGCTTCTTCTATTAAACGCTCGGCATTTTGCAAATCTTCAGAAGAGGCGGCATAATTTCCGGCGTAATGTTCCAAAAGCCCCTTGTCCAGAAACAGCGATATTGAATTATTCTGCGGATAAATTACCCTTCTTCCGCTTTGCCCCTGGACTAAATTGTCCAATGCCGCTGAAAAATCAGCCTGTCCGACAGCGAAATCAATTTGCCTGTATGCATTTGAGCTTGTTGCGCATGAGAATACCATTAATGCCAGTAACAGGATTTTTATTGTCTTTAAGGCTTTTTTCATAAGAACCTGTCATTCTCTATTGTTTTATAATGTTTTGTCAAGATAGCGGTAATTTGATATAATAATGATGTGAATATTATTTTACTTGAAGAGCATGAACTTGGACGCAGCCTTCCGCGCAGAGATGAGCGCACAATTCATTTGTTAAAAATTTTGCGCAAAAAGGCAGGCGGCGAGTTTGAAGCCGGAGTTCTCGGAGGAATACGAGGAACGGGCCGGATCGAAAAAATAAATATTGACGGATCAATTCTTATTTCCATAAACGGAGAGCTGCAGCCTGCGCCCCGTCTCCGGCTGAGAATGGCTGTTGCATTTGTGCGTCCCATACAGCTTAAAAGGATATTCAGGGATTTGTCCAATATGGGAGTGTCTGCAATCGATTTGATTGGAACAGATCTCGGCGAAAAAAGTTACCGCGATACAAAGCTGCTTTTTGACGGCGGTTCCCGTTCGGCTTTAATAGAAGGGGCGGTTCAGGCGCGTGATACGCAAATACCTGATTTTTTTATTTATGACAATGTACAGCAATGGCTGGAAAAAAGTCCCTGGAATAAAAAGGAACCATCGGCGCGTATACATCTTTTGCTTGCAATGGACAATGTAAGAGCGGAAGGCTCTTTCTTTCATTTAGCGCCGACAAGCCGTCCTGCTGTAATTGCTGTAGGGCCTGAAAGGGGCTGGTCGGACAGGGAACGGGATTTATTTGAACAGTCGGGATTTTTACGGCTGTCTATGGGAGAGCGCGCCCTGCGCACGGAAACTGCCTGCATTGCAGCAGCGGCGCTTGCCATGGAAAAAACGGAAAACACAAGATAATTTTAAGGAGTATGGCAAATGAATCAGGATAAGGTAAAACAAAAACTGCTTGCAATAGAAGATGCGCCTTTTGAGTTTACGCTTGTTTTCTCCGGAAAAAAAAGCAAAAAAGTGAACGGACTTTACAAACCCGGCTCCAGGGAAATCATTATCCATAACAGGAATTTTAATTCAGATGACACCGGGCAGAATCTGCTTTTGTATACGGCAATCCATGAATACGCTCATCATTTACATGCCTGCCAGCGCGGCGGCACACTTTCTCCAAGAGCGCATAATTCACAGTTCTGGGCAATATTTCATGAGCTTCTGGAAAAAGCGGAATCGAAAAAAATATATAATGATGTATTTTCTGTCTCGCCTGAATTGCTTAAACTGACAGAAGTTATCCGTAATAAATATTTAAAGAACAACGGAGAGCTTGTAAAGGAAATGGGAAAGCATTTAATAAAAGCCCATGAGCTTTGTACCGGAATCGGCGTGCGTTTTGAAGATTATGTTGACAGGATGCTTCGCATTCCCAGAGCTGCCGCAAACACTGCGATGAAAATGTTCGAGTACGATATTGCTCCCGAAGTTGGCGCCGATAATATGCGTTTTCTTGCCGGTATCCGCAACGGCGATGAGCGCAAGGCAGCCGAAACTGCGCTGAAAAAAGGGAAGAGTCCTGATTCAGTAAAGGTTCAGGTACGCGGTACGGAAAAAAAAGAAGAAGATCCTGTTGCCATACTGGAAAAAGAAAAAGAAAGACTGGAAAGAACAATTGCTGCGCTTAATAAACGCCTTGAAGAAGTGAAGCGTGAACTTGGCCTTAAAGACTGGTCATAATGTTTGATTTTTCCAGGTAATTTTGCTACCATATTGCAAATGAGAAAAATATACATTGACTATAATGCTACCACTCCGCTAAGAGCCGAAGTGAAGGCTGCTTTAATAGATGATTTTGAGATCTTTGGAAACGCATCCAGTATGCATGCATCAGGAAGAACTGCACGGGCCAGAATAGAGAAGGCAAGGGAAGATGTCGGCGCTCTTATAGGAGCGGGAAACGGAACAATAGTATTTACATCCGGAGGTTCCGAGGCAAATAATACCGTGTTTCAAACAATGAGCCGCATTGCAGATAAATCCAGAAGCGAAATACTTGTTACATCCATTGAACATCCCTGTGTAATGAATTCTGCGCAGAATTTAAAAGATAATGGGTTTAATGTAAATATTCTTCCTGTTGATGAATACGGAAAACTGAATATTGACGAACTTGAAAAAGCGCTGAATTCCAATACGCTCTTTGTGTCTGTAATGGCAGCTAACAATGAAATCGGCACAATACAGGATATAAAAAAAATAACGTCTCTTGTAAAAAAGAAAGGCGCGCTCATGCATATCGATGCAGTGCAGGCAGCAGGAAAAATTGCGGTAAACGCTCAGGAATTACAAGCGGATTATCTTACCGTTTCTGCTCATAAAATATACGGCCCCAAGGGAGTAGGAGCCTTATATGCAAGAAAAGGCGTTCCTCTGTTTCCGCTTGTGCACGGCGGCCATCAGGAAGACGGCTTAAGAGCCGGGACATACAATAACTCAGGCATTCTTGGTTTTGGAAAGGCGGCGGAACTTGCATCTGCTGAAATTGAAAAATATGCAAAAGAAATGTCAGTCCTGCGCGATAAATTGCGCCTGGGGCTTACTGAAAAAATTCCAAACATAAAAATAAACGGCCATCCCTTTGATGTGCTTCCCAATACCTTAAATGTATCATTCCCGGGCGCGGAAGGAGAGGCAATTCTTCTTTCCATGGACATGCAGGGGATTGAAGCGTCCACAGGTTCTGCCTGCGCCTCAGGAAGCCTTGAACCCTCGCATGTGCTTATTGCAACAGGACTTGGTCCTGAGATGGCCCATGGTTCAATCAGATTCAGTTTGGGGTGGGGTATTACTGAAGACGATATTAATTATATAATTGAAACAATGCCGCCTGTTATCGCGCGGCTAAGGGCAATGTCAACCTGTTAAAAAGATAAGGAAAAATTATGTCAGACTGGCTATATTCAGAAACGGTTAAAGATCATTTTACAAATCCGCGGAATGTGCTTTTGGATGATGAAGCAAGTTTTGCTCCTGATGCAAGAGGGCAGACAGGGAATATCAAATGCGGAGATCAAATGCTGATGCTCCTGAAAATTAAGGATGATGTTATCACCGATGTCCGCTGGAAAACCTATGGCTGCGCAAGCGCTATCGCTTCTACCAGCATGCTGTCGGAAACTATTAAGGGAATGAAAATTGAAGATGCATATAAAATCCGCCCTGAGGATCTTGTTGAAAAACTGGGAGGGCTTCCAAGTTTTAAAATACATTGTTCTGTTTTAGGCGACAAGGCCCTGCGCGCAGCAATTGACGATTACCTTGAAAAAACAGGCCGTCCGTCTGTCTTTGTTGAAGAAACTTCTGTCATCTGTCATTGTCTTGGCATTACAGACAAGGATATAGAAAACGCATTTTTAAACGGAGCGCGCAACTGGGAGAAACTTCAGCAGGCAACCAAGATAGGTACAGTCTGCGGAAGCTGCAGGGAAAAGGCGCAAGAGCTGCTTCACGGCTTTGAGCATATTTACCAGTAAAAAAAAAAGCCAGAGCAATGCGCCCTGGCTTTCTAAATCATTTTATCTTATTTAATTACCGGACTTCCCTCAAAGTTGCAGGATCCAATAAGAGCGGGGAGCCGTTTGAACGCTGGGTAACAAGGCGTCCCTGCTGAATTGTTACAGCAGCTTCAGAATGAACCTGAGTTTCCGATTTTGCCTGTAATTCCAGGTTTGTATTAAAGCGGCCAAGGAAATTATCACTGCCGTCAGCTATGATTGCATAAAGGTCTGAGCCGTTTACCCATAACAGACTTCCTGTTCTAATATCATCATCACCCTGTTTTGCCATTTCCAGATTGCCCTGATTTATTTCAACAAGCCGTACCGCTCCCTGGCCTCTGGCTTCACCGGCAATTGCTATTATCCTTCCGCCTGTAAAGGTGACTGTTCTTGTATGAACTAAATCCAGGGGAGAGCGCCTTATTTCGCTTCCGTTTGCAGGATTAATGCGGACAACTCTTCCCATTTGTGTCGGGCTTACCCTCTCTATTGTAGTTGCAAATACTCCGCTTGCATCCTGAACAATGGCTGCCTGCTGATCACGGGCAATCTCCTGGCGCTGCGCCTGGGCTTCATCCGCTTTTTCTTCAGCAAATGTTTCTAGCCTTTGAGCTTCATCGCGTCTCTGGTCAAGCGCATCTTCGCGTCTTGCCAAATCCTGTTCTGCTTGACTTGCAGCCTGTTCTCTTCTGTCAAGATCCCGCTGCAATTGATTTGCATCGCCCTGTGTTATTCTTCCGGCCTGTACAGCTTCTCTGACCTGCTGCCTTTCCTGTACAATCTGTTCTCTTTCCTGAACAACCTGGGCTCTTTCTTCTGTTATACGCCTTTCTTCCTGTCTTATTTCCTGGCGTTCTGTCTGCGCCTGCCTGCTTGCCTGATCAGCTTCTCTTTCCATGAGGTCTACCATCTGCTGACGCTGCGGAACACCCTGATCATCTTCTCTGCGCATTTCTTCTATTACTCTGCTGTCGGTAATGGTAGATGTATCAATCGTGCTTAAGCCGCCCTGTCCAAGAGGGATAACCATAAGGGTTCTGCCCGGCCATTCGTCATAACGTATGGAAAGACCTGCTCTTTCCCTGACCAGGTTTTGCATAACAAGTGTTTTATAGCGTTCCTGGAAATAATCCCAGTTGCCGCGGTATACGGCATTGTAAACTGTTATATATTCAGCTAACAGAAGGGCGTCACTCGGGCTGTAGTTATATGCGGATTGCAGATAACCCTGCAGAATAACGCGCAGGTTTCTTACGTGATCAACTCCTGCATCTACGCCAAGGCCGAAAATATCGGCATCAAGCTTGCTTCCCTCCTGGCCGGAAACGCAGTGGATTACAAAGTATCTGTTCGCAGCTCCGATCTCAAATCTGTATGAATGAGCTCTTCTTTGCTCGGCAGTCATGGCTTCCATTGTAGAGGCCATTCCTCTTTCTCTCTCGGCTATTTGCCTTCCTATAACTACGCCGATCTGCCGGATCTCTTCCCTTGTATCTACCCTGGCGTGCGGGCCCTCGTAATTGATGAATACAACAGGCGGAAGATCCTGTAATTCATCCCGGTTTACCTGTGCAAAACCGGCGGCAGTAATTCCGATCAAAATAATTACGGCAATTAATATTTTGTACTGTGATAAAATAAACTTTGGCATTTTCATGCATTCCTCCGGATTGTGAGCCAATTATACGCTTGTTAATACGGATATGGCTCATCTTATAACTCCTAATTATAGTATATTTTTAATTAATTGGATAGTGAAAAATGTCTTTTTTATTATAAAAATACTTGACATTTCTTTCCTGCTGTATTACAATATGTAATATGATGAATATGAATACAATTACCAGCCAGAAAGAAGTGATTACAACAGCTAGGCTTCCCAGGGATACAAGAAATAAGCTTCTTGTTCTTTCCAAAGGAAAGAATATTACCATGTCGCAGGTAATAATACAGGCACTTGATATGTACTATGAAAAAGAAGAAAACGAGCTTGATTCATATACCCTCGGTTTGCCTTATTTCGGCAGGTACAGTTCAGGAAAAGGTGATCTTTCAACTGCATATAAAGAGCGTATAAAGGAGAAGCTGCGTGCACAACAGAATTCTTATTGATTCAGGCCCTTTAATTGCGTTGTTTGACTCTGATGACAATTACCACAGGAGAATGAAGGGTTTTCTGAAAGAACATTTATACCGGTTTATAAGCACATTGGCAGTTTTTACGGAAGTATCTCATATGCTGGATTTTAGCGTTAATGCCCAAAAGGATTTTTATGAATGGGCAATGATTAATGGAGTAATTATAAGCGATATTAATCAGCATGATTTACCCCGCATTACAGAACTGACAAATAAATATTCGGATTTACCCATGGATTTTGCCGATGCCACCCTGGTTATTACAGCCGAGAAAACCGGAATAAAGGAAATAATAAGCCTTGATAAGGATTTTAATATTTACAGGCTTCCCGGCAGGGAACAAATCCGCAATGTGTATAAAAATTAACGCAGGGAAACAAGCTCGGCATTTGCCTGTCTTCTTGTCAATGGCGGCTGATTTGCGGCTGCAAGTAAATGAAGTATTCTTATACCTGTTTCGCTAAGAGGGGGACCTGAGAAACGGCAGAGAGCTCCTGTTGCCGAAGCAATTGCTGTTAATACACTTTCGTCCCTTATATTGTTTTGAAGTATTGAATGATGAAATGTCTGTATTGCAATACCCTGGGGATCTACGCCAATATCTCCAATTGCATTTATGGCCGCTCCCCTAATGATTGGTTCATTATCCCTGCGGAATATATTAATTAACCAGGGAACAGTTTCCTGAGAGCCGATTTTTCCAAGCAGACTCAGAGCGGCAAGCCGGAATTGCAGCGGGTGTCGCCCTGAAGACAATAACAATAAAAATGATGTCCAGTCAGGTTCGTTAGCGCCGACATCTCCTGCATTTACAGAGGCGCCTATCATTTCCAGTTTTTCTCTTGTTTCATCCTGAGTAAGCGGGATATTTAACGCGCCCGGAATCTGCGGACGCCCCATCCCGTAGGCGCCGTCGGGAACAGGTCCAAAAAGATTATTCCTCTCCGGAAGAACTCGATCCTCAACTTTATACGCATAGAGGATCCAGTCTCTTCCGCCTGAATACAGTACGCCGTCATTTCCAAATGCAGGCACAGAAGCTGCATTCTGAAGATATTTAAACCATAATCTTCTGCCTGTATATGAAAAACCTGTAGCGCCGTTTCTGCTAAGGATATATATTCCCCTGTCATCAAAAAGCATTTCTACTTCCAAATCCGGTCTGCCTCTGTTATTTATCATTTCTCTTATGTGACTGTCGCCTGTCCAGATTATTTTTCTTTCATCCAATGATAAAAATGTTACCCGCCCGTCGTTTTTGGTAATTGCAATATTGTTCCCCCTGCCGGCTGCCGCAAGCGGGGATGCCGGAAGCCGCGGCATCATGGCAGAGGGTCCGCCGCTTTGCGCCGGCAAATACCATTCATCGGCAAGGCCCAGTATTTCTATTGCTCCGTCCTCATATAAAACAGTTACCCTGTTATTATCCGTAGAAATTAAAACAGCAGGTTTATTGGAAAGCATCCATACATGGGTATTTCCAAAAGGATCGATGCGTATAACTTCGTTGTTGTTAAGAGCAAATATTATCCCTCCGTTTAAATCAAGTTTTGGAGCGATTAAAATGGGCGCTTCCAAAGGCCTTGCCCACATAAGAGTTCCCGATGCTGTGTAGCAGTATATCTTGCTGCTTGCAGGAACAAATAATCTGCCGTCCCAGCCTGTAACTACTCTTGCGCTCAAAGGAGCTTCGAAATTTCTGCGCCATAATTCTCTTCCTGCGCGGTTAACTGCAATTAATGTGCCGTCTGTTCTTGCAAAATACGATGTTCCTTCCCGTGATCGCGTAACATAGGGACTTATCCTGCCTCTTGCCGAATAACTCCACATGGGAGTTCCGGCTGTAGAGTAGGCTCTGATATTTCCTCCGTCAAGCGCGACAACGGCGGATTGCGCCTGAACAGAGGGCAGCGATAAAACAGCTCCCCCCAGAGCCTGCCGCCAGAATGGATCGCTTGTTATAAGGCCCTGTTCACGGACTGCGCTTTGAGAAAAAGCGGGAACTGCAGCAAGAAGCAGAAAGGCGTATTTTAACAGGAAAAATCTCATTAATATCAGTATAATACATTTTATGGTTGTTGGTGATATCTGCAGATTGAAACTTGAAAGCATAGCAGCAGGCGCAGATGCGTTTGGCCGCTTTGAAGGAAAACCATTTTTTGTTGAGGGCGGCGCGCCGGATGAAACAGTTGTCTGCCGTATTACAGAAAACAAAGACACCTGGGTGAGAGCAGAATTACTGGAAATCCTTGAGCCGTCTTCTGTGCGTGTGGAAAGTAAATGCGCTTTTTACGGCATGTGCGGCGGCTGCAATCTTCAGCATATTGATTATAATGCCCAGCTTAAAATAAAAGCTTCCATATTAGAGGAATCATTTTTACGAATCGGCGGAATAAAGATTCCGCAGCCGGATATTACGCCGAATTTGAATGATGAAAATTGGTCCGGCTGGGAATACCGTAACAGGATGCAGTTTCATTGTTTAAGGCAAAGAGCAAAGGGGGAGACTTGCGGCTTTGGTTTTAAAGGACGCGCCAACAAAGATATAATCGCTGTTTCTGACTGCCCGGTTGCAGTGCCGCCGATTAGGGAACTTCTTTGCAGGAGAGGGAAGGGGCTTTTGCTGCCGCCAGAAAAAGACCGTTTTACTGTTTTTGCAAAAGACGATGTTTTCCTAAATGAGGGAGGACAGCAAACAGGAAGAATAAAGCTTCTGGGAAAGGAAATATTGCTTGATGCAGGTTTATTTTTCCAGAGCAATTGTTATATGCTGGAAAAATTGATTCTGGAACTTCAAAAAATTGCAGGCGCAGCAGATCGCAATTTGCCTATGGCCGACCTTTACTGCGGTGTTGGAACATTTGCCGTCTTTCTTGCCGGCATGTTCCCAAAGATTGTTCTTGCAGAAGAGAATAAAAAAGCAATAAACCTTGCGCGGGAAAACCTAAAAGGCATAAACGCCGGGTATTTTGCATTACGTGATACGGACTGGCTGAAAAATCAGGGCTTGGGAATCAGCGAAAAGGCATTTGGCTTTATAATAGCAGATCCTCCAAGATCGGGGCTTTCTTCGGGACTTGCATCATCGCTGGCAGAAAATGGGCCGCCTCTTTTTGCATATGTCTCCTGCGATGCAGCTTCCCTTGCGCGGGATGCCAAAATACTGACAGGCGGCTGTTATAAATTGAAAGAACTTAAACTTTTTGATTTTTACCCTCAGACAGCGCATATAGAAAGCCTTGCCGTATTTGAAAGGTGAGTTGCCACAATCCTTTAAAGCCGATACAATGGAAGCATGGTTCAGAATGAATCCTATTTTGAAAGCCACGATGGTACAAGGCTTTATTTGTACCGCTGGTTACCGGCCGCAGAGCCAAAGGCTGTACTCCATATTGTACATGGAATGGCTGAGCATGCATCACGTTACAGGCTTCTTGCAGAAAAACTTACAGAAGCTGGAATTGAGGTTTGGGCTGCGGATCAGCGCGGTCATGGTAAAACCGCAAATCCTGATATAAACGGCCCTGACAGGGGAGGGCTCTTGGGGCACTGTGCTGACGGAAACGGCTTCACGCGCGTTACAGCAGATCTTCATAACCTGAATGCGGAAATTCATAAAATAAAACCCGGTGTTCCCTTATTTTTACTTGGACATTCCTGGGGTTCGTTTATAGTTCAAAATTACATGGTTTACACAGACGATATAAAAATAAAGGGCTGCATTCTTTCCGGAACCAAGGGGCCGGGTGATTTTATGGTAAAGGCAGGCGTTCCGTTTATGACATTGCTTGCTGCGCTTAAGGGGCAAAGAAAGGGCTCCCGGATCGCCAAGTCAATTGCAGACGGGCCTTACAATAAACCATTTAAACCCAACCGCACGGCATTTGACTGGTTATGCCGTGATGATGCAGTAGTTGATAAATATGTTTTAGATCCCCTGTGCGGATTCCTTTGCTCTTCCGGTTTTTACAGGGACTTGGCCAAATTGCTGTATAATATCCACCGCGCAGAGGCAATGGGAAGAATAAACAAATCTCTGTCTGTGTATGTTTTTTCCGGAAGCGCCGATCCTGTAGGCGATATGGGCAAGAGCCCAACCGCTCTTGTAAATGAATACCGGAATTTGGGAATAAATGATCTTGAGTTTGTGCTGTATCCCGGCGCCAGGCACGAAATATTAAATGAAACCAATCGTGAAGAAGTAATAGACAATCTTCTTTCATGGATAAACAAACGCTGTTAATGAGATACAGATATTCTGCAGGGCCTAACGGCAAGCCTGAAAAAAAAGCCGTTATTTATACCTGCGATGAACATGGCATTAATTTTAACGATGTAGATAATGAAGCAATCAGCATTATAAGAAAGTTAAAAGGCGCAGGCTTTGATACGTACATTGTAGGAGGGGCGGTTCGCGATCTTATACTCGGAAAAAAACCAAAAGACTTTGACATTGTAAGCGCCGCAAGCCCTGCAAGGATAAAAAAAATCTTCCGCAATTCAAGAATCATCGGGCGGCGTTTTCGTCT
The DNA here is from genome assembly GCA_009781635.1 of Treponema sp. Lineage (GTDB taxonomy): Bacteria > Spirochaetota > Spirochaetia > Treponematales > Breznakiellaceae > WQXQ01. The sequence continues at coordinate 103,134 of WQXU01000003.1, forward strand.
TGTGCATGTTTATTTCGGACAGCGTGTTTTTGAAGTTGCCACTTTCCGTTCATTAAAAGACGGGCATACAAGCAATACTTTCGGCACAATAGATGAGGATGTGCTGCGCCGCGATTTTACATTGAATGCCCTTTTATATGATCCTGAACAGCAGATAGTTATAGATTATGTCGGCGGCATGAATGACATCAGAAAAAAACAGATTAAACAGATCATAAATCTTTCAGAAATTTTTACAGATGATCCTGTTAGAATGATCCGCGCTGCAAAGTATGCCGCAATTTGCGGTTTTTCCATTCCCTTAAACCTCAAAATGAAGATAGCAAGCCAGTCAAGCCTGCTTTCATCAATCTCTCCTTCCCGGCTTACAGAAGAAATATTTAAAATCATCAATTCGGAAAAAGCAGCCGTTATCGTAGATTTACTGGATAAAATGGGATTGTACTATTATTTGCAGCCGCAGGCATCAGAGCTTATGCGCAGGAATGCAGCTTATAGAAAAAATTACCTTCAAAGCATGGCGGATATTAAGGGAGCGGATGACATGCGGGGAAAAGCTCTGGGCGCTCTTTTCTGCGATTATCTTGAAAGCACAGCGGAATGGAAACCGGGACCTACTGAAAATTACAGGGAAATTTGCAAGAGCGCAAGGAATTTTGTTCTTCCCATGAATCCGCCGCGTTTTGAAATGGAATACGCGGTTAAAAAATTTCTTGCATCTCACGGCATAACAATTAAGCGCTCATTTTTACAGTCAAAACCCAAGGGTACGGCTGAAGGCGATACTCCATCAGCTGCCGCTGTTAAACGAAAGAGGCGGAGAAAACGCGGCAGGAAAGATTCCGGCGAAAATAAAACAAATTAGTGTCCCTGACTGGAAATTTTATCAATAATTATATTGACTTCTTCTATTAATATGCCTGTATAGCGTTCGATATTGTCAATTACAAACTGCTGCAGTTCGTGAATGTTTCCGCCAAGCTGAGTGCCGTAGGGAACATCAATTGTTATAACAAGGCGGTACCCCATATCGGCATCTTTGACAAGGATTTTTTTTATTTTTATGTCTTTGTTATACTCATCAACGCAATGGGTTACAAGCTGAATTAAAGCGGATTCTGAAATTACCACCCTGCCGTGTTTTGAGTACTCAGGCCTTACAAGCGATTTTTCATGCATGGTGGGGACAGGGCCGATGCCGGAAGGAATGCCTGCAGTACCGGCAGAACGATGGCCTCTTAAAAGTTTTCCCGGAGCCATGCGCTGTTTAAAAATCATGATTGCATCGTAGAAAATATTGGGGTAATTTCTTTTTATTTCGATTGACGGCACCGGAATTACATGCTTGCCTTCTATGCGCCTTGTTCTTATGGCCTTGTCAATTTCTTCCTGCGAAGCAATATCTTCTATTTTAATTATTTTTGAAGGAGGGGGAAGCTGAAGACGCGCAGCTATTTTATTCACCATCTTTTCCGATGTTCCCAAAAGCAGAATACGCTTGTACTTTTCGTTCTGCAGCCTGCGCGCAACTTCGTCCCTGTGTGATTTTTCATCAAACAGGGCAACCTTGACAGCGGCCATAAATGTCTTTTCTTTTTTTGCCGAATGCCCGGCCAATATACGGTTGTTCCTTATTAAAAGGCCGTCATCTATTATAAAATCAACCCTGTATTTAAGAGATACTATCTTTGCATGGAAACTTTTTCCGGTACCGCTTTCACCTACAAGAGCGAAGACCTTTTTTCGTTTAAAAAGATACTGGAGATTAAAAAGCATCGATCTCCGCTTGGGTATTTAGTTACCGTAAGTACGCAATTCGGCCAACAACTGCCTTGCACGTTCCTTCACCGGAGTAACATAATGTCCTTCCGATATTTGAACAAGAGTCCTGATTACCTCGGGTGAATTAATGCCGTTATTTTCTCTTGCAATCCTTTCAAATGCATGTATGGCAGCAACTGCCATTACGTTATCGGGATTACTGCGGGTATATCTGTCCACTACCCACGAAATAGCTTTGACAGTTTCATTATTATCATTTCTTCCGATATCACCCAGGGATTTAATCGCTTCCTGAATGACGGCAGGTTCATTTTCATATTCCAGAATCTCTATAAGGGATTTTCTTGCTTCCTCTGTGCCTATCTGCCCCAGATACCTTGCCGACTGCCGTCTGACATCGGGGAAATTATTGACAAGCCGGCCGCTTTCCCTGGCCAATGATCTTCTGCCCTCTCTGGAAAGATACTCCAGTGTCTGGCGGATTTCATCGTTTGTATTCCCGCGCTCAATGGCATCCCTTATATAGTCAAGGGCAATCAATTTCTGTTCTCTGGTGTGCGCCCTTGCTGTCTCTCTTATAATCATTATTTCTATTGATTCCTGCAGGTAGGATTCCTCAACTGTCATTTCCCTTCTGCCTGTTTGCGCGGCCGCAGTCGCTGCAATAACTAAAACAGCAATGACCAGAATGGAAAAACGTTTGAATGAAAACATAATATTCTCCTTAATTGATTATTGTCCACGTATCACCGATTTTTTCAAGATCATACAAACGCAGCCGCTGTTCTTCGCCTCTGTTATTTGTATTGATTGTAAATGCTTTAACCCTGTTCATGCTTACAAATTCGATATCGTCAACCCTGCTGTTCGCCCTTGACGGGACAACAACATGAACAAAATAGTCTTCAGCCGTTCTTAACACAATATTCCTTGTTCTCATGGCAGGCAGTGCGGATATTTCCCTTAAATTTTCCAGTGAGGAAATCTCTGCGAAATACTCAGGAGATAGACATGCTCTCCAGGCCTGGTAATTTCTGCTTCTAATGATCTGGTTAAGCCTTTCTATAAACTGCTGTACTTCATCTCTTGTAGAATTATAGTGCTGTTGGCTGACTCTTCTGGGATCAAAAACACGTACTACCTGAGTCTGCTCTCTCTCCTCTGGTGCGCTTGCCTGTTCAGGCGAGGAGCCGCACGAAACCGCAAGCGCAGTAATCAAAACCGCTGCCGCAGTAATCACCGGAAAGAGTATCTTGTTTCTCATAGTTTAACTGTATATTATTGAAAGGAAAATGTCAACTTTTTATTGGTTGGAGCTAAAATAAGCCCCCTGGAACTTCAAAAAACTGCCGTTTATAAGGTTCCCATTATCTTTTTTTTCTGTTAGTGTTACATAATGATGAAAGCCGCTTTTCCAGGTTCATTTGATCCCCCCACATCCGGGCATATAAATATTATAAGGCGCGCAGCTTCTATTTTTGAGGAACTTGTCGTAGTAGTAGCGGAAAACAGGCAAAAAAAATATTTATTTTCCGCCGAAGAGAGAGCTTCCATGATTGCAGAGCTTGTCAGGGACTGTAAAAACGTATCTGTGACTGTTTGCGACTGTTTAATAGTAGATTTTCTTAAAAAATTGGGAATTAAATTGCTGGTTCGAGGGGTACGGGGGCTGGAAGATTTCTCCTACGAGTTTGAAATATCAATGATGAACAGGACACTTGATCCGGAAATTGAGACTATCTTTATGACAACGGATCCTGAATACTTTGTTATAAGATCATCATCAATTAAGGAATTGGCTTCGTTTAACGGAAATCTTCATGGAATGGTTCCTCCACTGGTTGCCAAAGCTTTGAAAGAAAAGTATACTGGCATGTAAATGAAATGCCGCTTACAGTGGCACTTCGTTTGTATAAATATCCTTGACAAAAATAGAAATAATGTCTTGACATCATTTCTATACTTTGCTAGAATAACAAATAAGGTATGAGAGGTTAAATTATGGCAGTACCCAGAGGTAAAACATCTAAAGCCAGGACAAGCCGTCGGCGGTCCATTAACATGAAACTTACAGCACCTACAATGATAGATTGCAGCACTTGCGGCAACAAGGTTCTTTTGCACCGGGTTTGCTCCAAATGCGGCTATTACCGGGGTAAGCAGGTAATTATACCAAATTCCAAAGTATAACTAAGGGGAGAAAAATGGACGAATTGTTTGAGAAAATGAAGAAGCTCATCGCTGAGAAACTTGAAGTTGATGAAGGCAAGATCACAATGGAAGCGTCATTCCGTCAGGACCTTGGCGCCGACAGCCTTGATACCTACGAACTGGTTTATGCCATCGAAGAAGAGATGGGAATCAATATTCCAGATGAAAAAGCCAATGAATTTGAAACAGTGAAGGACGCATACGAATTTATTAAATCCCAGCAAAAGTAAAAAATTCTTGAGTATTGCGCAGGAGTCTTCAGCCGATTTCATAAAATCAGGCAGTACAGATGCAAGCGCACATAGAAAAATCAAACTGGCGGCATTTCAAAAAGCCGCCGGTTTTAAATTTAAAAATATCAATCTTTTAAATCTTTCACTTATGCATCGATCCGTTTCCAATGAGACAGGAAATAAAGCCAATAACGAACGTCTTGAGTTTTTGGGCGATTCCATTTTAGGAGCAGTCTGCGCAACTCTTTTGTATCAGTCATTTAAGGAAAAGAGCGAAGGAGAACTTGCAAAGATAAAGGCAGTAGTTGTCTCAGAAGACATACTTTCCCAGATAGCTTTAAATCTTCAGATCGATAAAATGCTTCTTCTTGGAAAGGGCGAGGAGATGTCCGGCGGCAGGACCAAAAAGGCAATTCTTGCAGACGCCATGGAAGCTTTGATTGGCGCTCTTTATACAGACTGCGGCTACAAGTGCGCTTTTGATTTTGTCAGCCGCTGTATTAAACCGGAAATAAATAAGGTAACGGGTGCCGATTATCATAAGGACTATAAATCCCTTTTACAGGAATACTGCCAGAGACAGTTTCGCTGTTATCCTGAGTATACTATGGTAAAACGAACAGGCCCTGAGCATGATCGTACATTCTGGATGCAGGTATGCATTGGCGATACAGATTACGGCACAGGAACAGGACGTAATAAAAAAAGCGCAGAACAGGAAGCGGCAAAGGCTGCGTGGGATGCCCTTACTAAAGAGGAGTTAACATGAAGAAGTTTATTTTATTATTTACAGTTGTTTTAATATTATGCGGATGCGCAGGCAGCGGCCGGCTTTCAGCGGCAAAAGAATATATTTTACCCGATGTTGATATTCTTGATGGTTATGAAATAAACGGCGAGTTTCATGTTTATATTGCTTTCGGGCAGTCAAATATGCAGGGCCCCGGCGAGATTCGCCCGCAGGACAGGGAAGGAATCAGCGAGCGCTTCAGGATAATGAATGTAGTAGCAGGCAGGTATGCCAACAGCTTCCGTGAAAAGCACAAATTGTACAGAGCATCCCCGCCTCTTATAATAACCGATAACAATTTAACGCATTGGACAGGCGCATTTACAATTGGCCTTTCTCCTGTTGATTATTTCGGAAGAACCCTTATAGAAAATATCCGGCAGGATATCACGATTGGAGTTGTGGCTGTTGCAAACGGAGACATGGCTCTTGCAGCCTTTCACAAGACAAAGTCGGAAGATTATTTTAGGGGGAGCGGAACCCTAAGTGGCAGGCCGAGCCAGACGGAGATGCAGGGAATGAACAGGTACAAGGGCGCAGGTTATGCGAATATGTACGACGCCATTATCCAGAATGCAAAACTTGCGCAGAGGGAAGGCGGCATTGTAAAGGGCATTATATTTCATCAGGGGGAAAGCGGAGCAGGACTTGCCAATGTCAGCTGGGCGGATTTATTAAAAGAAATTTATAATGATATGCTTTCCGATTTAAATCTTGCGCCCAATTCAATCCCAATCCTTTTGGGGCAGACATGGAACGGCGGCTCCGGCAGCACAGGCGGCGTGTTGGCAAGCGACAGCGCGATAAAAGCCGTTTTGCCGAATGCCTTTATAATAAGCTCTGTTGGATGTACAGGCAGAACAGGCCAGGGCCAGCCTGACAATATCCATTTTGGTTCCGCCGGATTACAGTTACTGGGTACGCGCTACGGCGAAAAAATGCTTGAACTTGTTTACGGAAATTAGAGCAGTATTTTCCTGCCGTTTAATTCATATTCCCATGCATCTTCTTTGCAATCTCAAGTAATTTTTCGCGGGTGTTTTGCTGCGGATCATCAAGCACGGTTTCCAAAAGTTCCTTTAAAATGATTCCCATTACCTTGCCGCTTTGAATGCCTATTGTCATTAAATCCCTTCCTGTAATTGCAAGATTTTTAATGGTGAATGCGCGGCTGTCAGCCAGAACAGTTTTTACTCTCTCCATAAGAGCGGCAGTAGGTTTGTAACAGGGCTCTTTGCCTGCAAAACCGTAAATGTCGGCGCGCCTTAGACAGTAAATGTCAGGAAGATGCTCTTCTTTCACACGCGCGATAAATCTGCGCACCGCAGAATCCGACCATTCGTCAGTGTATTGGAACATATGCTCCTTTATTAAATGGCAGGTTTTATCAATTACTGCGTTGGAATAGCGAAGGCGGCTTAATACGGCGCGGCTCATGTTAGCTGACACCTCTTCATGGCGGTAGAATGTATAAACGCCGCTTTCATCAAGGCTGCGCACATTTGGCTTTCCGACATCATGGAAGAGGGACGCAAGCCGCACTTCATGCGAATAGTCTTTTGCCGCAGCATAGTCGCAGGCAAGCAGGCAGTGATCGAGCACATCAAACTGATGAAAGCCCTTTTGCTCAACATTGCGGCAGAGGGCAAGCTCGTTAAGAAAAAGACTTAACAAACCTGTCTTTTCCATTAAATAAAAGGCGTGCGACGGAACAGGAGAAAAAAGTATTTTATCGATCTCATCGCGTATGCGTTCTTTGGAAACTTTCGCGCTTACATCAAGTGCGCCGGGTATCGCTTCCAGCGTATCTTTATCAATTTTAAAACCAAGCTGAGCTGCAAACCGCACTGCGCGCATTGGGCGTAAACCGTCTTCGTTAAAGCGCTCTGCAGGATTGCCGGCACAGCGGATAATTTTTGCATTAATGTCTTTTGCGCCGTTAAAAGGATCTACAATTTCATTTCCCGGTAAAAGGCGCAGGGCAATTGCGTTCATTGTAAAATCACGCCTTGAGAGATCTTCATATATTGAGCTTGCATACCGTACATCATCCGGTCTGCGTCCGTCCGAATAGCCGGACTCAGTTCTGAATGTGGTAATTTCGGCGCTGACAGGATTTGAGCTGTTCTTTTTGTAAATTACAGTAACAGTTCCGTGTTTTATACCTGTGGGAATAACGCTGCATCCATGGCGCCTCATAATGGAAGTAACCTCTTCAGGCAGAGCGTCTGTAGCCAAATCCCAGTCATGGATCTTTTTCCCTCTTAGTATATCCCTAACAGCTCCTCCCACAAGGTAGAGTTCTTTTCCCATATTTTTAAAAATTGAGGCAATTTCTTTAATGGCAGGGTCGATGTCCGCTCTCAATTGATAATCCTTCCGTAATTAAGTATACTTTTTTTAAATTATTTTTACCATGAACTTGCACCTGGAGGGGAATTGCTCGGTGTTATATTTACCGGCGCAGAAGCGCCGAAGCCGCAGGTTATTAAACAAATCCTTAAAACACAAAGGGACGCGCTTTTTATTGCGGCCGATTCAGGACTTACATCAGCGGAAAATGCAGGTATAAAGCCTGACTGGATTATAGGTGATATGGATTCACTTGAAGATACATCGCGTCTTTGCGCCTATCCGCAGGAACGTATTATCCGCCTGCAGCATGAGAAGGATTTTTCGGATACCGAGATGGCCGTTTCACTTGCTGTTGATAAGGGCTGCAAGTCTATATGGATTATTGGCGGCGGCGGGGGCAGAACGGATCATCTTTTTGCCATTCGATCCCTTTTTGAAAGAGAACATTTTCCGCGCAGATGGATCACAGGAACAGAAGAAATCTTCTGCATAGACGCGCAGCAGACAGAAGAAAACGCAATTCATTTTAGCTTAAAAAGCAATGCGTCTGTTTCTGTTTTTCCGCTTGGAGACGGGCCGTGGAAGGCAGTAAGCACAGGGCTTAAATGGCCGCTTGAAGACCTTCGCTGGAGCCGGGGTTTTTTTGGGTTAAGCAATGTAGCGCAAGACGGTGAGTTTGCGATTACAGCACATCTTGGCCGATTCATGATATTATTATCAGTACAGGACAGTATTTTTACATTATTTGGGAGGTAGCATGTCAGCTATTTTATTGGACGGAAAGGCCTTAGGGCAAAAAATACGTCAAAACGCAAAAGAGAGAGCTGCTGCCCTGAAGGAAAAAGGGATTATCCCCTGTCTTGCCGTAGTGCTTGTTGGTAATGACAGCGCAAGTCTTTCATATGTCAAGTCCAAAGAAAAAGCCCTTGCTGAAGCCGGAATGGACAGCCGCGATATAAGACTGCCCGAAGAGACAAGCGAAGAAGAACTCCTTTCAATAATTTCAGGTTTAAATAAGGATGATAAAGTTCATGGCATCCTGATTCAATCGCCTTTGCCGAAGCATATAGACGAAGAAAAAGCTATCTTGTCTGTCGCTCCGCAAAAAGATGTTGACTGCTTCCATCCGGTTTCGGTCGGGAATGCCGTTTTGGAAAGGCCCGGATTTTTACCATGTACGCCGCATGGAGTTTTAAAACTACTGCGTGAATATAATATTCCTGTTTGCGGCTCTCATGCTGTAATTGTGGGAAGATCAAATATTGTAGGAAAACCTCTTGCCAGTCTTTTAGTCCGCCGTGAATACAATGCAACAGTGACTCTCTGCCACACGGGGACAAAGGATCTTGCATCTTACACATTGCAGGCGGACATACTAATTGTCGCGGCAAGAAATCCCGAATTTATAAAAGCGGATATGGTTAAAGAGGGCGCTGTAGTAATCGATGTTGGAATAAACCGCGTAGACGATCCTTGTGCAAAAAAGGGTTACCGTGTTTGCGGGGATGTTGATCCTTGTGTTGCGCAGAAAGCTTCTTTTTTTACGCCTGTACCGGGAGGGGTTGGCCCGATGACTATAGCATTACTTTTACAAAATGTAATAGAAGCTGCAGAAGCAGGAATTGCATAAAGGAGATTTATAGAAATGTCAAACGAATCTGAATACAGGGATGTAAATCCAATAAATGAAAATTTGAATAATAAGGGCAGAACTGCAATTATGTTTATTGCAGGGGGCATCGCGCTTTTTATCCTTACATTTGTCGGTATGAGAATACGGCCTGTCGGACTTGCCGTTGGCTCTTTTACATTTGTATCCGGCCTTATGATGCTTGTCCGCAGGAAGAAGTTTAATTACAGGCCCGGCCTTATTGTGGCTGTCTGCGGATTTCTTCTTCTGCTTGCCAATCCCCGTTTCGGAGTTATTGCAGGATTTGCCGGGTACTTTCTTGTGATTGCATCAATCGGGCTTTTTGTCTTTGGCCTGTTTAAGGCTATTAAAATATCCTGGGATCTTGGAAAGTGGTCCTGAAAAATTGAAATACTTTTTTGAAACATACGGCTGCCAGATGAACAGCGCCGAATCTGCAGCGCTTGCTCTTGATTGCAAAGAGCGCGGATGGCTTAAAGCGGAAAAATACGAGGATGCTGATCTTGTTCTGCTTAATACCTGCTCTGTAAGACTGACAGCGGAAAAACGCGCGCTTGGCCGTATTGCTCATTATGCCGGTATTAAAAAAAAACAAAAGCGTCCTCTTGCCCTTGTTGTTGCAGGCTGCATGGCGCAAAGACTAAAAGAGAGTTTGAAAGAAAAATATCCGCAGGTAGATTATGTGATAGGCACAAGCCAGAGATCTATATTTCCTTTGATACTTGAAGCTGTTGAAAACGGCTCTTGCAGTGAGATCTTAATCCCGGAGATGAATGAAAAACCAGTTTTTTCTTTTTCTGATTCTCTCCTTGAGGACGGGCAATTCCGCAGTTTTATTCCCATTATGCATGGCTGTAATAATTTCTGCTCTTATTGCATTGTTCCCTATGTCCGGGGCAGGGAAGTATCCCGCGACCCGGATAATATCGCAAGGGAAATTCGCATCGTTGCAGAAAGGGGAGTACGCGAAATAACTCTTTTGGGGCAAAATGTAAACAGCTATAATTGGGAATCTGATGCAGGCTCAAAAAATTTCAGCGCTCTTTTAAAATTCCTTGCCCGCGAAGCTGCTAAAAACGGCATAAACTGGATTCGTTTTCTTTCCGCAAACCCCGGCAATTTTTCATCTGAGACGGTAGAAACGCTGGCGGAAAATAAGGTTTTCTGCCGCCATATACACCTGCCTGTTCAGCATGGTTCAAACTCTGTTCTTAAAGCAATGAACCGCGGTTATACCGCAGAACGTTTTCTGGAACTTACTGGTGAAATCCGCGCCGCAATGCCGGAAGTCTCTCTTTCAACAGATATATTGGTCGGCTTTCCCGGCGAAACAGAAGAGGATTTGGACAGAACGCTAAAACTGATGGAAGAAGTTAAATTTCTTTACTCATATATGTATCACTTTAATCCGCGGGAGGGGACAAAAGCCTATGATCTTCCGGGCAGGATTGATGATGAAGTAAAAAAAGAAAGGCTTTCCAGAGTGATAAACCTTCAGAAAAAACATACAAAAGAAATACTAAAAGGGAGAATTGGCAGTACAGAGACCGTATTAATAGAAGGAATTTCACGAAAAAATGCCGATGAATTAATAACAAGGACAGAAAGAGATGAAATGGTGGCAGTTCCGGGTTCCAAAAACCTGATAGGCTCTTTTGCAAGGCTTACGCTTTCTTCCTTGAAGGGAAATACATTCCGGGCCCAGCATTTGGAAAGTATTTAATAATCATTTATAATAAATCTGACCGCTTTTAAGCGGCCGGACTGCTGCACGGTAAGGAGGGTTCATGAAGCTTTGCTTCATGTTTGATTATAAGTGCAGCAATACTGCTGCACGATAAGGGGGGGAAAAAATGCCCTGGCGTTTAATAGTTTTTATTATTATTTTTGCAGTGTTTCTGATGTTTATTACATTTAATCTGGAGAACAGCTGCGATATCAATTTTGGTTTTATAAAATTGGAAAAAGTGCCTGTTTTTATTACAGTCTTTTCATCTTTTGTTCTGGGGCTGTTCTGCGCCCTGCCTCTTGTAATGCACATTAAATCCAAACGCAAAGAAAAAAAATTAAAGGAAGAGCATAAAAAACATGATGCGCCTATAATAGAAGAAAACCTTTCAGATTCTGTAGATCCAAAAGAAGCAAGAAAGAAATTTCTTGCCAGAAAGCGTGGCGGTAATGACGCTTAAATATGAGGCTGTTCCAAAAAATCTGTTTTTGGAACAGATGCAAAAAAAAATACATATCGTTTTTATCTTCTTTTTTGCAATTGTATCAGGCTTATTTTCTGTAGATGTTACTTACGCGCAGACAGGCGCTTCTCTGGAAGCGGAAATCCAAAACATAGAAAGGGAGGCTGCAAGGCAGGGCATTACAGCTTCGCAGAGGCATGAAGCCCTTGTCCGTCTTGCGCGCCTTCGCCAGTTGTCAGGTGACATTGAAGGTGCTGCCAGAAACTGGCTGGAAGCTGCAACAGCTATTCCGGGAATGGTAGACGATAATGCCCTTTTAGCCTGCGCATATTGCCTGGCTGCAATGGGTGAATGGGACAGGGCAATTACGGCTATTGAACCCTTGATGTCAAAATTACCGCGCGCGCGTTTTTTAAATTACAGTATCAGAGCGGTAAGGACAGGCGATACAAGCTCTCTCTCTTCAATTGTGGATAATCCTGTTTATGCCGGAATGAAAGCGGAAATCCTGTTCGTATTATGGAAGGTTTCTGCAGTAACAGCTTCAGGTGAAAGATGGCGGCAGCGTTTGCTTGCAGAATTTCCGCATACCCCGGAAGGGAGGCTTGCCGCAGGAGAGTCTTCCACAATTATTGTAAGGCCAAGTCCGTTTTGGCTTTTTTTAGGCGGACTGGATTCTCTCCCATTACTTGCAAGCGAAACACTGGGCCGTCCTGATAACACGCCGCAGGGTACAGTAGTTGCTCCGCCGGTAACAGCTACTCCGCCGGTAACAGTTACTCCGCCGGCAGCTACTCCTCCATCGCAGGTCATAAGGCTGCAAACGGGTATCTTCAGCCGGCAGGCAAATGCCCAGTTACAGGCAGAGAGCCTTACAAGAGCAGGTTTTGCTCCTTCCATTGAAAGGCGCATTGTAAACAACAATGAAATGTGGGCTGTCACAGTTCCGGCAGGAACGGATCAAACGCACACCGCAAACGCCTTACGCGCCGCAGGTTTTGAATCTTTCCTTGTAAGATAAATTAAGCACATAGTCCAGTCACCGCAACCTTGTTAATTATTATACATGGTTCGCAAGCTGTCTTGTTATTATTTGTTAATAAATATAGAATGAGCGCATGAAACCATATGCTAACATGAGCGCATCAGAATTATCCGCTCTTAAAAACGAACTGGAAGAAGCTTTTTCAAAACACAAGGCAAAAGGCAAAAAACTCAACATGACAAGAGGCGTCCCCTCGGACGAGCAATTATCACTTTGCAATGAAATGCTGACATGTCTTTCTGCAGAGGATTACAAAGCGGCAAACGGAACTGACTGCCGTAATTACGGCGGACTTGACGGTATACCTGAAGTAAAAAAAATCTTTGCAGACCTTCTTGATTTATCTGCAGACGAGGTTATAGTCGGCGGCAACTCATCGCTTGCCCTGATGTTTGATAATGTTGCGGTCAATGTTTCTCACGGTGTAAGGGACGGAAAACCCTGGCAGAGTCAGGGACAAGTAAAATTCCTTTGTCCCTCTCCAGGCTACGATCGCCATTTTACAATTTGCAATTATTTCCATATTGATATGATTCCGATCGGCATGGGAGATGACGGCCCTGATATGGACGAAATCGAAAAAATGGTTTCATCTGATCCAATGATAAAGGGAATATGGTGCGTGCCGAAATATTCAAATCCCACAGGAATTGTATATTCCGAAGAAACTGTCAGAAGGTTTTCAAAGTTAAAGCCTGCCGCAGATGATTTCCGCATTTATTGGGATAACGCTTACGGCTTTCATGATCTTTATGAATCAAAAGCTGTTATTCCGAATATTATTCGTCTTTGCGAGGAAGAAGGAAACCCGAATATGGTGTATGTATTCTCTTCTTTTTCAAAGGTAAGTTTTGCAGGCGCTTCTATTACATGCATGGCATCTTCCAAATCAAACTGCGAATACATACGCAGAAGATTAACCGCGCAGACAATCGGGCCTGACAAATTAAACCAGCTCCGCCATGCGCGTTTTTTTAAAGACTCATCAGGCGTCCTTTCGCACATGGAAAAACATGCTTCAATTTTACGGCCAAAGTTTAAACTTGTTTCTGACATGCTGCAAAAAGAACTTGGAGGGCTTGATATTGCCCGGTGGACAGAGCCGAAAGGCGGATATTTTGTAAGCTTTGACTCTCTTGAAGGCTGCGCAAAAAGGATAGTTGCGCTGTGCGCTGAAGCCGGCGTTGCGCTTACGCCTGCCGGCGCGACATATCCCAACAGCAATGATCCAAAAGACAATAATATACGCATAGCCCCGACATGCCCGCCTCTTGCGGAACTTAGCGAGGCGCTTGAGATATTCTGCGCGGCGGTTAAGCTTGCAAGTGCGCAGAAGTATTTAAACGCCTGACAAGAAGGGCAATTCCGTATCCTGCAAAGACCGATATCAGTCTGTCGATTATGTTTATCGGGATGCGTGAAATTATTTCTTTTAACGGCAGCGGTACATTCTGCCCAAACATGGTAGCGCTAAGTACGCCGGAAATGCCTTTTGCATCAGAGTAAGAAGAGTTAATAACAATAATTAGAGTCGCTATAAGCCCGCCCAAAATACTCATGGCAAGACAAAGCGCAAAAGAAAAGAGAATCAGGATAATAACCTTGTCCATTACGCTGCCTAACTGATTGCTAGGAAGGTTTATACGCCGGAAACTTCGCTCCTTCGAGCCCGTTGGAACAACCTGGAAACTTCGCCCGTTCGGGCTCGTTGGAGGTTCCTGCCCTGTTAATTCCTGCTTGAAGAAGCGATAAAAACACCATGTTACAATAGCTGTGGCAATATTGCAGAGTGTAAACAGGTAGGCTTCCCAGCCATAACCAAAAATTGAATGGTAAATTATATTGGTAAGCGCTCCGCATAATATTCCCAAGGGAAGTCCGCAGATTAAGGTAACAGTTATCGTAAGGATAGTATCAAGGAAGAGGGGGAGCCCTGCAAAAAAACAAAGGCGGCTAATAGCAATATTTAAAAATACTCCGGCAAGGCAAAGGATGAGCATTATTAATGTCTTGCGCATATGGTATATTAATTGAAAAAACAACACGCGTCAATTGTAATATTTTTTCAAAAACTGTTTTCAAGCAAGGGCGGCAAAATGTTCATGTCAAACTCCTTGACGTAATAATACACCTCAAATAAAATGAAAATTGAAAAATAAAAATAAAGGCAACATATTGGATAACCCTGCTTTATCCGGCGGAATAGAAACCTATGTCCGTCTGGTGTATCTTTTTACGGTAATTATTACAGCTCTTATGCTTCTTTTGTGTTATTTGTATTTATCAATAAGAAAGGCGCGGAAACAGGAACAGCTAAGCCATGATTTTTCCAGTCTTGTAATTGAAGGACTGGAAACGGAAAGGCGGCGAATTTCCCGAGAGCTTCATGACTCAATCCTGCCGCAGTTATACGGCAGAGCCGTTTCCAGTCAGATACGTTCCATTTGCATAGATTTGATGCCGCCGGATTTTACATGCCTGTCTTTGAAAGACGCCCTTGTTCAGCATTGCGCTCAATTTTCCAGGCGGACTTGCAGCGAAGCTTCCGGCGCGGTAATTGAATGTGCATGCTTCCTGGAAGAAGAAATTGATTTTACACTTTTAAACGCGGAAAACCAGCTTCATATTTTCCGTATGGTTCAGGAAGCGTTTAACAATATCGAAAAACACTCCAAAGCAAACCGTGCATCATTAACAGTAAGGCGCTTATCGGAGAATATATTGATCTGCATATCCGACGACGGAACAGGGCTTAATAATGTCAATGAAGGTCTTGGAATGAGGAGTATCCGTCAAAGGGCTGCCATAATCGGAGCAAAGGTTGATTTTATCAGCGAAGATGAAAACGGTCTTATGGTCAGAATTGAATTGCCTGTGCCTTCTTCCATACCTGCAAAACCGGAGTAATAAAATGACAAAACATAAACCATCTATTGTTATTATCGAAGATCACCCGCTTGTACTAAACGCTCTTGCCTCTTTCTTTAACGAAACAGGACGGTGGCAGCTTGCAGGCACAGCTTCCAGTCTTGATGAAGCAAAAGAACTTTTACCGGTGAAGAGCTTTCCGGATAT
Organism: Treponema sp.; assembly: GCA_009781635.1. Taxonomy (GTDB): domain Bacteria; phylum Spirochaetota; class Spirochaetia; order Treponematales; family Breznakiellaceae; genus WQXQ01. The sequence goes on from WQXU01000003.1 coordinate 118,468, forward strand.
ACTGCTTCTTGATATTCAATTGGAAGACAGTCTTGGGCTTAATATTATCCCCTGGTTAAAAGGTCAGTTAAAGCAAAGTGAGTCTTTGCCTGTCATTGCTGTCTATTCGGCATATGATGATTTTGTACATGTAAGCGCTGCTCTTGGAATGGGCGTAAAAGTTTATATGTGCAAACGCCGCAGTGTGAACGAACTTGAACAGGCTCTTTTTAAAGCGCTTAAAGGGGAATCATTTATTGATGAAACTGTTCAGACAAAACTTGACAGCGTTACCAATATTTTCAACCTGCTGACAAAACGTGAAGCGCAAATCCTCACTCTTGTAAACTCGGGGCTTTCCGATAAACAGATAGCGCAGAAGCTTGGTATAAGTCCGCGCACAGTGCAGAATATTGTTTATTGTATTTTTGATAAAACAGGAATTCGATCAAGAGTGGAACTGCAGAAATTATAAAAATTCCGTGTTTTATTGCATCAATTTAATAAAAAATATCCAATATTAACAAAACCGTGCAAATATACTCATAACAGGTTTTTGCCGCGCAGGAACAATAAATTAAATAAGGTGGTGTTGTTTCCGCTTTGCGGAACCCTTCGATTTATTTGGGGCTGTCCGGAAAAGTAGTTCCCGGGCAGCCCTGAAACAGGAGTTGTTTTATGAAAAATACATTAAGAACATTTGGAATAGCCGTGCTTGTTGCGGTTACCGCGTTTTCTTTTACTGCATGCGGGGACGGCACAGGTAATCCGGGTCCTGGCGGAAATACAGATCCAAAGGTATTTAATTTTACCGGAATTACCCAGACTATGATTGATAATGCCAATGAGGGGTGGGTAATAGGAGTATATCAGGCTGGAACAACTAAAGACATAGTTTTATCTGACGCCCTGATTGGATGGGTTGACGCTGAATATGGGACATTCAGTAACAGGATTGTAGCCGGCGCAAGCAACGATGATATAGATGATGATGCACTGCAGCAAAACGGCCCAACATATTCTATTACAATACCTCTGTCATCTGCCTCTTCCTATTTCGAAAGTAACTGGACCGGTACAGGAACATTTGATATCTGGTTTATTTCTGTCGATCTTTTCCCGGAACATCCGGACAGTAAATATTATTTATACAAAATGGAAAATGTACAGGTTACCTCTGCTGAAACGCAAGTTGGCGCAACTGCACTTCTTGAATCCGCATTAATTTCATCTCTGTTTACCGGAGGCGATGATTTTAAAACATTGATCATTAGCGGTATAACTTTTGCACAAATACAGGAAGGATCAGATTTTAGTTATATTTTTGTATTTCCAGCGGGAACATCTGCCGGGGACGTTGAAGCTGATATGACGGCATATTTGATGAGTACAGGACCTGTTCTGTACGCTGTTGCCGGTATGGATTTACATCAAATAGACGATCCGGCTTTTAATGGATCGACATATACCATTACCGCGCCTTTATATCTGCCCAATACCACAACACGCTGGGCAGGTTCCGGTACTTTTGATGTTTATAATATTGTTAGTGACGGTATAAGAATCCGTAATTATCTTGCGGCAGGTGTTTCAATTACATCCGCCAATACGCCAATTTCTGCAGCATCTTATAACCTGGTATTTGATTCGGATGCCGGACTTCCACCGGTAGGAGGCGAAGTAGAATTGGATACGCCTTATGAAACCCTTGCGGGATCTGGAATGGTCAGAAAAATCCTGCTTTTAAATGCTTCGATGCAGGAGCTTTACTATGGTTATGGCGTTGATACTGGTTTCGGCACAATTAACTTTATGATGTATTCAGAAGCGATTAGTTCATTTTCTCCGGTTCCTTTTAGCAGTTATGTGGTTCAATTTTTTGTTTATCCTTCATCAATTACATCTGTACCTCCTTCAGGACTTTCCGGTGATGAGGCTATAGCAGAATATATATCTATCGAAAGCGGCGATACGCTTGCAAGTTTAGGGATTACTGACGAAGCTTCATTTGTTGCAAATATTAGTTCATTATTAAGGAGCTTTTCAACAGATTCGCCTCTTTTGGAAATGCCGCGCTCTGAGCTTGATAATCTTAGACGAATAAAATAATTACAGCGTCAGACGCCGAATGCCGGTGTCTGACTGCGTTTTAATCTGTCTTGACTTTCCCCCTATAAAAATATATAAGAAGCCATAGGAGACATGGAAAATATATGAGCTACATAGACAGAATTATTGCATTAACCGAAAAAAAAGACGCAGGACAGGGTGAGTTTATACAAGCTTCCAAAGAAGTATTGGAATCTTTAAGGATCATCGTTGACAATGATCCTGTCTATGAAAAAGCTGGTTTATTAGAACGGCTTATAGAGCCTGAACGCCTTGTTGTTTTCCGTGTACCCTGGACAGACGATGCCGGAAATGTGCAGGTTAACCGCGCATACAGGGTTCAGTACAATTCCGCTATTGGACCTTATAAGGGCGGCATACGTTTCCATCCTTCTGTAAATCAAAGTATTATTAAGTTCCTTGGATTTGAACAAACTTTTAAAAACGCTCTTACAGGACTTCCCATGGGCGGCGGTAAGGGCGGCTGTGATTTTGATCCCAAGGGAAAGAGCGAAAATGAAGTAATGCGTTTCTGTCAGTCATTTATGACAGAGTTGTACCGCCACATAGGCCCTGACACTGATGTTCCGGCAGGAGATATCGGAGTAGGAGCCAGGGAAGTTGGTTTTATGTACGGTCAGTACAAACGAATTGTAAATAATTTTACGGGAGTATTTACAGGCAAGGGTTTAACCTGGGGCGGAAGCCTTGCAAGAACCGAAGCCACAGGATACGGACTTGTTTATATAGTAGATGAATACTTAAAAGGAAAGAGTGACGGTTTTAAAGGGAAAAAAGTTGTTGTTTCAGGAAGCGGCAATGTCGCTATCTTTGCTGCGCAAAAGGCAATTTCCCTGGGTGCAACTGTAATCAGCATGTCTGACAGCAACGGGTTTATCTTCCAAAAAGACGGCATCAATCTTGATTCCATTAAAAATATTAAACTGGTAAAAAGAGAAAGGCTTACAAAGTACGCCGAGCTTCATAAAGACGCAGTTTATACCGAAGCTGACAAGGGCAGGGTATGGGACATTGCCTGCGATATAGCTCTTCCCTGCGCCACACAGAACGAACTCTTTATTGACGATGCAAAAAGTCTTGTCAAAAACGGATGTAAAATTGTCGGCGAAGGCGCAAACATGCCTACAACAATGGACGCAACAGAACACCTGCTTAATAACAGCGTAGCATTCTTCCCCGGCAAAGCGGCGAACGCAGGCGGCGTTTCAACTTCCGGCCTTGAAATGTCTCAGAACTCAACCCGTCTTTCATGGTCGTTCGATGAAGTGGACGCCAAACTTAAAACCATCATGGCAGGCATTTTCAACAGCATAGACAGCGCAGCCAAAGAGTACGGCAAGAGCGGCAACTTTGTACTGGGCGCCAATATCGCAGGCTTTAAAAAAGTCGCAAAGGCAATGCTGGATCAGGGAGTAGTTTAAGACTATTCAATTAATGTAAGCGTTACAGGCGGTTCAAGTAAATCCTGCACGCCTGTAGTTCCCACCCTGACACGGGATAAGATCACAACACCGGCTGCAGTTTCCATTCTGTAAACAAGGCGTTTTTCCTCGCCATCGGCGGGCCGGAACTCAATTAATTTATTGTCATCAACAGTGTATAGAACATAGCGCCCTCTTCTGGAATTGCCAAGAGGACTTGCACCCCTTGGCGCAGCAGACTCATTCATACCTGAATTAATTGTGTATTCACCCGAGTTTAAAAACTGCATTCTACCCCATGATGAATCATAAACAGCGTCCATGAAAGGATTTATCTGCGATACTGTTTCCCTTATATTCATCGCGCCTGCGCGGCGGTAGGAGCCGTCCCAGGGTGTGCTTACCGCAATTTTTAAACGGACATCTTCAATAACTCTTAGTTTTATCCTGTCCAGCGATTCAAGTTCAATATCGATAAACCGAAGCAGCGTGCTTATGGAGATATTCTGTGTTCTTATATAAAGGCCGTAGCGGGTGGGAGTAGAAGTCTGCCAGCGGAAAACCTGCTGGGATTCATCGCCGAAAAAGATTATTTCTTTTCCCGCAGGATCAAAATATAGAAACTGGTTTGTATCTATTGTGCCCTGGGGGCTTATATAATACCAAAGATCGTTAATAAAATCTTCAAAAACCCCGGGTACCCCGCTTAAAAGCTGCCTGAGCCGCCTCTGCTCAATTTGAGATCCTGGTATTCTGGAGATACTAATCTGTTCAAATTGTTCCCTTGAAGGATTAAAAGAATAAATCGTTTCAATTTGATCCAGTATATTGGCGGATGCGCTGTCCTGGCCGTATGCTGCAATATTAAAATTCTGCCCTCTTGTAATTCCCTGCTGATACGCAAGGGTACGGGGGGTTTCCTGGATGATAATAGAGCCTGCGATTTGTAATTGAGCTATTTTGTTAAACGGCGCTTGCGGACTCTGATTGGGGCTGCGCCTGAAAATGGTCATGGTGTGTTCGTTATTGGCATTCATCCCTGTTACAATGATGCAGAAGTTTCTGTCGCCGACAAGATCCTGGCTGAAAATGGTTGCAGTCTCTGCCCTTGTTGCGGCAGTATCATCATTCCACATCCGCCTGTATCCCCTGATCCCTTCATCGTAGCTTATGAATGTTATATACACAGGGCTTAAAGAATCGGCGGCTATGCGGTAAATAACAAATTGCTCTTCTGCATGGCCGAATTCACTCTCCCTGTTCAGAACAGCGATAACTATTTCGCCGTCTTCCATTGGCAGCTTGGTGACAAGGCTTTCTTCCCATGTAATAACACCCGTTTGCCCTGCAATTGAATTTATGTCTATTTCCCGCGGAGTTACAATTCTTGTCCTTGTATCCTCATTTGCTTCCGGTTGAAAAAAAAACTTCCAGGAACCTGTAGCCAGAAATATTATTACAAAAACAGATAATAATGCGATGCAAATATATAAACCAATTAAACTTTTATTCATTAAACGCCTACTTTTATTTTTTATAGCCGTGATTCCACGCAGGCCAGTAGTTTTTTTACAATTTCTTCCATACCTATATAACTGCGAAAACCTGCGGCAGTAACATGTCCCCCGCCTCCGAAATTCTGGGCAATTTTTGAAACATTTAATGCGCCCTTGGATCTCAGGGAACAGAAAACTTCTCCGTGTTCCTTTTCCCTTAATAAAATGGAAATTTCCACTTCCCGCGCCTTTAAAGGGATGCCGACAATATTTTCTACTTCATCGAATTCCGCTTCCGCTTTTATAAAATCCTCCCAGCGCAGGATCATTACGGCAAGCTTTCTTCCCGCATGAAATTCAAGATTCGAAAGCGCCTGTTTCTGAAGAAGAAGCGATGCGAATGATGAGTTTTCCATCATCTTTTTATAAATATGATTCGGAGCTGCTCCCCATTCAAGGGTTTTTATTGCAGCCTTGAATGTCCTTATGCTTGTCTTTGGATAGGCAAAAAACCCCGAGTCAAAAACAATACCGGCATAGGCTGCGGTTGCCGTGTGCGGATCAAGTTCCGCTCCAAGCTCACAGGCAAGTTCTATCGACAGCTCCGATGTAGAAGATGCCGATGAATCCACAAAACCCCTTAACCTGGATGCAGGTTTCGGCTCATGATGATCAATAATAAATGTTTCTTTTACCTTTTTAATGATCTCTCTTATGGAGCCAAGATGATGTTCCTCCGATGTATCCAGAATAACAAGCGATGAGTCTTCCAGAATGCAGGAATGTTCATCGGAATTCCATACCTCTATTTTGCAGTAATCATGGCTTTCTTCGCAGTCAATAAAATGAAGATATTTAGGAACAGCGGACGAGTTTATTATCCTTACCTTCTTGCCCATCCTTTTTAAGATCAAAGCAAAGACAAGCTCAGCTCCAAGCCCGTCTGCATCAGGTGAATCATGAGTGGTAAGGATAAAAGATTCATTGCGAGCAAAAAATGAAAGTATGATGTCAAACATTAATCATTGCTAGTTGTTAAAATAAGCAGTTGCTGCCCTTGAAACTCTTGCATCAAGATTTAATCCGACAACAAGCGCGCGCCAGGAAGTAAATTCTTCGACTCTGGAAAAGCGCAGAAGATTTCTCTGCGGGTTTCCAATAACCGAAGAAAGCGCATCGGAAGACGCGCTTACAAGCAGTGTGTAACCATAGGGCGTACTCTGATTGGAAGCCGCTTCTCTTAAAGCCGAGGAAAAATCAGGATTATCGCCGGAAGGAGAAATATCCCGGATGCTTCTTTTTACGGCTTCCTTTGCGCTTGCATCTATCCTGGCTGTATAAATGATCCTGGCTTCATCTCCGGCGCTCCAGACAGTGATTCTGTCTTCGTCTACCAGTATCTCATCCAGGCGGCTTGAAATCCACGCGGTAACTTCATCTTTTACGGCAGAAAAAGAGGCGGAACTGTCGATTATCAGATTTACGTTTATCGGGGCTCTCTGGGCAAAAAGGCTTGAAAGGCCGCAAAATACCGCTAAAACAAGCGGCAGGAGAAATTTGACGGTTTTGAGGCTTTTATTATTCATACCTGTATTTTAACATATTTTCCGGAAATTGGCTAGGCTTTTTTATAGAAGATATATTCGGAAAAAAGGCTTTACAATCAAATTGAAAATGTGTTATTCTTTAAAAAGGTAGTAGTATAAAAAAATTATTTAAGGAGAGTTATATGGGAGCAATTGATCTGCCCAAATCCCCGAATGTGTTCCATCCGGAGAAACCAAGCGCAGTCGGTTCACGCAATTCATTAGCCCAGGAATACCGTGATCAGCAGGCTGAAGTTAATTTATTATTGGAGGAAGAGACCAATAAGGTTATCCACCACCTGACAGCAAGGCTGCCCAAGGACGTTTTAGAGCGCCTTGATATAATGGGCGGCTTAAAAGAAAAGCTGTATAATTACTTCAACCAAAATTACCAGAACATGTTCAACCGTTACATGGTAACGAGCGAAGATGAAATGGTAAAGAAAGTGCGTAACTTTGTTGACAGGGAAGAAACAAAAGTCCTGTCACGCTATACGCCGAAAGAAATCGCCATCCTGCTGGATGAAGTAGGCGGAGCCGACAAGTTCAACACCGGCGAAATTGAGAAATCAGTTGTAAATATGTACGGCCATCTTCAGGGCCACATTCAAAGGGGAGTCAACGAACTTGAAACCCACACCAACAGCATCCTTCGCCAGAAAACAGATACAGGCGCGTTTGTCCGCGGTGAAAATGCATATTCAATTGTAAAGTGCGCATTCAAAGACAACCAGCTTAAGCCAAAGACCGTAACTGACGTAAAACTTTCTGTCAACATTCTTGATGCAGAACTTATAAGCCCGATTTTCCATTATCAGGTAACGGTTGAATTCCTTATCAAAGATTTAATCGCAAAACACATCATCGACACAATTGACAAAATTATCGAACAGATTAAAGACGACAGAATCGATCAGGGTCTTGAAGAGCTTTCAGACAGTGAAATTATTTTCACCAAGCTTAACAGGGTAGACGGTTTAACAGATGATGAAATTGACGATCCCAAATCCAAGCGCTATACTTTCATGGCAAAGAAATTAATGGAGAGAATCACAGACCTCCGCGCCGAAATTGATCCTGAATCCTTCGATGCCCTTAATATCCGCGAGAATATCAAGAAGATCATCGACATGGAAAATATCCGCAACCGCGGTTTTAACACGGCGATCAACTCCATCACAGCGATTCTTGACACCTCAAAAATGGGATATCAGTACATCGAAAACCTTAAAAACGGCCGCGAAGTAATTATTCGCGAATATGAAGACACTGATATTGTAAATCTTCCGGACGAGCGCTATGGCATCAAGCTTCGCTACTTTGACAATGCGCAGCTCATCGAAGACCGCAAGGCCTATGATGTCCAGATTAAGAGCTTTGAAACTGAAGTTCAGCACCTCTGGGATGTTCTTGAAGTTATTTATCAGGATAAAAAGAGCTTTTTTGCAGTTAATGACTTTGAAGATCTGGCGAAAAAGAACAAGAGCAAGATCCGCAAGACAATCAAGGAAAAATCAGGCGAACCGGTCTATGAAGACATTGCCAAGGTTTGGGACGAAATTTCCTTTGTTAAATCGGCAGAAACCGAAGTTGAAAAGTCAAACCGCACGTACATTTATGAAAAAGACAGAATCCGCACCAGAATTATAAGGATGCGCGACAGAATGAGAAAAATGTACGACTTCCTTTATCCAATCGAAAGACGTGTAATGGAAGAAAGGCTTCAGTGGCTTGAAAAAGAATACTACAGATTCGATTACATGATTAACCCATACCACCTGCAGCCGGGTATTCTCCTTGATGTAGACATAACCTCCATCAAGAGAAAGAAAGTTACATTGGATGCAATGGCAAACGTTCTTAACGAATTCCTCCATGGCGTATCCAAGGGCTTCCAGGATGCCGCATTTGCGTCATTCAGCCGCAGAAGATCAACAGTTCGCGAAGACATTAATCAGTCCTTTGCTACCATTGTTGAAGAAGATACTACCGCTGTTGCAGCTCCTGCTCCGAAACCAAGGCCGGCGGCAATCCCGGCTCCAAAAGCCAAGGCAGCTCCCAAGAAGAAGGGTGTTGTTGATTCAAGAGCAAAAGCCAAGAAAGGCGGACGCGGCGGAATTGCAGAACTTTAATAGGGTAACGTAAGGATAACAACCTGGCTTTTAAAAAAAGTCAGGTTTCCAATGCGAGTGTGTTTTCCAGGCGCCCCCGGTAATTTCTCGGGGGCGCTTTTTTTCAAAAATCAAGGAGAAGATATGGCGGATACCGTTAATCTTGAAATGCTTTCTACCCGTGCAGGTTTTAACAGCGCGGTTAGACATATTAAAAAAACAATGGAAATTGCTGCAAGCGCCGGTAATCTCGGCGATATTATTTATGAAATGGATGATAACGAATTAACAAGCAACAGAATAGGTCTTCTTTTAAGAATGCTGCTTGTTGATAAACTTGGTTATAAGACAGCTTCAACCAATCTTTCAAATACAGTTAGTGATTTATCGGTTCTTGCAAAAGAATTTGGAAAGTGGAACGGCGTTGATCTTATTGCCGCTTACTATCATCCGGAACTTGGGCTTTTAATAGCTAATCCCAAGGTAATTGAAGAACTGGAAGGATTTGGTCAATTACGCAAACGCGAACTGATGGTGATTTATGCAGGTTTTCAGGGCGGCGCAACAAACGATAATTGTGTAAAAGCGGCGGAACTTGCCTTAAAACTTTTTGAGGGTTCCAAGGTAACAGCTCCGGCTTCTCTTACAAAGGGTAAGTTTACCGTTAAAAAAGTTTCCAAACCTAAAAAAGCTTCGGAACCAAAGAGCGCTAAACCAAAGGCGGCTGTCAAGGGTAAGGCTGCAGCAAAGAAAACATCTGCAGCAGCGGCTCCTGCAAAGAAAGCAGCGCCTGTACCGGTGGTTCAATCTTCCGGCGGAACAAAGAGGATGACTCCAAGATATGCCGTAGTAGTAAAGAATGAACTTTTTCATAACGGAAACGTCGAAGCCTGGAAGAAAATCGTTGCTAGTTATAAGGCAAAACATCCAAGTCTGGAAGTATTCATCTATTATGAGAACGAGCGTATTTTAGACATTAACTCCCTGTTTAAATGGGGCAAGGTAAAACACGGCACTGCTATTGAATTTGCCGTAGCAGGGGATAATATTCAGGATGTAGCAAAGCTGCAGCGTTATCTGTCGCAGGGAGCCAGTCAAATGTTCGAAGCATTCCTGCACGGCCCGGTTAATTCCGTGCTAAAACTGTTTTAAATAAGGAAGTTATATGGACTCAAGATTACATTATTTCAGCCAGAATGACGTAATACCTGCGAAAGTTAATTCAGAGTTGCTGGGTATTCGCGGCCGTCAGGCTAATGAATTTGCCGAACTTGGCTTTCCTATCCTGCCCGGGTTTATCCTGGATACTGAACTTGCATCTGATATTGATATTAAGCTTATAAAGAAAGACATCTTTGATCTTTTGGGAAAATGCTCAAAGCTTGTCGGCAAGAATTACGGGGATACTGATAACCCCATGCTTTTAAAGGTGATAATTTCATCAAACATGGCAATATCAGCTTACCCTGCTTTGCATAACTTCGGTCTTGTAAAACCAACTATAAACGGTTTTGCCAAATGGGTAGGAAATGATTTTGCTGTAAATGAAGTTTTATTCCTTATATGCGGAATGATGATGATCCAGGAAAGGATCAAGGAACTGGAAGACAAGCCCAAGGAAAAAGATGAAATTTCCGATAAATTAAAACTTTTAAGACGTCTTTTGGGATTAAAAGGGCCTTCCAATGAACTTGGCAAAGATGATGACAAGCCGCTGCCGAAAAGAAAATCCGCAGTAGAGTACATGGATGAATATGCCAAATACTTTCCCAAGGGTTTCTTTGATGATGCTGATGCCCAGCTTATGTTTACAATTAGTGAAATTTCAAGAATGCTTAAAATTGACGAGCAAAATGACAATGATACAGCTATTGTTGTTCAGCCTATGGTATACGGAAACTACGGTAAAGATTCCTGCTCCGGCTATTTTTTCAGCCGCAATGTCGTAACGGGAGAGAAAAAACTTCAGGGTAATTATTACACCGGCAAGTTCAACGAAATCGGCGCGACAGGCCATGAAGTTAACAAGATTGATTCTGCTCACCTTAAACAGCTTGAAAAAATCGGCTGGACTCTTGAAGACAAGTTCAAGGAAATCCGCCAGGTACGTTTTACAGTTGAAAACGGCAAATTGTGGCTCATTGAACAAAGGCTTGTAGATCAAAAATCCACCCAGGCGGACTTAAAACTCCTTCTGGATCTTGCAAAGCGCAAGATTGTCGACACCTCATATATTATTAAAATTATCGATCCGATACGGCTTAATGAAATTCTGCATCCTGTAATAAATACAGCAAGCGTAAAGGGGTTCAAGTCGTGGAAGGGCGGTATTGCAGGCGCACCCGGCGCTGCTATCGGACGTGTTTATTTCAGTACAGACACGCTTTTAGAAGCAAAAAAAATTGCTGCGCAGCACGGCGAAGATGACCGCTGTATTCTGGTTCTTGAATCATCTTTTGCAGAAGACGTAAAAGCAATCGAAGTAAGCACCGGCGTATTAACAGCGGAGGGCGGCTATTCAGCTCACGCCTCTGTAGTTGCGCGTCAGTATGGGAAAGTATCTTTAGTTTCGCCTACATTAAAAATTAAGGGGAAAAAGGCGACGCTTGAAGGCTTGAGTTTCTCTGAAGGCGATTACATCACTATTGATGTTCCTTTCTACGGTGAATCAAGAGTCTATCTGGGAGTTGCCGATTTAATCGAACCGGATCCCAAAGGCTCAGGGCTTCTTGATTTTATCGAACTTTCAAAATCATTCCTTAAAGATTTCCATGTTCGCTGTAATGCCGATACTCCCCGGGATGCTGCTTTGGCGCTAAGCTTTGGAGCAGAGGGCGTTGGGCTTTGCCGTACAGAACATATGTTCTTTAAGGCGGATCGCATTAATGTTTTCCGTGACATGCTTTTGACTGACGATAAAAAAGAACGCCAGAAAGCTCTTAATAAACTTCAGATTATGCAGAGAGACGATTTCTACGGCATCATGAAAGTAATGGCGGGAAAAGAAGTAACCATACGTCTTTTGGATTCTCCTCTTCATGAGTTTATGCCAAGAAGCAACGAGGAAATGCAGGCTTACATTAATCATGTTACCAAAACAAAAAACACCAAGCCGTCCAAAGCTGACATTACAGCGCGTATTGACGCTCTGCATGAGTTTAACCCGATGCTCGGTCATCGCGGCTGCCGTATTGCAGTCTCGTACCCCGAAATATACGCAATGCAGGTAAAAGCGATATTTGAAGCTTCTTACAAACTGCGCACCGAAAAAATCGATGCAAGACCGGAAATTATGGTTCCAATTGTAATGAATGACGCAGAATTAAAACTCATTGCATACGGCAAGAAGATTGAAGGTTCCAATTATTTGGGTATTGTCGATATTGAGGAATCGCTACGCAAGGAATTAAAAGCGAAGGAAGTAGAGTACAAGATCGGAACCATGATAGAGCTGCCAGCCGCTGCTCTTGGCGCCGGAGATATTGCAAAATACGGACGTTTCTTCAGCTTCGGCACCAACGATTTAACCCAGACAACTTTGGGTATTTCAAGGGACGATTTTACAACATTTATGCCGGATTACACTCTGTTCGACCTTATAAACGGCAATCCCTTCTCGACTCTGGATCCAAGAGTAAAAGAACTTATAGCTCTTGCTACAGACCGCGGAAGGCTTACACGTCCTGATCTTGTGTGCGGTTTATGCGGCGAGCATGGCGCCAACCCTGAAAACGTACGTTTCTGTATGGATGCAGGATTAAACTACGTTTCCTGCTCTCCGTATTCTGTACCTATTGCATTACTGGCAGTAGCTCAGGCAGAAATTGCCAAGACAGAAGCAGCAAAGTAAAATTATTAAAGTTGCTTGTTAAAGGCTGTCCTGGTTCCTGTTATTTACAGGACACTAAGGGCAGCCTTTTTTTTTATAGATTGATGATTATCTTGTCCAGTTAAATGTTTTTACAGACGCATCAAATATGGGGTCATACCTTTCGCCGTTCGTTAATGGAGCAGTACAGCTTATTATTAATACTGATGTTCCGTCTCTGTTTGGAAAAGCATACATTTTTTGTCTTACCTGAATACTGCCCATAGTTGCCCGGTATGTAATGCTTTCGCCTGTAATTCCAGAGTTTGTTGTAAAACCAGATCTTGCCAATAATGTAAAATCAGAAAAAATTAGCGGAAATAAAGCTAATGCCGCATCAATATAACCTGAAATTGCTCCTGAATAATCTTCATCCGCAAAACCGATATTCGGAGTAAGTCCTCCGTCTACCGGTCCGACTATACTTAAATATTTCTGATTAAAATCCATTGTTTGCCATCCTCTTGGCATTGACATGGAAAAGGTTCTGTCTGAATATAATTCACCAAGCTGCTGAGCATTTATATTATGAATAAACAAAACTAACAATATAAAACAAAATATTACATTTTTTTTCATAGGATATCTCTTATGGTATTTTTTTTTGGATGTGCCGTAAAAAACGGCATTAGACTATTTTTAAATATACAGCGGTTTACAGCTGTAACTAAACCGTAAACCGCTGGCAAATTACTGAAATTCGCTCTGGAAGCCCATTGATTTTTTTATGGTAGATATAATTATTTGAGCAGCTTTTTTGGCGTCAGATTCCGGAACCTTTCTGAATCTGTTAAGAGAATCTACAAAGAAAGCTCCGAGAGTATCATACACATCCGGCAGATCATAAAAAACTATTGAAAAGTTAATACCCATGGGTTTTAAAATTGTAAACGAACCGTAAGATTCATTGGGTTCTTTTGCAACCATTATCTTTGCCTGGTTTCTTGCAGTTATAATTTCCAGTTCGCTGAACCGCTTTGGAATTTTTTCTCCTTCCGCTCTTGAAACAGGTTCCTGGAATTTAATCTGATAGGTGTCAGGTTCTACAAGAATGTATAATTTCTTGCCGCCTGTAATAAATTGCAAGCCTTCTGCAGTTGGAAAAATTTCTTTAACCCCTGCATAAGATACAATTTCATAAATTGAATAATTGGTTTTTTCACTGAAGAATGAAGAAACGATGTAACCGTGGGCAAAAGGAAGCTTTCCCTGAGCATAGGCATCAAAGAGATTGCGGAATTTTACATCGGCTGCTCCGGTTGCTTTTTTCACTGCCGGTTTTGCCGCTGCTTTTGCTGCCGGTTTCGCTGCTGCTTTCGCTGCCGGTTTTGCCGCTGCTTTCGCTGCTGGTTTTGCCGCTGCTTTTGCTGCTGGTTTCGCCGCTGCTTTCGCTGCCGGTTTTGCCGCTGCTTTTGCTGCTGGTTTCGCCGCTGTTTTCGCTGCCGGTTTTGCTGCTGCTTTTGCTGCTGGTTTCGCCGCTGCTTTCGCTGCCGGTTTTGCCGCTGCTTTCGCTGCCGGTTTTGCCGCTGCTTTCGCTGCTGGTTTCGCCGCTGCTTTTGCTGCTGGTTTCGCCGCTGCTTTTTTTACGGCCGGTTTTGCCGCTGCTGCCTTAACAGCTGTTTTTTTCACTGCAGTATTTGCTGAAGCAGTTTTTGCTCCGGCAGTTTTTTTTATTGTTGCCATTTGTTCCCCCTTAAACATTTTGGATCATAGAATAATGATCCATTATAGACTTGTATTTATAGAATTAGCAACTACTATTTTTGATGCAGGAAAATTTACTGCTCCGGCACTAACAGCAGTTAAAAATCAATTTTGATTATCATTATATTAAAATTAGTTAGATGCTCCCTTTGCCAATGTTACAGTGCAAGTTGTTACGATATCATCAACAGACGCGCCTCTTGATAAATCGCTGATTGGTTTTGCAAAGCCCTGTAAAAATGGACCGTATGCCTGGGCATTCCCCAAACGCTGCACCAGTTTATAACCTATATTACCCGAATTTAAATCCGGGAAAACAAGGACATTGACTTTTCCGCGAATAGAGCTGCCGGGCGCTTTTTTATCAAGTACGGACGGAACAAGCGCGGCATCGGCCTGTAATTCACCGTCAAAAGCAAAACCGGGATTTCTTTTTTCCAAAATTTCAACAGTATTCTGTACTTTCGTCACATGATCATGTTTGGCAGAACCCTTGGTTGAAAAAGACAAGAGGGCGACAACCGGCTCAACGCTTAAATATTCCCGGCAAGACTGGGCTGCGCATTCTGTAATGTCTGCAAGCTGTTCAGCAAGAGGATCGGGCACAACAGCGCAATCAGTAAAAATCATTGCGCCTTCTTTTCCGTAGTGAGGATCCAAACCTGTCATTACAAAACAGGAAGATGCGGTTTTAATGCCGGGCGCAGTTCCTATAATTGAAAGGCCGGCTCTAAGCACATCGCTTGTTGGATTTAAAGCTCCGGCGACAATTGCATCCGCATCCTGTAAATAAACCATCATGGCGCCCCAGCGCAATGTGTCTGTTATATCAATTCTTGCCTGATCTTTTGTCATTCCCTTATTTTTTCTAAGCTGATAATATTCTTCGGCATATCTTTCCAGATGAGTGTCAATTCCGGGATGAATAATATCGATACCTTCAAGATCTACGCCTTCTGCTACTGCAATTTTCTGAATCTCTGCAACTTTTCCAAGGAGTGTAACGCCTGCCGCCAGTTTCTGATCCAGAAGCACTCTGGCTGTTCTGATAATACGCTCGTCCATACCCTCGGGTAAAACAAGCCTTTTAGGTGAAGATGCAGCTTTTGCTTTCATTTCCGAAACAAAGTCCATGTTAACCTCCATAATTATCCGGCCCAATAGCCGTAATGAAACTGAACATGAAACAAAGTTTCATGATTCATCGATAAACAGCATCAAATTTATGGTACCACCTTTTTCCGGCTTGCGCAAGCTTTTATATTTTGTTATAATCGCAGAAATACGGGGGCAGCAATGACTGAAGTATACAATGATTTTCTTGAAGATGCTGATTTTGACACAATACTGTCTTCAGATATTGATTTTACGGGAACATTGCGCTTTGAAAAACCGTTTCTTATAAGAGGCAAGGTTTCCGGAGAAATAAGCGCTACCGGTTTGCTTGTTATAGACGAGAATGCGATCGTAAACGCCAATATTCACGCCCTGCGTGTTCTTATCCGCGGTAAAGTTAAGGGTGATGTTACCGCTGTAGAAAAAGTTGAAGTCACTATTACAGGCAGACTGTCCGGAAATGTAACGGCGCCGGAAATATATATGGAAACAGGCTGTATATTCAACGGCAGATGCACAATGGTCGGGAAAAATAATCTATGAGAAAATATTTTTTCCCTGCGGTTTGCCTTCTTTTATCCGTTCTTTCTTTTAATATCCATGCGCAGGCAAGGCCTCCTGATGCGCTTGCAGAATACCGTGCCGGCAATTTTGAGCGTTCAGTTCAGATATGCCGCGATGAAATCGCCATAAACCCGAATAATCTGGAATCGCATGTTGTAATCTGCTGGTCATTAATCCGGCTTAACCGCTTTGAAGAGGCCATGCGTTATGCGCGCGCCGGCAGGGCTATTCACCGTTTTGATGTGCGGATAACGCAGATTCTCGGAGAAATTAATTATTACCTTGGCAGAAACGATGAAGCGCTGCAATTTTTTCAGGAGTATGCGCAGTCTGCTCCCGAAGGCGCAAGAATCGATCAGGTTTATTATTTTATGGGAGAGATATATATCCGTCAGGGAAAATTCAGGCATGCTGATATTGCGCTTTCCACAGCGGTACATTGGGTGCCTGGCAATGCAGCATGGTGGGTAAGGCTTGCATATACGCGTGAAAGCGCAGGAGAGTTAAGCAGCGCCATGGAAGCGTACGAGCGGGCGCTTTCTCTCAATTCCCAATTGTCAGATGCACAGCGCGGGATTGAACGAATAAGACGTACAATGGGCGCTCAATAGTTCTGTAAATAATGTCTTCTTTTCTGGTACAAACACTGGGATGCAAACTTAACCAGCTTGAAAGCGAAGCTGTAACGGACTCATTTTTACAGGCGGGTTTTGCTTCCTGCCTGCGTGAAACATTAAACCCTTCTGTAGTTATCATAAATACATGCGCCGTAACGTCAAAGGCCGACCAAAAGGCAAGGCGTGTAATCAGAAAATGTTTGAGAGATTATCCTGATGCATGCGTTCTTGTTACAGGCTGTTATGCGCAATTAAACAGGGAAGACCTCCTGAAGCTGGAAACTGCCGCAGGGCAAGGCAGGCAGCGTCTTTTTATTGTTTATAAAGAAAGTATTCTGGATTTAATTAATCATATAAATTACGGCAGTGATATTTGTGAAGCGGTCAGGGAATGGGAAAAAACGCAGGGAGGCAACAAAAAGCCTGAAGCGGCTGTTTTTCAGTTTAATCCGCAGAAGTTTTCCAGTCATACAAGAAGTTTTTTAAAAATTCAGGACGGATGCGATAATCATTGCACATATTGTAAAATCCGGCTTGCGCGCGGAGCCAGTGTCAGCCTCGATGCAAGCGAAGTTTTGTCACGCCTTGGAATACTTGAACAAAATCACGCAGAAGCTGTGCTTACAGGCGTTAATATTTGTCAGTATAGGGATTGGGGGTTAGGGAATAGGGATCAGGGGTTAGGGAATGGGGATTGGGGAGTGGGGAATAGGGATTGGGGAGTGGGGCTCGGGGGGCAGGGAGTGGGGAATAGGGATTGGGGAGTGGGGTGTCTTGCGGAATTACTGGAGTACCTGATAAATAATACTGAAAAAATTGCTTTGCGTTTGTCTTCTCTTGCTCCTGACAGGATAGATGAAAAATTGTGCAGTGTATTGGCGCATTCAAGAATCCGTCCTCATTTTCACCTGTCTGTTCAATCTTGCAGTAAAAAAATCCTTGAAAGAATGGGACGCTCTTATAATGGCGAAACCGTGCAGAGAGCCGTCTGTCTTCTTCGCGGCGCAAAGCGTGATCCATTTATAACATGTGATATTATTGCCGGTTTTCCCGGTGAAACAGGTATCGAATTTGAGGAAACATTCGAAATGATAAAAAAGCTTGATTTTGCCTGGATACATGTGTTTCCCTATTCAAAGAGAGACGGCACGCCTGCTTTTTCGTTTTCCGGTTCAGTTTCAGATAACGAAGTGATTAAACGCGTGCAGCTTTTTACGGATTTGGCCTGGCAGGGCAGAGCGGCCTATGTGCGCCGCTGGGCTGGCAGGGAAGTTGATGTCTTAATTGAAGATGGAAAAAAACAAAGAGAAAACTATTGCCGCGGGATAACAGATAATTATTTAAAAACTCTTGTCAGGTGCAAAGGAAAAATTCCGCCGCCTGGAACAGTACTGCGCTGCAGAATTCTTGAAGAAGCAAGCAGTCACACAAAAGATTCGCAGAATGATATAGATGCTATTGCGCAAGAGGTATAATTTTTTACACGGCTTTTCTTGCGATAGACCAGTAGGCCAATGAGAGCGCAGCGCCGCCGATTATATTGCCCATCGTTGTAGCTGATAAATTGAAAAGCATCTTGCCCATTGTTGCTGCATTGACGCCGGCCATGGCTTCCATACTAAAGAGGGTCATATTGGCTATTGAGTGTTCAAAACCGCATAGAACAAATATATATATACACCAGAAAATCATGACAAGTTTACTGGTCTCGCTTTGCAGTCTGTACATGCACCAAACGCCTGCGCAAACAAGAATGTTACACAGAATACCCCGTACAAATAACTCTGTGAAAAAAGGTTCTGTTTTACTGTACATTGCAGTATGCGCCGCTTCCAGCACCGGCCCTTGTAAATAACCTGTTCCCAGAAAAAGGGCTGCGATAAGCACTGAACCTGCAAAATTACCCAAATAACAAAAAACGCAGAGTTTTATCCCGTCAAGGGCCTTGACTGTTTTTAGCATGACCCCTGCTGTCATAACAAAAACATTGCCTGTGAACAGCTCCGCCCCGGCAAAAACAACGAGGCTCAGCGCTGCTGCAAAGCTTATCCCCTGCAGGATTTTAATTCCCGCAAAATTATCAAGCGCTCCGGCCATAACCAGAATCGTTATCATGCAGAGCCCGACGTATATTCCCGCCATCATGGAAGAAGCAAAATATGAAATCTTCTCATTTTTGAAAAAAGCCACCTTTTTTTCCGCCGCAGAACCCAAACATTTGTAGTCATTGTTAATCATATAGCATTGTAACAAGGAAAAACGTGCCTGTCACCGCCTGCTTTATCTCTGACACCGTGCTTTAAATGACTGAGCCCTGATATATTTTTAAGAATTCGGCAGGGGTGACAATAAATGGTTCTTTTGGGTAGTGTCTTATATTTCCGGTAATAAGGTAAGCAAACGATGCCATGGCAACATCGTAAAATTTTCGATCATCTTCATCCTGAATTTTGATTAAATTGGAAGTATCCGCTTTTACTGCTATACCTGCTTTTACTATTGTATCTAAAAATCGATCTATTTGTATATTTTGAAAATTAAATTTTTTCCGGTGCAATACATCCCAATATTCTTCAATTATAAGCTCATTGTAAAACGGTATTAGTTTTCCATTTGCCATTAAATCTGCTATAACAGCAGGAGGGCCATTACTTAAAATAGCGGATATAAGTACATTTGTATCTAAAACAACTTTCATTTATGTTTTTTTCTGGCTTCGGCAATCTCTTTATTAATTTCATCCAGAGACATATTAGTATTGCCGTTCTGTAACGAAGTTAGTCTCATTTCGGTTAGATTTTGCATAAACTCAAGTTTCTGTAAGAGAGATAAAGTTTGTTCAAACTTATCTCCATCAATTTTAATTATTAAAGCCTGCGGTTTTCCGTTATTGGTCAAAACAGCCTTACCGTACTTAGACAGTCTTGAAAGCGTATCTTTAGGTGACTTGCTTAACTCGCGAACAGTCATAAATTCCATTTTTATACCTCTTTAATGAATATATACAATTGTCGGACAATTGTCCAGTTATTGTAGTATTGGATGTCAGAACTGTGAAGGAATATAATAAAACAATCAGCTTTGTTGCCACTGCTTGATTTTTTCAGAGATTGCTTTTTTAAATTGTTTATAATCATTTTCAAATTTATCAAAATCAAATAATATTTCCTGGTACAGGCGTTCAACTGATTTATTATTATTAGACATAAACATTACAGTATTGGTTGTAAAAAGTTCAGGAGTGTCAACATTCAGAGCCTGTGCAATTCGTCCGAGCATGCCGGCGGAGGGGAATTTTTTTCCTACTTCTATCATTGCTATATAATTTGGCGCAGTATTTATCCTTTCAGCCAGCTTTTCCTGTGAAATCCTCTGAATTTTGCGGTATTTCTTCATATTTTCTGCCAGGATCAGGCGTATATCAGTCATGCACCCTCAATTCTTATCTAATTGGTTGGTATTTATTTAATTATATCTTTACTGTAGGGTATTGATTAGTTACCATAAGGTATGTTATTATCATACAGGTGGGTATAATTGAAAAAAGGGGGATATATGAAACATAAAATAAGGAAATTACTGCCTGCAGCCGGAATGCTTGGTCTTATCTTTATATTCGCATTATTTATTGGTTCCTGCGATGATGAAACACAATTGCAATTGTCAGGTAATAATATCCTGACTAGCCTGGAGGTAAGTGAGGGATTTCTGTCTTTTGCATATGGATTAGGTGAACATGAGTCTCATTTTCATCCTTATACACATTACTATTACGTAATTGTTGCAAATGCTATAGAAAATATTACAATAACAGCGATTTTGGCTGATACTAAAGCTTATATAATAAATCCCTCCAGCATAATAAATGTTCCGTTAGATTTAAATATAGGAGAAAATACATTTTATATTAGCGTAATTGCAGAGAATGGTAATTCCAGAACTTATACAATAAAAGTTTACCGGGAGGATATACAAACTCTAAATATTTATGATTTTTACATCACAGGAACAGGATACTTTAACTATGACGGAGATCCAAAAATTGTAAATATAACGCCAATAGAAAAAATTACAGGGGCAATAACGGTATTGTATAACGGCCTTGATTCCGAACCTGTTAATGCCGGGGAATATCTTGTTACTTTTAATATTGCTGCGCTGGAAGATTATAACGACGAAATAAACGGATTAGAAGCAGGAAGCATCGTTATTTATAAAGTTGCAGGTGAAGCTGTAGGCAGCCCAAGTGCTGCCGTTACTGGTATGAACAACGTTACCCTGAATTCTATAACCGCAAGTACTGGTCAGGATGTTGAATACAGCTACAGCTACTACTACAACGATTCCCTTTTTAGAGACTGGCAAACCGATCCGGTTTTTACAGGTTTAACCGCCGGTACTGAATATTGGTTCTATGCGCGTTCTGCAAGTAATAATAATTATGAAGCAGGCACACAGACACATATCTCAATAACCACAAAACAACAGGCGGGCATTAACATTATAAGTTATTGGGCGGATTATGACGGTACTATCGGTATTAGAAGGCAGGATGACGAACAAATCGCCGGTAATACCGTCAAAATTACGCCCGGCGATGTAATTGTATTTACACCTAACACCAGTGGATATTCAAACCATAAATGGACATTAAACGGCGTCTCTGGCGGAAACGAATTGGAATATACATTTGACACTGAAGGCATGGAGACCGGCAAGAACTATATAATTGGCCTGTACGTGGAGAATGAAGGCAAACCATACTTTACCCAAATTACCGTAATGATACAGACTGCTCTGACCGGAACCGTGAGTATTAACGGAACTGTTATGATTGGATCTACGCTGACGGCAAACACCAGCAGTCTGGGCGGCAGCGGAACTATTTTTTATCAGTGGAACAGGAGTGGAATTGCTATTAATGATGCAAA
Source organism: Treponema sp. (assembly GCA_009781635.1). Lineage (GTDB taxonomy): Bacteria > Spirochaetota > Spirochaetia > Treponematales > Breznakiellaceae > WQXQ01. The sequence continues at coordinate 139,991 of WQXU01000003.1, forward strand.
TAATCAAACCTATATTGTGCAGGATGACGATAGTGAGCATGCCATTACTGTTACGGTAAGCCGTTCAGGTAATATAGGCAGCGTTACCAGTATGCCTGTATATACCCCCTTGACCGGAATGGTAAGCATTACCGGTACTGCTATGGTTAGACATACACTAACAGCAATTACCAGTAATCTTGGCGGCAGCGGCACCATTACCTACCAGTGGAGGCGAGGAAATACTAATATAGGGTCAAATAGTAGTGATTACACCGTGCAATCTGGTGATGTTGGTTCTACCATTACAGTAACAGTGAGTCGTTCTGGAGGTGGAGGTAGTCTTACTAGTCTTCCAACTAAAATTGTAGAACCTTATGTAGACATAGGAAAATTTGAGGGAAGGTGGTATCGAGGAGCAACACAATTTACATTTACAGGAAATACATTTGTGTATGAAGATGAATTATATGTTTTTTATCGAGGTACTTTTACAGTTACTGCAACTCAAATAACATTTCATGTAACCGAAAGAAGAATGATAAGTAATAATTGGATTACTTATGATGGCTCTTGGCCTCATTTTGTTCACTTTATTTTTGGTGGTAGCGATACTAATATCACTGTTACATATAGTTTTAATGATTATAGCTCGACTCCTCTCACGATTGGAGAGAGACATTATTATAGGAACTAACTAATGAAAAAGATACAACTATTTATTTACAGCGTTTTATTCGCTGTTCTCTGCTTTACCGCCTGTGACAATTTCTTTGATACATCAATGGCTGCACCGGGTTACGGTAAAGTTTTAATCAATATCGGTGTTAATAATACATCAGAGCGGACAGTGTACCCAGGCATGCTGTTTGCCAAATACGAAGTCTTATTCACCAAAGTGGATATTTACAGCGATGAAATAATTGACACACTGGAATTAATAGAACTGGAAACCGGCGATGATTTCCTTTTTGAGCTTGAATTAAACGATTGGCAGTGGCAATGGCAGGTAAGGGTATTGGCCTATGCCAGAGCAGAGGATACCACCCCTGCTGCAAGCGGTACGTCTGAACCGTTTAACGTAACAAGCGGCGATATAATTGTAACAGCAGATATTCAGCTTGATAAAATAGATAATACCGGAAGCGGAACTTTTAATTACGTTGTTTCATATCCCGAAGGCGCTGCAGTAACATTATTCACTCTGGAAAAGTTATTTGAGGAAGAGGCAGAGATCATCAACCTGCTGGTTTTGGATCGCAGTATAGGAATCATTGCCAATACTTTAGTATTATCGGGGACTGTAAATGATGTTCCTGCCGGCTATTATTATTTGACTATTTATCTGGATAAAGATGATAAGGGAACCGGCGCCAATGAGGTAATATATATCTATGATAAACTTGGCAGCGCTTACGGCACAGAAGATGCCCCGGTAGTATTTAATGATGAAAATTTCACCAGATATCCTCTTTCCGGAACAGTAACAATAATTGGAGATGCTCTAGTGGGACAGACGCTGACAGCAGACACCGGCGATCTTACAGGCAGCGGGACAATATTTTATCAGTGGAACAGGATTGCCATCGAAGGCGCAAATAGCGAGGATTATTTCAGGAATGAGATTGCCATCGAAGGCGCAAATAGCGAAGACTATTTACTGCAAATTGATGATTTGGGTCATGAAATAACCGTAACTGTAACACGATCCGAAAATTTAGGCAGTATTACAAGTGATCCAACGGATACTGTTACTGCTACATTTGAATTGCTTGAAGGAATTGCAAATAAGCTTGCCTGGCTGCAAGACAACGCAGAAAGCGACACTATTTATATTTTGGAAGTTACTGAGAATGAAGTAATTGATCCACAATCCCTTTATTACGATTATAGAGACAATATTACTATTATTTTAAAAGGTATTGGTGCAAATAGGACTGTAAGTCCTTCATATGATGATGGTTATTATAATTTTCTTTTTGCTGTAGGCACAGGTGTTACCCTTGAACTAGAAAATATTACTTTGCTGGGGGAATCTCATTATACAGTGGTTTCAGTAGACGGAACATTAGAAATGAATCAGGGAACAAAAATCATTAATTCATCATCTTATTATCTCGCAGTAAATGTGTCTGAGAACGGAATCTTTACAATGAATGGCGGAGAAATATCCGGCAATAGTTGTGGTGTGGGTGTGTATGAGAACGGAACCTTCAACATGCAAGCTGGAAGTATATCCAGTAATACAGGCACTGGAGTAGCTATTTCAGATGGAACCTTCAACATGCATGACGGAGAAATATCCGGCAATAGTTGTGGAGTGCGTGTGTATGAGAACGGAACCTTCAACATGCAAGCTGGAAGTATATCCAGTAATACAGGCACTGGAGTAGA